>JAXGRO010000034.1:0-7837 GCA_040765825.1 Methanomassiliicoccales archaeon
CTGCCTATCCATGTCCAGGAGATGCTGGACAGCCATCCCTGCTACAACGAGAAGGCGCACAAGAAGTTCGCGCGAATGCACCTGCCCATAGCGCCCAGGTGCAACATCCAGTGCAACTATTGCAATCGCAAGTACGATTGCATGAACGAATCCAGGCCCGGGGTGACCTCGGACCTCCTCTCCCCCAAGGAAGCGGTGGAGAAGATACGCTACGTCAAGGAGAAGATACCCTACATGAGCGTGATCGGGGTGGCCGGACCGGGCGACCCCCTGGCCAACGAGGAGACATTCACCACTTTGGAGATGGTGAGGGAGGAGTTCCCGGACCTGACCCTGTGCCTCAGCACCAACGGACTGAACCTGCCCAAGGCGGTCCCCCGGCTGAAGCAGTTGGGGATCAAGTTCGTCACTGTCACCATCAACGCGGTGGACCCTGCGGTAGGGGAGAAGATCTACGACTTTGTGATATGGGAGGGTAAGGCGTTACGCGGCCGGGAAGCCGCCGAAAGGCTGCTGACCAATCAGCTGGAGGGCATACGGAAATGCGTGGAGGCCGGTATACTGGTCAAGGCCAACACGGTCATGGTGCCCACCATCAACGCCGACCACATTCCCGAGGTGGCGAAGAAGGTCAAGGAGCTGGGCGTCTACATACACAACATCATCCCGCTGATACCTGTGCCGGGAACCAAGTTCGCCAACGTTCCTGCGCCCACCCCGGAGCAGCGCAAGCGGCTGCAGGACATGTGCGAGACCAATGTGAAGCAGATGAGGCACTGCCGTTTCTGTAGGGCTGACGCCATCGGACTGTTGGACAACGACAGATCGGCTGAGTTCGCCCATTTCACCTGCGGTTCGAAGGAGCCTTCGGGCGGAGGCCCCATCACCATCGAGATGGAGATTAAGGCCAAGTACAGGGTGGCCGTGGCCACCTCCACCGGGGACATGGTGGACAGGCACTTCGGCCATGCCAGCCGTTTCATGCTCTACGAGGTGGAGGACGGGAACATCACCCCAGCCGGAATCGTGGACACCGACCCCCTGATGAACGAACCCATGTTCGGGGAGAAACACCGGCAGAAGCTGGAGAAGATGGTGGCGGACCTGGCCGGGGTGGACATCGTCCTGGCCTCCGAGTTCGGGGAGAAGGCTGAAACGGAGCTGATGGCCAGGGGAGCCAAACCCTACAGGCATGACGGCAAGGTCGAAGATGCCATCAGGTGCGCGATCGCGGACCTGTTCCACACCAGGGCCATGATGTTCGAGTGATCCCATGAAGACCGCGGAGCTTTTGGTCAGATGCCTGCAGGCCGAGGGCGTGGACCACGTTTTCGGGATCCCGGGCGAGGAGAACCTGGAGGTCATGGATGCCATACACCAGGCCGGGCTGCGCTTCGTTCTCACCAGGCATGAGCAGGCCGCGGCCTTCATGGCCGGCACGGTGGGCCGATTGACCGGACGGCCGGGGGTGTGCCTGAGCACCTTGGGCCCGGGAGCGACGAATCTGGTATCCGGGGTGGCGGACGCCTACCTCAGCAACCTGCCGATGATCGCCCTGGTGTCCCAGGCGGGCGAGGCCCGCCGCAACCCTCCGCAGAAGCAGGTCCTGGACCTCGTGGCCATGTTCAGGCCCCTGGCCAAGAAGGTGCTGGATGTGAACAATCCCCAGGAACTTCCAGCCACGGTCCGGAGGGCCTTCGCCCTGGCGGGCAGGGAACGCACCGGCCCGGTCGTGCTGCAGCTTCCCGAGGACATCATGAAGAGGGAGTCGCCGGGAGAGGCGTTGGACCCGGTGCCTCCCAGGCGCATGAGGAGCGTCCCCACCTCCATCACCCAGATCAGGCGGCTGCTGGAGAGGTCGGAGAAACCACTGGCCATAATCGGACACGGGGTGCTGAGGGAGAACGCCGTCGTGGAGGTCCGGGAGTTCCTGGCGTCCTGGGGCATCCCCGCGGGATGCACTTGGATGGCTTCGGGAGCGCTCCCCTATGACCATCCCTTGAGCCTGGGCACCATAGGCATGAGGAACAGCGATCTGGCCAAGGAAGCCTACGATGAGGCTGACCTGGTGGCCTTGATCGGCTACGACGCCACGGAGTTCCAGCCGCAGTACTGGAACAGGGGCCGGGAGAAGACCGTTGTCTACATGGGGCGCGGTGGACCTGGTAAGGCCAGGGAACTGAAGGTCTCGGCCTCGGCCGAGGGCGACCTTGTGCACACACTGGGAAAGCTCATACCCAAGGGGGCTAAGGCCCAGGAGTGGTACGCGTCGCATCAGGGCACCATGAGGCGGGCCACGGAAACCCCATCCTCCGGACCCAAGGGGCTGGTGCAGGCCCTGCGCCGGCAGATGGGGCGGCAGGACATTGTAGTGAGCGATGTGGGAGCCCACCTCATATGGCTGGCCAAGTTCTATCCCGCTTACGAACCGAACACCCTGCTGCTGCAAAATGGGCTCATCCCCATGGGGGTGGCCGTGCCGTCGGCCATAGCGGCCAGGATGCTGCACCCGGAGAGGAGGGTGGTGGCGGTGGCCGGCGACGGGGGGTTCCTGATGTCCTCCTCGGAGCTGGAGACGGCCAAGCGCCTGGGCGTGAATTTCGTGACCGTCATATTCAACGATGGCGGCCTTGGACTCATAAGGGAGAAGATGATGAGGGGACTGGGAAGGGCCTCCAACGTGGACCTGGGCTTTCCGGACATCCCCACCTACGCCCGGTCATTCGGCGCAGAAGGTTATTCCGTCCATGAGAAGGAGTTCGAGGCTGTGCTCAAGGATTGCCTCTCGCGGAACGCCCTGGCGGTCATAGACGTGAAGGTGGACTATTCCCACAACTGCGACCTCTTCTGATGTATCGATTATATAGATGGTGGTGCGTCCGATGAACGAGGATAGCATGGCGATCAGAAAGGCCACGTTCGCGGCGGGATGCTTCTGGGGTGTGGAGGCCGCGTTCCAGAGGGTTAATGGGGTCCGGGAGACCGAAGTGGGATATATGGGTGGACACACGGAATCGCCCACCTACCGGGAGGTGTGCACGGATCGCACCGGACACGCCGAGGTGGTGCAGCTGTCCTTCGATGATGCGGAGGTCAGCTACGAACAGCTGCTCGAGGTCTTCTGGAGCTCCCACGATCCAACCCAGCGGGACCGGCAGGGACCGGACGTCGGCAAGCAGTACCGCAGCGCCATATTCTATCACGACGAGGAGCAGCTGCGCGCGGCTGAGGCATCCAAGACAAAACTGGACACCTCGGGCAGGTTCAAGAGGCCCATAGCCACGACCCTGGAGAAGGCCGGGACCTTCTGGAGGGCCGAGGAATACCACCAGAAGTACCTCCAGAAGAAGGGCATCGCCTCCTGCCATATTTGATCTGGCAGGGACCATTTTCACCCGTTTCTGGTGGAGATGACAATATTCTTATAACGACCTCTGAATAACGCCAGTCATGACCGGCTCGGAGTTCGACCTCGCCTTCTTCCAGGAGAAGGGTTTCAAGCGCAAGCAATGCCCCAAGTGTCAGAGGCACTTCTGGAGCCTTGGGGACTGGGCCACCTGCGGCGAGCCCCCCTGCGAGGAGTACACCTTCATCGGGAACTCCCCCATGAATCAGAGGCTGGACCTGCACCAGATGCGCGAGGCCTATCTCAGCTTCTTTGAGGAGAACGGTCACGGAAGGGTCAAGCGATACCCCATAGTGGCCCGCTGGAGGGATGACGTCTTCTTCACCCAGGCCTCCATATATGATTTCCAGCCATGGGTGCTGAACGGCGTGATCGAACCGCCCTACAATCCCCTGACCATCTCCCAGACCTGCGTCCGCTTCAACGACATAGACAACGTGGGCAAGACCGGCCGCCATTTCACCTTCTTCGAGATGTGCGCCCATCACGCCTTCAACAAGAAGGACGGCAGGTTCATCTACTTCAAGGACCGCACCGTGGAGCTCTGCCACCGCCTCTTCACCGAGCGCCTGGGCACCGACCCGGGCAAGATGCGCTACATCGAGGAGTGGTGGGAGGGCGGCGGGAACGCCGGACCCTGCGTTGAGGTCATCCTGGACGGCGTGGAGGTGGCCACCCTGGTGTTCATGATGTACCGGGACACGCCTGACGGACGCAAGCCCATGGACATGACCGTGGTGGACACCGGCTACGGACTGGAGCGCATGTGCTGGGTGTCCCAGGGCGCCTCCTCGGCCTACGAGGCGGTCTTCGGGCCGGTGGTGGAATGGCTGAAGGACCTGGCCAAGGTTAGTCCGGACGCCAGGGTGCTGACCGAGTACAGCAAGGTCGCCGGGGCCACCAACATGAAGACGGCCGCGGACGTCCGGCGCATACGCGAGACCACCGCGGACCGCATCGGCATCGATTATGAGGAGCTGATGAGGACCATCGGCCCCCTGGAGGACATCTACGTCATATGCGACCACTCCAGAGCGCTCATGCTCATGCTCAACGACGGAGTGGTGCCCTCCAACGTCCGCGAGGGCTACTTCGCCAGGATGCTCGTGCGTCGCGCACTGCGCTCCATACGCTCCCTGGACCTGGACATAAGGCTCTCGGAAGCGGTGGGAAGGCAGATCGACCACTTCCAGGACATATTCCCGGAACTGAAGGAGAACCGCGAGGACATCCTGGAACTGGTGCAGGTGGAGGAGGATCGTTACTTCGAGACCCTCGGAAGGGGGAAGCAGCTGGTCGGACGGCTGGTCAGGGACCTGAAGAAGGGGGAGAGGCTTTCGGTCGAGAGGCTCATCGAGCTCTACGACTCCCACGGCCTGAACCCGGAGATCGCCAAGGAGTTCGCTCCGGACCAGATCGACGTCCCGGACAACTTCTACATGCAGGTGGCCGCCCGGCACGAGAAGCCGGAGGCCGCCGAGGTCATGGCCAAGGAACGGCCGGAGTCCATGCCCGAGACCCGCATGCTTTATTACGAAGATCCGGAACTAACCGAGTTCGAGGGCAGGGTCATCGCCGAGATCGACGGCGGGGTGGTGCTGGACCAGACGGCCTTCTATCCCGAGGGAGGAGGGCAGGAATGGGACCTGGGGATGCTTGATGGCAAGAGGGTCTGCCGGGTCATCAAGATCAAGACCACCATCGTGCACTTCGTGGAGGGCGAGAACCCGAAGATCGGTTCCCGGGTCCGGGGGAGCATCGACCTGGCGCGCCGCAGGCAGCTCATGCGCCATCACACCGCCGCGCATCTGATCAACGGGGTGGCCAGGGGGCTGTTCGGGAACCACGTCTGGCAGGCCGGGGCCCACAAGGCCGTGGACCAGGCCCGCCTGGACATCACCCATTACGAGAACCTGAGCTCAGAGCAGAGGGACCTCCTGGAGAGCGAGGTGAACTGCGTGGTGCTGCAGGACCTGCCCATCAGCATCACCTTCATGCAGAGGGACGAGGCCGAGGCCAAGCACGGCTACCGGCTGTATCAGGGCGGAGCCGTCCCCGGCAAGATCATCCGGGTGGTGGACGTGAAGGGACTGGACGCGGAGGCCTGCGGAGGACTGCACTGCTCCCACACCGGAATGGTGGGGCCGGTGCGCATCACCCGCACCAAGCGCATCCAGGACGGTGTGGTGCGCATCGAGTACACCGCAGGAATGGCCGCGGTGACCGGCATGCAGGCCGATAAACGCCTGGTGGAGGATCTGGGGGACCGGCTCAACGTTCCCGGGGAGAGGCTCCCCGAGGCCGTGGCCAAGCAGGAGGAGGAGCTGCGCGAACAGCGCAAGAGGATAGAGCAGCTCTCGGCGGTCATCAACGAGATGAGCATCAGGGGGCTGGTGGACGCAGCCCCCAGGGTCGGCGACATCCGGGTGGTGGTACATGAGGCACTGCCCGGAGAGGACCCCGAGGACATGTCCAAGAAGCTCTCCTCCCTGCCCGGGACCGTGGCGGTCATCGGGGTCAGGGGCGACCGGGCCAAGCTGCTGGTCACATGCTCCCCCGACGTGCGCATGGACTGCCGCAAGGCCCTGAAGGGCATAATGGCCTTCATGGGCGGGGGAGGGGGAGGCAAGCCCGACTTCGCCCAGGGCGGGGGCGGGGACCCCGAGAAGCTGAAGGACGCGCTCTGCCAGGCCCTCGATGTGGTCTCCAGGGAGATCGCCCCCTGAAAACCCCTCCATATCCCCTTTCCCTGCAGAATACTTATATAGCCCTTTGGGATTGGCATCACTGACAGAATCGATACTGTTGAAGGAGTTCCTCCTGAGAGGGACTTGTTCCCGGACCGGTAGCCCTATCCGGAGATGGGAACTGCAAGCCGCGCGCTTGAGCGCGGGGCGTACTTCGCGAGGGCGAGATTCGATTCGCGAACGTCAGCGAGGGATACCTTTGGCTGAAGCGAAGAAGACTAACACTGAAGAGAAGGACGACTTCCGGTACATTGTCCGTATAGTGAACACGGACATTGATGGCAAAAAGCCTACCGTGGTCGCCCTGCAGAGCATAAAAGGTGTGGGAAAGAGGGTGGCAGAGGTCGTGGTCCGCAAGGCAGGCGTCGACCGCCTGATCAGGATCGGAGACTTGGACGAGGCGACGACCGATGAGCTGGCAAAGCTCATCGCCAGCTACTCCGATTACGCCCCCAACTGGGCCATCAACCGCCAGGCCGACTACGAGACCGGCGAGGACCAGCACATCGTGGGCATGGACCTGGAGATCGTCCTGAAGGACGACCTGAACCGCCTGAAGATGATCAGATGCTACCGCGGCGTGCGCCACGAGACCGGGCACAAGGTCCGGGGACAGCGCACCCGTTCCAACGGCAGGAAGGGATTGACCCTGGGTGTCTCGAAGGCCAAACCCCAGCCGTCGAAGAAGTGAGGAGGTCTGAAGATGGGCGATCCTAAATTTCCAAGAAGGAGCTTTGACACCCCGTCCCACCCGTGGCAGGGCGAGCGCATTAAGGAGGAGGCCATACTGGTCAAGCAGTACGGCCTGAAGAGCAAGAGGGAGCTGTGGAAGGCCAAGACCATACTGAGGAACCTGCGCAAGCAGTCCCGTGACCTCCAGGCCCGCCTCAGGACCGGCGAGCACCAGGCCAAGATGGAGACCGAGAATCTCCTGCGCAAGTGCGCCAGGATCGGCCTCCTGCCCATGGAGGGCACCAGACTGGACGATGTTCTGGGTCTTTCCGACATAGCCCTGCTGGAGCGCCGCCTGCAGACCGTGGTCTACAACAAGGGACTGGCATCCACCGTGGGCCAGGCCAGGCAGTTCATCGTGCATGGCCATGTCTGCATCGACGATCAGAAGGTCACCATCCCCGGGTACATAGTCACCAGGGAGGACGAGGAGAAGATCGTTCTGAACCCCCTGTCCCCCGTGGCAGACGAGATGCACCCGCTGAGGCAGGCCCAGAAGGAGGCCGTCGCGCTAAAGGAACGCCGTGACGAGGCCGCGGAGTTCAAGAAGGACATGGGCAAGAAGAAGTTCGTGAAGCATGTGCCCAAGGATGTTGAGGCGGCCGCCCAGGATGTCGAGGACGTCCCGGCCGAGCTGCCGACCGAGGAGGTGAACTGATGGGTAAGTGGGGAATCGCGAACGTTTTCGCCAGCTACAACAACATCATCATCACCTTGACCGACGTCACCGGTGCCGAGACCATAACCAAGTGCACCGGCGGGATGGTGGTCAAGGCGGCCAAGGACGAGTCGTCGCCCTACGCGGCCATGAGGGCCGCGGAAAAGGTGGCTGAGATAGCCAAGGAGAAGGGGATCGAGGGCATTCACGTCAAGGTGCGCGCACCTGGCGGCAACCGCTCCACCTCCCCCGGTCCGGGCGCTCAGGCGGCCATAAGGGCCCTGGCCCGCGCAG
>JAXGRO010000035.1:0-7235 GCA_040765825.1 Methanomassiliicoccales archaeon
AATATTCCGATATCCGGTGCTCATCGATGCCTTCTTCATAATGGAGGAGGAGATACATCTGGCCGCGGGAGTGGAGAGGGTGGAGCTGGACGGGGCCGATTACGCCGTCAGCTACGAGGCCGTGGACTCGCTCCTTTCCAAGGCGATCATATACGAGTCTGTTGGACGGCTCATCGGTATGCATGACCTTCTCAGGGAGTTCTCCCTCTCCCGCCTGACCCCCAGGCAGAGAAGGGTGTACCACCGCGCGGCCGCCCGTTATTACCTCCAGGACGCATCGGCCCCTGCCCGTGTTGAGGGCCTATACCATTCGATCATGGCCGGTGACATCGCCACCGCGGTGGCCATCGCAGCAGGGGACGGGAGGGCAATAATCAACAAGGGCTACGCTACGCAGTTCGCGCCATTGCTGGAGCGCCTGGCCCGCGACATGGGGGGAACGGCCAAGAAGGACCTGGTGGAGATAAACCTGCTGCAGGGGGAGGTGCTATTCATGCAGGGCGAGTGGGACCGGGCCATGGAGGCGCTACATACCCTGGAGCGCTCCTCGCCGGTGCAGCTCGATGGCCGGGTGATCAGCGAGATCAACCGCATGATAGGGGTCATACACCTGCACCGCGCGGACTACGAGAAGGCCATGGACTTCCTGGGCATGGGTCTGGAGATCTCCGAACGGAACGGGGACCTCTCCAGCGTGGCGGACATACTGTACGATATGGGCGGGGTCCTGGAGCGCCGCGGACGCAACCTGGAGGCGGTGGAGCACTTCCGCCGGGCCCAGGAGATCGCCCTGGAGCTCGGGGATGACCTGGCCCTCGGTAAGGCCTTGTACGGGCTCGGCAGGGCGCATGCCACGCTGCGCGAGTACCCGGAGGCCATACGCCACAAGAAGGAGGCCCTGTCGGTCCTGGAGCGCCGGGGGGACACCACGATGATGGCCAAGGCCAGCACCAGCATCGGGAACGATCTCTGCACCATGGGAAGGAGCCAGGAGGGCATGGTCTACCTGGAGAGGGCCGCAGAGCTCGCCGGAGCCGTGGGGGACCTGAGCACGGTCGGATATGCAACCTCCAGCCTGGCCGGGTGCAAGCTGTACCAGGGGGACCTGGAAGGGGCCGAGGAGCTGGTCCGCCAATGCCTGCCCATCTCATCCAAGCTCAATGACCCCCTGATGCAGGCCACCCTTCGTTTCTATGGTGGCTACATACATACCCATCGCAAGGAGTGGACCAAGGCCAGGGAGGAGTTCGAGGGCTCCATTGACATCCTGCGCAAGCTGGATGCCCCGGCCCGCCTGGGCCAATGGCTCATGGAGATCGCCGATATCTATGCCCAGAACAACGATCGCGAGGAGGCCATGGCCCTGTTGGACGAGGCTTTCGACATCGCCACGAGGCTAGGTCACGAGAAGCTGCTCAGACAGGTAGCGGAAAATAGGGGAAGGTTGTGCACCTGAGGTGCACATAAGGGGTTTCAGATACCGTTTCAGATAGAAATGGCGTGCGGGTCTATGAACGGTATGGCATGCGGATCGATGAAGGGGATCGCGTGCGGATCTATGAACGGTATGGCCTGCAACATCGCAGACAGGTCGAAGGTGGTCCCCAAAAGCAGTGCCCCGGCAGCCGCCCCGAAGAGGGCCGCGATTCCGATCAATATCTGATTCCTCACCATCATATTTAGCACCATTATGAATTTCTATGACCTGTTTCGCATTGTGCCTATAAAAACGGTCTTTGAGCATGCTACCGAAAATGATTTAAATACAAAAGTGACCAAATGCAACCCCGGACATACTGGATGTTAGATATTGCTCGACTCCCTTGAATGATTTATAGTCGGAAGGCATTGATGTGTCCCGACCATGAACGTCAAGGTTAACGGTGGTCTGGACCTGAGCGGGCTCAGGGCCGTGGTCTTCGACATGGACGGGACCCTGATCCAGAGCACCATCGATTTCCATGAGATGAACCGCCAAGTGGCGGAGACACTCCTCCAGCATGGGCTTCCCCAGGATATTCTGGACCCCAGCGGAAGGGTCAACGAGAGCATCGTGCGCGCCTACGCCTACTTCAAGATACACAGCCAAGATGGATGGGCGGAACGTCTGGAGGCGGACCTGAACCGTGTGAGCGCGGAGGTGGAGATGGCCAGGGTGGAGGAGACCCTGGCCGTGCCAGGGGCCGCCTCGGCGCTGGAGTACCTGCAGAGGTGGGGCATAGGGGCCGCGGTGCTCACCAGGGGCAGCCGGGCCTACACCGAAAGGGCGCTGCGGGCCGCAGGCCTGGAGGGCTGCTTCCACACCGTGCTGTGCCGGGACGATCACCCGCTCACCGAGGCCAAGCCCAACCCCCTGGCCCTCCAGAGGGTCTTTCGGAGCCTCTCCCTGAGCAACCTCTCCTGCCTGTTCGTGGGAGACCACGAGACCGACTATCTTTGCGCCAGGGGCGCTGAGACCCCCTTCGCCGCGGTGCTCACCGGCTCCCATGGCCTGGATGTATGGGAGAGGCTGAGGCCGGAGGTGCTCATGCAAAGCGTCGCCGATCTCCCTGGGGTGCTGGAGGGAAGGTTGTGAGGTCCATCAGGGTCGATGAGGCCCCCGGGCCCATCGGACCGTACTCGCAGGCCGTGGAATGCCAGGGCTTGGTCTTCTGCTCCGGGCAGCTGGGGATCGTGCCGGAGGACGGAACCCTGCCCTCGGGAACGGAGGCCCAGGCCCGTCAGGCACTGCTCAATCTTCAGGCCGTGCTGCGGGGAGCGGGAAGTTCCCTGTCTAAGGCGCTCAGGGTCACGGTCTACCTGACCGACCTGGGGGACTTCTCCTCAGTTAACCAGGTCTATGCCGAGTTCTTCACCGAGCCTTTTCCGGCCCGCACTGCGGTGCAGGTGGCCGCCCTGCCCAAGGGGGCGGCGGTGGAGATCGACGTTATCGCCACACGATAGTTCGGTCAAAACCTATTTGATTCTTGTCCATCGTTCTTTCCTCGATGAGCGAGGGCGACAAGGAGGGGGGCAGGCGCCGTAGCGCCACGTTCTCCGTGACCGGGATGACCTGCGCGACCTGCGCGGGAACCATCGGCGAGTCACTGGGACAACTGGAGGGCGTGACCTCGGCCGACGTCAACCTGGCCACGGAACGGGCCACGGTCACCTATGACCCGGAGAAGGTGGACCTGCAGACCATGCGCAAGGCCGTGGAGGATGCCGGGTATGGTGTCATAATCAACGAGCTCACCCTGTCCATCTCCGGGATGACCTGCGCGGTATGCGCCCAGACCATCGAGGAGGTGGTGGGAGAGTTGGACGGCGTTCTCTCGGCCACGGTGAACCTGGTCACCGAGAGGCTCTCCGTGCGCTACGATCCGCAGAAGGTGCGGGTGGCCCAGATCAAGAAGGCCGTGCAGGATGCCGGGTACGAGGTGCTGGAGGCCCAGACCCTGGACGTGGAGAGGGAGATGCGCGAGAGGGAGACCAGCAGGCAGAGGGCGCTCCTGGTCCTCTCCCTGTCCCTGGCGGTGCCCACCATGTTGGTCATGCTGCTCATGGACTTCACCGACCTATGGCACCACTTCCTGATGGAATGGGGCAACCTGATCATGTTCGCACTGGCCACCCCGGTTCAGTTCATCGCCGGATACCAGTTCTACATCGGGGCGTACAAGGCCATGCGGAACCGCAGCGCCAACATGGACACTTTGATCGCCGTGGGCACCTCTGCGGCCTACTTCTACAGCGTGGCCGTGATGTTCTTCCCCGGGCTGGTGACCCTGGAGCATGTCTACTTCGACAGCTCGGCCATGATCATCGCCCTCATCCTCTTCGGCAAATACCTGGAGGCCAAGGCCAAGGGCAGCACCTCCGAGGCCATCAAGCGCCTGATGGGATTGCAGGCCAGGACCGCGCGGATCATGCGGGACGGGCAGGAGGTGGAGGTGTCCACGGACGAGCTGGACGTCGGCGACGTCATGATAATACGCCCTGGGGAGAAGGTGCCCACCGACGCGGTGGTGCTGGAGGGGCGCTCCTCGGTCGATGAGAGCATAATCACCGGGGAGAGCATCCCGGTGAGCAAGGAGGAGGGCTCGGCGCTTATCGGGGCCACCATCAACAAGAACGGCCTGCTGAAGGCCAGGGCCACCAAGGTGGGAAAGGACACAGCCCTGGCCCAGATCGTGAAGCTGGTGGAGGACGCCCAGGTGAGCAAGGCGCCGGTGCAGAGGGTGGCCGACCGTGTCGCGGCGGTGTTCGTCCCCGCGGTGATAACCATCGCCCTTTCAGCCTTCCTCATCTGGTTCTTCGTGGGCGTGGACGCCTTCGAGGTGACCGAGCCGGCCTTCCCCTTCTCCCTGACCATCTTCATCACCGTGCTGGTCATCGCTTGCCCGTGCGCCCTGGGCCTGGCCACGCCCACGGCCATAATGGTGGGCACCGGGAAGGGCGCGGAGAACGGCATCCTGATCAAGGGCGGTGAGTCCCTGGAGATAGCCGGAAGGGTGCAGACGGTGGTCTTCGACAAGACCGGGACCCTGACCAAGGGCGAGCCGGAGGTGGTGGAGGTGCTGAGCTTCGATACCTGCCCGGACATGATGGCCATGGTGGCCAGCGTAGAGGTGGGTTCGGAACATCCGCTGGGCGAGGCCATCGTGCGCCGCGCCAGGAACGATGGGGCGCCCCTAGGTGAGGTGCAGGGCTTTGAGAGCCTGGCCGGCAAGGGTGTGCGCGGCACGGTGAACGGGCGCCAGGTGGTGGTCGGGAACCGCCCCCTGATGCAGGACCTGGAGGTCCATCTTGGCGATCGGGAGAAAGAGATCACCTCGCTGGAGGAGCGGGGCATGACCGCGGTGCTGGTGCTGATCGACGGCAGGCTGTGCGGGGCGGTGGGCATCGCCGACGTCCTGAAGCCCACGGCCAAGGAGGCCGTCCAGGCCCTGAAGGGGATGGGCGTGGAGGTGGTCATGCTCACCGGGGACAACCGGCGCACCGCCAGGGCCATAGCCGACCAGCTGGGCATCGAGAAGGTGCTGGCGGAGGTCCTGCCCGGGGACAAGGCCAGGGAGGTGGCCCGCCTGCAGAAGGAGGGGCGGGTGGTGGCCATGGTCGGGGACGGCATCAACGACGCCCCGGCCTTGGCCCAGGCCGACGTGGGGCTGGCCATCGGCTCGGGCACCGACGTGGCCGTGGAGGCCGGGGACATCGTGCTCATCAAGGACGACCCCAGGGACGTGGTGGCGGCCATGCAGCTTAGCCGCAGGACCATGAGGAAGATCAGGCAGAACCTCTTCTGGGCCTTCGGATACAACACCGCGGGAATTCCGGTGGCCGCCGGGGTGCTCTACCCCTTCTTCGGGATCCTGCTGTCCCCCATCATCGCCGCTGCGGCCATGGCCTTCTCCTCGGTGTCCGTGGTGTCCAACGCCGCGCTGCTGAAGCGGTACACGCCGGAGATAAAGCGCAAGGGAGGTGAATGAATGGCCATAGACCCCATATGCCTGATGGAAGTTGACGAGAAGGGCGCCAAGTGGGTTTCGGAGCACAAGGGCAAGAAGTACTACTTCTGCGCCCCCGGATGCAAGAGGAAGTTCGATTCCGACCCTGAGAAGTACGTCAAGAACTGAGGTAAAACCGTTTCCCTTCCCCCATTTTAAATAAAAAGTGGATGAGTAGCGGGCGTGTGGCCCGCCATAAGGTTTAGTGGCTCTTGTGCCTTCCGTCGCGCTCCATGTTGGCGCGCTCCTGGGCGTAGGCCTCCTGGGCCTCGGCCACCTCGCCCTCGGTGGCGATGGCCTTCTTAATGATGCCCATGGCCCCCATGCCCAGCTGGAACAGCGCCGGCGGGATCTTGATGCCGTAGCGCAGGGTGGTCCCGGTCAGCTTCCCGGGGTTCATGATGTCGTCCGGGTCGATGAGCTTCTTTATGGAGCGGATGTACTTCGCGCCCGATCCCCTGATGGGGTCCAGGTTGGAGGCGAAGAAGGCCCCGAAGCCCAGCGGGCGGCCGCCGATGGTCAGCGAGTAGTTGGCCAGCTTGGCGTTGAAGCCGAAGGCGGTCATCTGCGGCAGGTCGTCCGGGTTGAACAGGTAGTAGGGCATGAACATGACCGTGTTGCGGTCCACCACCGAGCCGATGATGGCCCCGGTGAGCTTCAGGTCCTTGTGCAGACCGTAGCAGTAGTCCACCACGTCCTCGAACTTGTTGGCCGGAACGACCACCTCTCCGGGGATGCTGCCGATGCCCACCTCGCGGCACCTGTACTCGTAGCAGCGCTCGTCCCACTCGTGCACGGCGACCTCGTCGGAGAGCTTCTTGCCGTTGTACTTGGCCATGATCTCGTCGATCTTCTTCTCCTCCCAGGCCACGATCTCCTTGTCCCCCTCCAGCTGTATGTTCAGCACGGCACCGTCCTCGATGGCGTGCTTGCCGGCCTTCCTGAGCAGCTCGAAGTGGTTGGGGTCGCTGAACCCGAGGTGCAGCGGGCGGACCCGGGAGCGCAGGATGTCCCTCATGGGCTGTCCGGCCTCCTTGAGGGTCGGGAAGGCATAGGTGAGGGACCTCATGACCTCCGGAGCGGGCTCCAGCTTGAAGGTGACGGTGCATATGTGGGCCAGGGTGCCCTCAGCGCCCACGATCAGGCGGTTGAGGTTGTAGCCCGTCTCATTGTCGACTATCAGGTCGTAACCGGTCTCCACCATGGTGCCGTCCGGCATCACGACCTCCATGTTCCGGACCAGGTCACCGCTGGTCCCGTACTTCATGGAGCCCATGCCCACACCGTTCACGGATATCCATCCGCCCAGGGTGGCCGAGGGGAAGGAGCTGGGGTATCCGCCCAGCATCATGCCATTCTCCTCTGCGGCGTCCATGACCTGCTTCCAGGTGCATCCGGCCTGGGCCTTGATGCAGAGGTTCTCCTTGTCGACCTTCAGTATCTTGTTCATGCCGCCGGACATGTCGATTAGTATACCGCCGAAGACGGGGGTGGAACCGCCCAATCCCCAGGTCGAAGCTCCCCGAGGGGTGATCGGTACCTTCTCCTCCGCGGCGATCTTGACTATCCTGACCACGTCATCGGTGGTGTGAGGCCGGACCACGATGTCCGGGAGGTTCTTGAAGGCCAGCTGGGCGACGCTGGGGAGGGGGGCGAGGTCATGACTGTAGAGCAGCCTCTCCATCTTGCTGGTCTTTACGTTCTGAATTCCAATCGCATCTTGCAGTTTGGCCACGACCGGGGCCATGG
>JAXGRO010000036.1:0-5552 GCA_040765825.1 Methanomassiliicoccales archaeon
ATCCCGCTGATCGTCATCATCCTGATGAAGGCCGGGTTCTCCTCCCTGAACGTGGAGGAGGTGGACTCCATGATGTCCAACCTGGACGACATCGCCGCCTACATGGTCATGCTCGGCGTGCCCTTGGCCTTCCTGGCCTTCTTCAAGGGGTTCTACCCCAAGGGCTCCTTCTCCCGATTCCTGCCTGCCCTGGTCATGGTGCTGCTCACCCTGTACTGGATATGGGTGCTGGGCCTGGAAGGGAGGTTCGTCTTCGATTCGATCGAGGAGATATCGATCAAGCTGGACTATGCCAAGCTGCTCATGCTGATCATGGTCGGCACCGCTCTCTGGATCGTCTACTACGTGCTGGAGCTGATCCTCTACCGCCCGGAGTGGAAGGCCGCCGGATTCCCCAAGGACCTGCGCGAGGAGCGTAAGGTACGTAAGGAGGCTCAGCGCAAGGCCAAGGAGGAACGCAAGGCGGTCAAGGAGAAGGCGAAGGAGGAGAAGAGGGCGGCCAAGGAGAAGAAGAAGGCCGAGCAGTCGGCGCCGGAGGAAAAGAAGGAGTGATGCGACCGGGGATCACTTACCCTTTCCGGCCTCGTCGGTGAGCGAGATGTCGAACACGCTCCCGGTGAGGCCGGAGGCCATGGCGCCCAGGGTGCGCATGGCCACGAACTCCGGGCTCAGCAGCGTGCCGGGGTCCTCCTCGCCGAAGTTCGAGACGCGCAGCGGCGTACGGGTCCGCTGCGGGTTGATGGCTATGACGTCCACCTGTCCGCTGAGCTCGTCGGCCAGGGCCTGCATGAGGTTCACGATGGCCGCCTTGGTGGCGCTGTACACCGCGTACCCCTCCCGCCCCTTGGTATAGGAGCTGGAAGCGAAGAAGACCAGCTTTCCCTTGCTCTTCGCCAGGTGAGGGATGGCGTACTTGGAGACCAGGATGTTCCCTGCCAGGTTGATCTGCACCTGATCGAGGATGTGATGGTCCTCTGCTTCGGCCAGCCTTCCGTGGTGCATTACCGCCGAACACAACAGCACCGCGTCGATGTGGCCGTGGTCCTCGGCCACCTTATCCAGGGCGGCCTTGACCCTACCGGCGTCAGTGATGTCCACTCCATTGGAGCGGGAGAGCGACACAGCGGTGGCGCCGGAACCCCTCGCTAGATCGCAGATGCTCTTCCCGATGCCGGAGCTGCCTCCGAACACGACCAGCACCTTGCCGTCCAGATAGGAGGACAGCCCCTCGCGCGAGAGCGGAGACAGGTTCCGCCTCCGCAGCTGGAAGATGCGCTCGGCCAGGAAGATGTCCAGCGGGTCGGTGATCTTGATGTTGTAGGGCGAGCCCTCTATGGTATGTACCGGAGCCAGCTTGGAACGCACCAGCAGGTTACAGTCGTCGGTGGAGTCGGTGAAGCCTTTCTCCAGGGCCAGCTGATGCGCCTTAAGGATAACTTGAAGATCGAATCCCTGCGGGGTCTGCCCGCGACGGAGCGTGGAACGGAGAGGTATTCCGGAGATGTTCTGGCTTCCGTCGATCTCCACGATGGTGTCGGTGGAGGCCAGGCAGACGTCCACCGCCTTATGATCTTGGAAGGAGGAGACGCAGCGGTCGATGATGTCGTCGTCCACGAAGGGGCGCACGGCGTCGTGGATGAGCACGTGGGTGGTGCCCTCCGGGCAAGCCTTCAGACCTTCGTACGATGATGCTTGACGGGTGGCGCCGCCCGGCACCACCGACCTCACCTTCCGCAGGCCGTACTCCTTCACCAACGAACGCGCCTGGTCCAGGTACCGGCGGTTGACCACCACGACCACGTGGTCGATGGAACGGTTCCCCTCGAAGGTGTCCAGGGTATGCCCGATTATGGGCTTGCCGGAGAGCTTGACGAACTGCTTGGGTACCTCGGTCCCGAAGCGCTCGCCCACCCCGCCCGCCAGGATAATCGCTGTTATGATCATGGTTCGCCGGACAATCCCGTTCCAGATTATTAAATCTCGTGGAATGTCTTGTCGTAAGGACGGTCCAGGTCGATCAGGGTGGCCCCGTGGTGCGAGACGCGCTTCTCCTCCGGAGGAGGGGTCATGTACTCCCCGAAGAGCTGTGTGAGGACCTGGTGGTGCTCTCCCGGCGCCGGCATGGGAAGGCCCTCATATTCGAGTTCCACCGTGCGGTCGAACCACGACCTCTCGTACACCACGTGGCGGAGCGGGAATCCGGCGTGGGTGAGGAAGCCGACCTTGTCCGACCGGCGGAGGTCGAACATGCCCATCAGCTTTCCGTAGGCCCTCATCATCGACGCTCCGCCCATGGGGCTCATCGCCTTGAAGAGCTCGAAGGGGAAGATCAGATGGGGCTTGGGCTCCTTCTTGAAGGCCTTGAGGCTGGCGGTGTAGCCGAGGACGGAGACGGGATACCAGAAAAGGGCCTGCAGGAAACGGTTGGAGGGGACTCCGTCCAACGGGAAGACGTCGATGAATACGCCGTGGTTTATGCGTCGGTGGTCCATGTACGATTCCACGTAGGTGGTGTCGGACCGCCGGAGCTTAGCGTAGACGTTATGGTACTCCGGGTCGGAATCGCTGGTCTGCAGGAAGAAGTTGGGATCGAACTCCTCCGGGGGAAGGCGCACGAAGCGTTCGTACTCGTCCCTCAGCAGCACCACGTCTATGTCATCGTCCCAGGGGATGAAGCCCTTGTGACGGACGGCCCCCAGCAGGGTGCCGGAGAACAGGAAGTACCTGATGCCGTTCTTACGGCAGACCCTGTCCATCTCCTGAAGGATGGAGAGCTGAACCTGCTGCAGTTCGTTCAAGTCCTATCCACATTTTACCTTAACCCCCAGGGAGAATTTATAGATTATATCGGAACCTACACCAGGCATGGGCGTTCTTCATCTGGACGTCAGGCTGGAGCAGATTATATAATCCGAGGGCGTTCACACTGCTGGTGAAGGGTACGTACGTCTCCATAATCGGTACTGGTTACGTCGGGCTGGTGTCCGGGGTGTGCTTCGCGGAGCTCGGCCACCGGGTGCTGTGCGTAGACACCGTCAAAGCCAAGGTGGAGAGCATCAACGCCGGCACACCGCCGATATTCGAGGAGGGGCTGGAGGATATGCTCCGTAGCCACCTGGCATCCGGATCGTTCCGGGCCACCAGTGATTATTCTGAGGTTCCCGGAACTGACATCACCTTCCTTTGCGTGGGGACCCCCTCCCACGAGGACGGCTCGCTGGACCTGAAGTACCTCCTGAAGGCCACGGAGGACCTGGGCAAGGCGCTGTCTAGAAAGAAGGGACGACACACCGTGGTGGTCAAGAGCACCGTCCCCCCGAACACCACCCGGGACGTGGTGGGTCCGTTGCTTCTCAAGACCTCTGGCCTATCGCCGGACGATCTCGGCCTGGCCATGAACCCTGAGTTCCTGAAGGAGGGCATGGCCGTCAAGGACTTTCTGAACCCGGACCGAGTGGTCATCGGGGCTCTGGACGATCGATCGTATCAGGAGGTCGCCTCGCTTTATCACCGGATCGAGGCGCCGGTCCTGCGCACCGACCCTTCCACGGCAGAGATGATCAAGATGGCCTCCAACGCCTTCCTGGCGGCCAGGATATCCCTGGTCAACGAGCTGGGGAACCTATGCAAATCGCTCGGGCTGGACTTCCGAGAGGTGGCCAAGGGGGTGGGCATGGACCCCCGGGTCGGTCCGTTATTTCTCAAGGCCGGATGCGGCTTCGGAGGCTCCTGCTTCCCCAAGGACGTCCGGTCGATCAGGGCGCAGGCACATACATTAGGGGTCCGCACGGACATGCTGGACGCCACCCTGTCGGTGAACGAAAGGCAGCCCCGGCGGGTCATCGAGCTGCTGGAGAGGCACACCGAGGTCTACGGGAGCACGGTGGCCGTCCTGGGCCTGGCCTTCAAGCCCGGCACCGATGACATCCGGGAAGCTAGCTCGCTGACCGTGGTGGCCGAGCTGCTTCGGAAGGGCGCCAAGGTCCGGGCCTACGACCCCCAGGCCATGGACAACTTCCGGCGGGAGTTCCCGACGATAACCTACTGCGCCTCGGCCAGGGAATGCCTGAAGGGGGCGGATGCCGCGCTGATCCTTACCGAGTGGCAGGAGCTCTCCGACCCTGCGCTGTACGGGAGCATGCTGGTGGTCGACGGCCGGGGCGTGACAAAAACCAATAACTACGAAGGGATATGCTGGTAGTCATGAAGGCGGTCATTCCGGCGGCTGGATGGGGAGTGAGGTTCCTCCCTCTGACCAAGGAGCAGCCTAAGGAGATGCTCCCGGTCATCGATAAACCGGTCATCCAGTACGTGGTCGAGGAAGCGGTCAAGGCCGGCATCAGGGACATCATCATCGTCACCGGCCGTCATAAGCGGACCATAGAGGACCATTTCGACCGGGCCTTCGAGCTGGAGACCATCCTCAAGAACGGCAACCGCAAGGCGCTGCTGGACAGCATAAGCGGACTTCACGACCTGGCCGATCTGCATTATATCCGCCAGCACGAGCAGCGCGGACTGGGCGATGCGGTGTACCAAGCGAGGCATCACGTCGGGGACGAACCGTTCGCGGTGATGCTCGGCGATACCATACATGTCTCCGAGGTACCAGTGGTCAAGCAGCTGATGCAGGTGCACGCCCGCACCGGAAAATCGGTCATCGCCGCGGAGCGAGTGCCCGGGGACAAGGTCAAGGACTACGGCGTCCTGGACGCGGTGAAGTTGGAGGACCGTTTGTACGATATCAAGGACCTGGTCGAGAAACCCAAACCAGAGGAGGCCCCCTCCGACCTGTGCATCGCCGGGACCTACGTCCTGACGCCGGGCATATTCGAATGTTTGGAGAACACGCCCCCCGGTTACAACGGGGAGGTGCAGCTGACCGACGCTCTGCGCCTTCTTCAGCAGAAGGAGGGCATGCTAGCCTGGGAGTTCGTCGGGAAACGCTATGACATCGGGGACATCCCCGGATGGCTCAACTCGCAGTTCGAGCTCGCCTTAAAACATCCGGTCTACGGCGAGAAGCTGAGGCAGCGCATTCGGGAACTGAACGAAAAGGAGCATCTCTTCTGATCACGAGGGGATGAGCAGCAGCGGCCTGGTGGAACCTTTCACCACTTCCTCCGAGGTGGAGCCCAGCGTCGCGCCCCTCAGGTAGCCCTTTCCCGTGGTCCCCAGGACTATCAGCGTGGCGTCGATCTCCCTTGCCGCCTCCAGGATGTTGTACGTGGTGGTCCCGAAATGCAGATGCACGTCGATCTCGCAACCCTTGGCGTCCAGTTTGGCCTGGTAAGCCTCCATCCTCAGCCTGACCTCCTGGAAGCGCCTGTCGTCGGCCATGCTGTACTTCGATGATTGGACGACGTGGAACAGGGTCATCTTCTTGACCCCGGCATCGATGAGCTGCTGCACGAAGGGCAACATGGACCGGGAGGCCTTGCTGAGATCGATGGTCACCAGCACTCGGTCGAGCAGGGGAGGGCAACTTTCGCAATAGCCCTGCGGGTCGTCGCTCGCTTCGATGGGGAACTTGTCCAGCAGGACCGGTACCT
>JAXGRO010000037.1:0-4937 GCA_040765825.1 Methanomassiliicoccales archaeon
ACCACCTTGTCCGGAAGGCTGTCCAGCGAGTCCAGGTCCTGTATGGCGCTGTTCGAGGCGGCCATGGCCTTGGCGCGCATGTCCGCGGAGATGGTCTGCAGCACCTCGCGCACCTGCGAGGCCACGTTCTCCCGCTCCAGGGTGCCCTTGGCGCCGGTGTCCCGGCGGGCTAAGGCCACCTTTCCGCCCTCGATGTCCCTCATGCCCATCTCCAGCCGCAGCGGGACGCCGCGTATCTCCCAGTTGTGGAACTTGCTGCCCGGGCGCTCGTCGCTGTCGTCCAGCTTGACGCGCAGACCGGCGGAGGCCAGCTCCTGCCGCAGCTTCTGGCACTCCTCGGCGACCTTCTCCACGTTGCCCTTGGCCAGTATGGGGATGATGACCACCTGGAACGGGGAGATGTCCGGCGGGAGCACCAGCCCCTTGTCGTCCCCGTGCACGGCGACGACCGCGCCCACCAGCCTCTCGGACATGCCGAAGGTGGTCTGGTGCGCGAACTTATGCTCGCCCTTCTCGTCCTCGTAGGTGATGTTGAAGGGACGGGAGAAGTTCTCCCGGTAGTGATGGATCGAGCCCAACTGCAGGCTGCGTCCGTCCGGCAGCAGGGTGTCCACGCCCACGGTGTAGTAGGCCCCGGGGAACTTGTCCCATTCCGTGCGCCGCAGCAGGAAGTAGGGCAGGCACAGGTGCCCCATGATGTTCTCCAGGATCACGAAGTCCTCCTCCACCTGGCGCTGGGCGTCCTCCTCGTCGGTATGGCAGGTGTGCGATTCGAAGAAGTGGATCTCGCGCACCCGTATGAACGCCCGGGTCTGCTTGGTCTCGTAGCGGAAGGTGTTGACCAGCTGGTAGGTCTTGAGCGGAAGGTCGGTGTGCGAGCGCACCCACAGGGCGAACATGGGATACATGGCCGTCTCGCTGGTCGGGCGCAGCAGCAGACGAACGTCCAGCTCGTTCAGTCCGGCGTGCGTGACCCAGTACACCTCGGCGTCGAAGCCCTTGATGTGGTCCTTCTCCTTCTTGAACTCCGTCTCCGGGATGAGCAGGGGGAAGCAGACCTCGTCGTGCCCGGTGGCGTCGCACTCCTCTCGGATGTAGGTGTCGATGAAGCGCATGATCTTCCAGCCGTAGGGCGTCCAGACGTTCATGCCCTTGATCGGGTAGCGCTTGTCGGTGAGATTCGCCAGCTCAACGATCTCGTTGTACCACTCGCTGAAGTCCTCTTGCTTCCTCATGTGCCACACCCCGTGCTCGGAGGAACGGAATGAACGGTACCGCTTTAATGCTTTGCCAGCCCTAGTCCGATATGGCCTTGGCCACTTCCGGCGCGACAGATATCTGCGCCACCTCGCTCTCCAGGGTGTTGGCGCAGGCCAGCTTGTCCACGTACTTCTTCAGGTTGTCCATGGCGTTGCCGACGAAAAGCCCGTGGGTGCAGGCGGCCATGACGCTGCGCGCGCCCAGGCGCTTCAGCTCCTCGGTGGCGGCCACGATGGTCCCCCCGGTGGAGATGATGTCGTCCACGATCAGCACCTTGCGGTCCTTGGCGTCGATGTTCTTGGGGGTCATGTGCACGTGCGTCCCGGACAGCCTGGTCTTGACCAGGTAGTCCCAGTCCACTCCCAGACGCTCGGCCGTCCAGCCCGCCCGCTTCAGCGCTCCCTCGTCCGGGGCCAGCACCAGGTCCACCCCGAACTCCTTGAAGAAGTCCCCCACGCAGGGGGCGGCGTGCACGTCCCTCACCTTGGCCTTGGTGAACCAGTCCATGATGGCCGGGTTGTGGATGTCCACCAGGATGACCTTGTCGGCCTTCATCTGGATGAGGTCGACCATGACCTTGGCCGACAGCGGCTCGCCGCGGTTGAAGCGCTCGTCCTGCCGGGCGTAGCCGAAGTAGGGGATGACGCAGGTGACCTTCTCCGCTCCCAGCCCCAAAGCGGCGTCCTGCAGCAGGAGCAGCTCCACCAGCTTGTCGTTGGGGTAGGAGTTCTGCACGATGACCACCTCGCCGCGCAGGGCCTCGCGGTCGATCCGCGCGTAGGTCTCGCCGTCGGGAAAGGTCTTGGTGATGGCCTGGACGTATTCGGCGTTCATCTCTTTGGCCAGGTCCTTGGCCAGGTTAGTGGAGGCGGAGCCACCTATGACTATCATCGCCCGGAGATGAAATTCCCGGTTATTAAGTGATTCCTCGGAGCTGGGTGCGGGCGCGCACCAAGCCTGTCCGCCGGCGGTCCTGACACGACCTCCCCAACCTATTTATCGTGCGCCTCTTATATCTAAAGCGGATGGGAATGCAAACCAATTCTATTTCAGAGTCCAGCGGTAAGGCCGCCCTCCCTTCGGAAGAGGAGGAGGAAGTGTTCGTGGAAGAAGAGGTCCTGGACGACGACGTCGAGGACGTGGGAACTCCGGACGAGGAGGTGGTGCACCGGGAGAGGCAGCCCTCCCAGCACACCCTGGAGGACGAGAAGTACGGGCATCTGGACGGCGTGGGCATAATCTACGGCAACGTGGGCGCGACGTCCTTCCACCTGCGCGTGCTGGGGGACCTCCAGAAGATGGATTACATCCAGGTGGTGCACCAGTCCCACGGCTGGGTCCTCGGACAGGTCTCCGACATGGAGCGCAAGACCGATCTGACCCTGGACAAGGCCAAGAAACTCAGCGAGGGCATGGACATCGACATCGACGAGATCGTCATCGCCAAGATATCCATCCTAGGCTACCGGGACGAGCGCAAGCTGCTGCAGGTCCCGCGCTCGCCGTTCAAGGCCGGGGACATGGTCTACCGGGCCAAGGACCAGCTCATCAAGGACGTCATCGGGCTGAAGGAGGGCACGCCCACCGGGGCCTACCTGGGCAAGCTCTTCGGCTACGACATCAACGTGGAGGTGGACATCAACGCCATGGTGCAGAAGCACGTCAGCATCCTGGCCAAGACCGGGGGCGGCAAGTCCTTCCTGTGCGGCGACCTGGTCGAGGAGCTGATGAAGCACGACGTGACCGTGCTCATCCTGGATCCGCACGGGGAATACGGCGCGATGCGCGACGTGGGCTCGGTCATGCCCGGCAAGCGGGACTTCGGCATCGAGCCCGTGGGCTTCGCGGACAAGATCTGCGAGTTCGCCACCGACACCACCATCAACAAGGACGCCAAGCCCCTGAAGTTCACCCTGGCCAACATAGACGCGCGCGATCTGCTGGCTCTCACCACCATCAAGAACGGCAAGGTGTACCTGAACGCGCTGCGCAAGGCCATAGACGGATTGAAGGCCGTCAAGAAGGACTACGGCCTCAAGGACATAATCGGCATGCTGGAGTCCGACGAGGACGCCAACAATCAGACGCTGATCGCCGAGCTGGCCTACCTCAACGAGGTGAACATCTTCGCCCCGCAGGGCACCAAGATAGACGAGCTCATAACCCAGGGGAAGACCACCATCATCAACCTGAAGGGCACGCCTCCGGACATCCAGGAGCTCATCGTCACCCGCCTGGCCACGGCCATGTTCGAGCTGCGGAAGCTGGGCAAGATACCCCCGATGATGATAATCGCCGAGGAGGCGCACAACTTCTGCCCCCAGCAGGGCACCACCTCCTGCTCCAAGATATTCCGCACCATCGCCGCGGAGGGCCGCAAGTTCGGCCTGGGACTGACGATAATCTCGCAGAGGGCGGCCAAGATCGACAAGAACGTGCTGTCCCAGTGCAACACCCAGATGATACTCAAGGTCACCAACCCCAACGACCTGAAGGCCATCTCCTCGTCCGTGGAGGGGCTGCAGGCGGGCATGGAGGACGAGATACAGCGGCTGCCGATCGGCGTGGCGCTGATCATGGGCGGCAACATACAGATGCCCCTGTTCGTGGAGGTCCGTCCGCGCCAGAGCCGCCACGGCGGGGAGAGCGTGGAGATCATCCCCTCCAAGAGGCTATGAGATGCGGGACACCATATCCAAGGAGCATCTGGAGCGGTATCTGGGCATAACCAAGCGGGCCCTGGACAAGGTGTCCGTGGCCGCTCCCGAGCGCTCGTTCAACCGCAAGCTCGCGGAATCCTTCCTGGAGATGGCCAGGACGTACTACTCCGACGCCGTGCACTTCTCCCAACAGGGGGACCTGGTCAACGCCTTCGCCTCGGTCAACTACGCCCACGGATGGCTGGACTGCGGGGCGCGCATCGGGCTTTTCGACGTGGGCCAGGACGACCAGCTGTTCACGCTCTACGAGTGACCTAGATCAACCTGGGTCCTTTCACGTCCACGGAGCAGCGGTAGGTGCTGCCGTACGCGGACAGCGCCTCGGTGAGCAGGTCCAGGTCCGGCCCGGTGGCGAACACCGAGTTGCCGATCATGGCCTGGCTGGCCCAGCCCCACTTCTTGGCCTCCCACACCGCCCTGCGCACCTCCGGCGTGGAGAGCCCGGAGCCCTCCATGAACTCGTTGGAGAGGCGGAAGAAGTTCTCCAGGGTGGGTTCCTGGGCCAGCCGGTCCACGCATCCTCCCCCCACCTCATTGATGCGCCGCATGACCTCCTCCTGGCGCAGCATCTCCGCCGTGGGTATGGACGGCCCGACCACCGCCAGCACCAGCTCCATGTGCCCGTTCATGCGCTCCACGCGCCCCACCGGCGGGAGTCCCGGGAGCCTGCGCAGCTCGATGCCCCCGCGCAATATTCCCGAGACGTCGCCCATCCCTGTGCGGTTGGCGATCTCCGCGGAGTGCGCGGCCCCGTAGGCCGCCTCCTTGGGCAATTCCAGTATATGCGCCAGGGCCCAGGCCGCGGACAGCGAGCCGGCGGCGCTGGTCCCGAAGCCCTGGGCCAGGGGCAGCTGCAGCTCGTTGCGCACCTGCACGTCGAGAGGGCGATCCCCCAGCAGCGAGCGCACCGCGTGCTCGGTCACCGGGGCCTCGGCCTTGAGGCCGTTGAGCCAGATG
>JAXGRO010000038.1:0-4225 GCA_040765825.1 Methanomassiliicoccales archaeon
CCCAGGCCGCGGACAGCGAACCGGCGGCGCTGGTGCCGAAACCCTGCGCCAGGGGCAGCTGCAGCTCGTTGCGCACATGAACGTCCAGCCTGCGGTCCTTCAGCAGGGCGCGAACCGCGTGCTCGGTCACCGGGGCCTCGGCCTTGAGGCCGTTCAGCCAGATTTCGACCCTGCCCGATCCATCGCTGACCTCCACCTCGCTGACCACGCCCAGCGATATGCTGAGGCCGGCCCCGCGGGAGCCGCAGGTCAGGACGTCCTCGTGATGGCATACCTGGAACATGCCGGTGATATGCCCCGGACAAAACACCTTCGCTCTCATATGCCTGACAACTCCTTTATCAGCTGACGGGCCACTTCGGCCTTGCTGCCCTCGATCTCGGCCTGATGACCGGAACGCACGAAGACCACCTTGGTCCTGCCCTTCTTCACGTCCCTCAGGTCGTTGGCCACCACCGCCTGCAGGTGATTGCGTTCCAATGAATCCAGGGCCTCCTTGAGCAACTCCTCCATCCCGACCCCGGACTCGGCCTTGAAGCCTATCACCTTTCCGCACCTCTCGACGATGAGCGGCAGCATCTTCGGGACGGACCTCAGCTGCAGCTTGGTGGCCTTGGCCTCCGAGGGGAGCTTCCCCCTCTTCCGGTCGAAGGTGAAGTCGGATAGCGCGGCAGGCACCGCCACCATCTCGTGGTCGATCCCGGCGATCATGCCCTCCAGATCGGCCAGGCTCTCAAAGCGCATGGTGGGTATGAACTGGGGCAGGTCCACCGAGCAGCGCCCCATCCACAGCTCGACCTCCGCGCCCTGATGGTAGGCGGCCAGGGCCAGCTCCACGGCGGTCTCCCCGGTCCCTCGGTTGGTGACGATGCGCATGTCGTCCATGCTCTCCGCGGAGGAGCCGCCGATGATCAGCAATCGCCGCCCCCTCATCAGTCCTTCCGACAGCTTGCGGATGACCGCGTGCACGATCTCCTCGCGCACGGCTATCTTGGCCTTCCTGCCCTCGAAGCGGGGTCCGACGAACCCTACGCCCGCCTTTTTCAGTCTCTCCATGTTCTCGGCCACCATTGGGTTGTGGAACATGGCCCCGTGCATGGCCGGGGCGATGAGAACCGGAACCCCGGAACCCAGGGCCACCGTGGCCATGGTGGTGACCGGCGTATCGTCAATGCCGCAGGCGATCTTGGATATCGTGTTGGCGGTGGCCGGGGCGATCAGCAGGAGGTCCGCGCGCCCCGGCACATCGCCCATGAGCGCCACGTGCTGCACCCTGCCGTCCAGCTCCACGATGGCCTCCTCCCCGGTGGCGAAGGTCATGGCGTAGGGCGTGACCAGCTTCCGGGCCTCCGGGGACAGCACGGGGATCACCCGGGCCCCGTGGCGCATGAGGTCCCTGGCCAGCTCGAAGCACTCCACGGCGGCGATGGACCCGGTGATGCCCAGGACGATGGTTTTTCCCTCAAGCAGAGAGGACGCCGTGCCCACGATGGCCTCGGAAGGGTGCATGCCTCTAAATTTCCAGGTCTCGATTTAAACGTATGCCTTGACCAGGTCCCTGACCCTCTCCACCACCTGGTCCAGGGGGCCGTCGGAGTCCACGACCTCCCACTCCGATTCATCGGCCAGCATGAGATATATCCCCTGCACCCTGCCCAGGAAGCCCTCCTTCTCGAACTTGCTGATCTCCTCCCTTCCCCCGATGCGGCGCATGGAGGTGCGGGGGTCGCTGATCAGCAGCACGGTCAGGTCGGGGCGCAGGGCCACTGGACCGTTCATGGCCATGAGCCAGGGCACCGCGTTCTCCCCCATGCTCTCCTCCAGGGCCGCGCCCTGGTAGGCCACGGTGGAACCGAAGTAGCGGTCGCAGATGACCACCTTGCCCTGCCTCACCCATTCCCTGATGCGCAGGGTGTGCTGGCAGCGGTCGGCGGTGAACAGCAGCGACTCCGTGCGGGGGTCCAGGTCCTCCTGGTTGGCCCGGCGCACGGCCATCCCCAGCCAGTCCTGCGTCGGCTCCGCGGTCAGCACCACCTCCCGGCCCTGCGACTCCAGCCATTCCTTCAGGCGGCGGGACACGCTGCTCTTCCCCGTTCCATCGATGCCCTCCAGGACTATGAACCTCCCTTCGCTCATTGCCCGCCCCTCTTGCGCTGGTAGGTCCTCCAGCTCAGGATCAGCTCCTTGGCCGCATAGACCTCGTCCACCCTGGAGATGGAGGTGTTGCGCGGGGAACCCCTGGTCTCCTCCGGATCGGCGGAGGCTATCTCCAGCAGCGCCGCGGCGTATCTGTCCAGGGTCTCCTTGCTCTCCGTCTCCGTGGGCTCGACCATCAGGGCCTCCTCCACCAGCGACGGGAAGTACACCGTGGGGGACATGAAGCCCCGGTCCAGCAGGGCCTTGGCCACGTCCGTGGCGTGCACCCCCTTCTCCTTGGCCAGTTTTTTTGCGGAGACCACGAACTCATGCTTGCGCAGCTGGGCGAAGGGCATCTCGTAGACGCCGGTCACCCGGCTCTTCAGGTAGTTGGAGTTGAGCACCGCCCTCTGGGACACCTCCCGGAGGCCGTCCGCTCCGTTGGCCAGGATGTACGCGTACGCCCTTACCAGAACGGCGAAGTTGCCGAAGCTGGAGCGCACCTTGCCGATGCTGTCGCTGCGTTCGTATTCCAGGCGGAACCGGCCCTCCTCGCTGATTATGCGGGGGACGGGAAGGAACGGCTCCAGGAACTGCTTGACGCCCACCGGTCCCGCTCCCGGTCCACCGCCCCCGTGCGGGGTGGCGAAGGTCTTGTGCAGGTTGAAGTGCACGATGTCGAAGTCCATGGCCCCCGGGGAGGTCATGCCCATGATGGCGTTGAGGTTCGCACCGTCGTAGTACAGCAGGGCGCCGGCGGCGTGAACCAATTCCGCCAGCCTCACGATGTCCTTCTCGAACAGCCCCAGGGTGTTGGGGTTGGTGACCATGACCGCGGCGGTGCGCTCGGAGAGCGCTGCTTCCAGCGCCTCCAGGTCCACGCAGCCGTCCGGTCCGGACGGTATCTCGATGACCGTGTACCCGGCCATGGCCGCGCTGGCCGGGTTGGTGCCGTGCGCGGAATCGGGGACGATGACCTCGGTCCTCTCCTGGTTGTTGGCGGCGTGGTACGCCTTGGCCAGCAGCATGCCGGTGAACTCGCCGTGGGCTCCGGCCGCAGGCTGCAGGGTCACCGCGTCCATCCCGGAGATGGCGCACAGGGCCTTCTCCAGTTCCCGCATGAGCCTGAGGGCGCCCTGCATGGAGTCCTCGTCCTGGCATGGGTGTACGGAAGCCACCGTCGGCAGCGAGGCCAGCCGGTCGGCGTACTTGGGGTTGTACTTCATGGTGCAGGACCCCAGGGGGTACATGCCGTTGTCCACCCCGAAGTTCATCTGCGAGAGGTTGGTGTAATGGCGCACCACCTCCCTCTCCGGGAGTTCCGGCAGGCACAGCCCGCTACGCTCCATGCCCTCCGGCAGCCTCACATCCTCCTCGCTGCGGAGGCAGAAGTCGTTCTCCCCCGCCAGTTCGAAGATGAGCGGCTCGTCGTACCTGGCCTGGCGATAGCTCACAGGGGCACCTCCCTGAGCACGGAGATGAGGCGGTCCACGTCGTCCTCGGTGGTCATTTCCGTTGCGGAGAGCAGCATGTGGTCCGTCAGCCGGGGAACGTGGCGCTGCAGCGGTATTCCTCCCAGGATGCCGTGCCGCAGCAGGAGCTTGTTCAGCTTCTCCGGGCGTAACGGGGTCCTCATCACGAACTCGTTGAAGTGCGCGCCCTCGAAGAAGGGCGCGTCGAAGCCGTCCAGCTCGTCCACGCGGTCCATGAGCATCCTGGCGTTGCGCATGCAGATGCGGGCCACGGAGCGCAGCCCCCGGCCGCCGGTCATTCCCAGGTAGGCGCTCACGGCCACGGCCAGCAGGGCCTCGTTAGTGCATATGTTGGAGGTGGCCTTGCTCCTGCGGATATGCTGCTCCCTGGTCTGCAGGGTCATGCAGAAGGCCCTCCGGCCGTCCTGGTCCCTGGTCAGGCCGATGATCCTTCCGGGCATCTTGCGCACGTGCTCCATGCGGCAGGCGAACATGCCCAGCAGCGGTCCGCCGGTGTTCATCGGCAGCCCCAGGGGCTGCCCCTCCCCGATGACGATGTCCGCGCCGTAGTCCCCCGGCGGTCTGACCAAGGCCAGGGAGAGCGGGTTGACCCCGAT
>JAXGRO010000039.1:0-4085 GCA_040765825.1 Methanomassiliicoccales archaeon
CAGGTGGTGGACAAGGAGGGACTGGGGGCCTACAGCATGGGCGGGGGAGGTTTCTCCGTTTCCGCGACGGTGTTCGTGAACAAGACCGACCTGCAGATGTGGACCGGCAACCCCGGCCGCAGCAACCTTCTCTTCATCTCCTTGGACGATGCGGGGGTCTTCGACCGCTCCGGTCTGGAAGCCGTCCTGGATGGATCGAGCATAACCGGCCTGGAGGTGGTACAGGACCGACAGCAGATACTGGAGGACGGCAAGGAGGGCATGTCCGCCTTCACCTCCCTCTTCTTCGTTTTCGGCTCCTTCTCCGTCATTGCAGGCATGGCCCTGGTGCTGAACATATTCACCATGCTCGGGGAGGAACGCAAATCGGAGATGGGCATAACCCGGGCGGTGGGACTGCCCAGGAACGGCCTGCGAAGGCTGTTCGCCTACGAGGGGGTGGTGTATGCCACCATGGCCGCCGGGGTGGGAACGGCCCTGGGCATCGTGGTGGCCTATCTGATCATCTACTCCATCTCCGGGCTGTTCGGGTTCACGGACATAAACATCCTGTCGTACTTCACATACACCCCCGAGGGCCTGGCCTTCTCCTACCTGATCGGTTTCGCCATAACCATGGGCACGGTGTACTTCGCCACCTTGAGGATATCCCGCATGAACATAGTGCGGGCCATAAGGGCCATTCCGGAACCACCGTTGCCCACCCGTGACCGCAGGGCCTTCCTGATGGGGGCGGGGATATTCGTCCTGGGCGCAATGCTCACCGGTCTGGGCATTTTGACCGAGAGCCTGGGGGTGAGCATGAGCGGCCTTTCCCTCTGCACCCTCTCCGCCGGCCTCCTGCTCAGGCGCTATCTGGGCGACAGGCTGGCCTGGAACTTGGCGGCGCTGGCCACCTTCGCCATATGGATGTCCAATGTGGCCGGCATTCAGATCTTCCCATATTCCGCAGAGATCGAGATGCTGGTGGTCGCCGGCCTGTTCCTGCTGGTCTCCTCACTGCTGCTGGTGATGTTCAATTCGGACGCCATTATCCGCTTGTTCACGGCCATAATCAGGGCCCGCTCCTCCTACCGGGCCGTCGTCCGCACGGCCATATCCTATCCGCTTAAGGCCAAGTTCCGCACCGGCCTCAGCATCTTCATTTTCGGACTGGTGATATTCACGGTCACCATCCTGACCATGATATCCGGGGTGATGAACTACAACATTCCCATCATGGTGGAGGAGACCTCGGGCGGGTTCGATACCATCGCCTTCACGCTGGACACACGGACGGTTCTGGACAGCGATCCCTGGGCCAAGCTCAACAGCACCGGCGGCTTCCTGGAAGGGGGCAACGTGAGCAACCTCCTGGCCATGGCCACCATTGAGGTGCGGGTCAATGACACGGTGGACCTGGGCAATGGCGATCTCAGGCATATCACCTTCAGCATCCTGGCCCTGGGGGTCAACGAACGCTTCTACACCGAGGGTTACTATCCCCTGGCCGAATGGGACACCTCCCGCTTCAGCTCTGAGGGGGAGGTGTGGGAGGGCGTCATGTCCAACGACTCCCTGGCGGTCATCGACGGCGGTCTGGCTGGGGCCATGGGGGGGATGATGTCCTTCAACGACGCCGAGCGCATCGTCCTGAACGACACCTTCCGGGTGGAGGCGTATGACGGCACCTACACCAACATCACGGTGGTGGGGGTGATGAAGCAGAGCGCCCTGGGCGGCATATTCGTGAACGAGGGGACGGTGTACGACACCTTCAAGGCCCTGGGGCCGAACCGCATGCTGGTCTCCTACGCCGATGGACTGGACCCTGCCGAGCAGTCAGTCCTGCTGGAGAAGGACTTCGTGGAGGCCGGGCTGACCACCATCTCCGTGAAGGCCCTGGCCAAGCAGATAACCTCCAGCGTGGATTCCATATTCACCCTGTTCCGGGCCTTCCTGGCCATGGGGTTGGTCATCGGGATAGTGGGCTTGGGGATAATCACCATCCGGGCCATCTACGAGCGCCGCCTGGAGATCGGGATGATGCGGGCCATCGGGTTCACCAAGAACATGGTGGTCATCAACTTCGCCCTGGAGTCGGCCTTCATCTCCCTGCTGGGGATCGTGGCCGGGTCCCTGCTGGGCATCCTGGTCGGCTACCAGCTGTACGTGGAGGCCCTGGAGTCCATGGACTTCATCTTCGTCATCGACTGGCAGCCGATACTGATAGTCGCCGTGCTGGCCTTCATCGCCACCATGATCAGCATACTCCCCGCGGCCCGCGGGGCCAGCAAGGTGGCCCCGGCCGAGGTGCTCAGGTTCGAGTGAGCGTTGCTTAAGAAAATTAGTTATGGCCCCAATGGCCTTCCCGGTCAAGGTGTGGACATGAGATACGGAGCAAGCACCAGGCTGAGCCCGGAGAGGGCCCTGGAGAAGGCCAAGGATTTCTTCGGAACATTGGACCTGAGATTGGAGGAGGAGTCCCCGGGGCAGGTGCTATTCCGAAACGACTCCGGTCACGTGCAGGTGACCGTGTGCACAGGTCACGGGACGGAACTGGACATCGAGACACGGGGTTACGACGACCGGGTCAAGCAGTTCCTGCAGCGCATCGGCTGATCAGCATTCCTGGCACTCGGTCTCCTTCATCTTGCTGCGGTCCCTGAGCAGCCTCTGGCGCATCTCCTCTCCGGAGAGCACGCCCTCCTCGGTGATCACAGAATGCACCAGCTCCAGGGGCGTGAGCTCGAAAAGCGCCTCCCGGTACCTCAATCCATCCAGGGTGCGGGACGAATCCACAGGGTCCATCTCCAGCACCGGTATGAGCTTGGAGGTGGAGCACACCACCACCAGCGGCTTATTGGCCTCCTTGCAGGCCAGGGCCAGCAGCGAGGTGCCCACCTTGTTGACCACTCCCTCCGGGCACACCCCGTCCGCCCCGACCAGGGCCAGGTCCGCGTGCTGCATCTCGCGTGCGATCATGGAGTCCCTGATCAGGGAGACCTTCAGCCCCTTCTCGGTCAGGCGTCGATAGGTCACCGCGCCCTCTCCGAGCGGCAGCGATTCAGCCACCACCACATCCACGTCCGTGGGCATGGCGGAAAGGGCGGCCATCACCGTTCCGGAATAGGACAGGGTGAGCACCCTGCGGGGCCTCTGCTCCTTGGCCAGCTTGAGGGCTATGGCCTCCGGGGCTCTTACCTCCCTCTCCGCCAGATCGTTCAGGAAGCCCTTGACGAAGGAGTTGAACTGCTCCTCCGGGATCTGGGCGTTCAACAGGAACCTGATGGAGCCGGCCACGTTCTGCAGGGGGGCCATGGAGCGCTTCACCCGGGAGAGGCCGACGCTGAACTCCGCCCACTCCTTGGTGCTGGGCTTGGAGGCCAATGCCCCTGTCAGCCCCTTCAGGAGCTCGGAATATATCTCGGACGAACCGGAGGCCTGGTCCTCGGACACCTTCTTCAGCAATGAACCTAGATCGGACATGGAAACACCAGAACAGCATGTGGAACGAATCAGTATAGAAATAACGTTGGAAGGAAATTTCGGGGTTTCAGGTGCAGACGACCTCGTCCGAGATCTTCTCCAGGGCCCCCACGTAACCAGGGTTGTGCTCGTTGGGGTCCAGGCTGATGAAGAACTCCGCGCTGCCCAATCCGCCCCTGGCCCTCTTGATCGACTCGATGACCGGGCGGAACCCGTTCCAGGAGTACAGCACGTCCACCCCGTTCAGGACCACTATGGGGTTCTGGTTCTCCTGCAGGAACTCCTTTATGCGTTCCTCGAAGTCCTCCAGGCTCATGGGCGGGATGCAGTCGTCCGCCGGCCTGGGCGACAGCCAGAACGCGGTCATGTTGTCCTTGACCTGATCGAACTGCATCTGCAGCTGCCTGGGGGAGTTCTTGGAGATGTATAGCGCCTTGCGGCCCTTGCGCAGCTCCCTCCTCAGCATCTCGTGCGTGCGTAGCGGCACGCGCTCCTTTATCATGACCAACTTTCCTTCCTTGCCTTTCATTTTTCCCCTCGAATGAATAAGGAATGGCGAGTTCCTGTACCTGTGCTGACGAGAAAACGAAAAAAATGACGATCGGCCGCTGAGATAG
>JAXGRO010000004.1:0-133653 GCA_040765825.1 Methanomassiliicoccales archaeon
TCGCCCGGGCCGGCCCCCTGCACGTGTTCCGGGAGAAGGGCAGGAGCGTGTACCCGTACTGCCGGCCGTCCCGCGAGCAGGTGGACGGGTGGGCCTCGGAGCTGCTGGCCGAGGGGCGCATCGCCTCTGTGCACATCGATGAGGTTTACTACGTGGCCGCGGAGCACCTGCCCATCTACGTCTCCCTGAAGGAGGCCGGGGAGACGGGGCCCAGAGAAACGGCCGCCCTGGAACTGCTCAAGGAACCGCGCTCCTCCGGGGAGCTGGAATCCCTGCTGGGCCTGGAACACGAGCCGGCCGGCCGGCTGCTGCGCTCCCTGGAGTCCAGGAACCTGGTGGGAAGGGCCGCCCATTCCAAGGGCCGCTTCACCTATCGCTCCCGGTCGGTGGAGCGCCTGCCCCGCCAGCAGGCCCTGGACGCCGCCCTGCTCCGGCATCTGGAATGCTGGGCCCCGTCCACCGTGGACGAGGCCGCCTTCGCGCTCAGGCTCCCGGAGGAGGACGTCGGGCACGCCCTGCGCCAGCTCACCGAGGACGGTCTGCTGGAGGAGGGCCGCTTCGTGGTCGGGGAGCGGGAGCAGTACATGCTCAAGCGCGACCACCTGCGCCTGAAGCACGGCGCCGAGGTCTTCGATCACGCCACGGTGGACGGCTACCAGCGCTCCAAGCTGGAGAGGAGGTTCCCGGAGGTCGAGGACTGCGTGCGCAACTTCGGGGAGATGGGGATGCTGTACGACCTTGCCCGCCGGGTGGAGGCCTTCGACCTCCAGGACTGGAGGCGGCTGCGGGAATCGGGCAAGGTGCTCAACGGCCGCTTCATCCGGGGCAAGGTGCGCTACGTGCTGGCCGAGGACGCGCCCATGTACGTCAGGGCCTGGCGCAGTCTCACCCCCAACGAGCTGGACGGCCGGGTGCTGCAGAGGATCAGGGACGTGGGGGCGGCCACCATGCGCGAGCTGGCCGAGCACTTCCCTGAAGGCAAGGAGGCAATCAAGGAATCACTGGACCGCCTGGACCGCAACATGTACCTGGTGCGGCGCTTCGAGGAGGTGGAGGACTGGTCCCGGGAGAACACCTACGAGGCGTACGACGCCCCGGAGTTCGCCGGCGATCCCTGGCCGGAGATCGTCCGCCGCTTCGTGCGGGCCTACGGGCCGGTGCCTCCCATGGCCGTGCGCATGTACACCGGCCTCTCCCCCTACGAGGTGGAGGCGATACTGGACCGCCTGGAGGTGGAGAGGATCACCGTGGGCGAGACCGCCGCGGAGATGGTGCTGATGGCCGACGAGCTGCCTGCGCTGCGCTCCTTCGCCCCCGGGGGCGAGGAGTGGTGCGTGGTCAGCCTGTACGACCCCTCCGCCCAGCCGCGCTGGGCCGACACCAACGCCCGCTTCGGGGACTCCTGGGTGTTCCCGATATTGCGGCAAGGGCTGGTGGTGGGGGGCGTGGAGAAGTGGGACATGGGCGGCTGCGTGGAGCTGCGGGCCATCGACCTGGACGAGCCCTGCCGCCTGCCCGAGGCCCTGAGGGCCCTGGAGCCCCTGCTGGCCTTCCAGGCCTCCCTGGGCCTGGACATGGTGCGGGTGAAGGAGGTACTGGGCGCCTCCGCGGACGGGGTGACGGAGGAGGCTGCGCAGGCTATGCGCGCCGCCGGCTACGTGCAGCTGGAGGGGATGTGGGCCAAGGGCGGGGTGCCCGTGCAGTTCCCCCGGGAGACCATGCTGCGCTACGCCATGCGACGGCAGGGGCTGCTGCCCAAGGAGGCCTACCCCAACGTGCTGGAAGGCGTCAAGCGCACAGGCGGCTTCCGCGGGGACCCCGCGGCCTTCGCCCGCTGCCGGGTGAAGGTGCCCCTGAAGCGCATGGTGGAGCAGGGCTTCCTGTACAGCATCACCGGGCTGCCGGAGACCATGATGTACACCACCATGGAGATGGCCTCGCTGTACCGGGACGCCAAGGGCCGGGAGCTGAGCGAGGACGCCCAGGCCATGGTCCGCATGCTGGAGAGGAACCTACCAATGCCCCGCCGGGCCTTCTTCGACCGTTCCGTGCTCGGTCCTGCGAGAACGCAGGAGGCCCTCAGGGAGCTGAGCAAGGGGACCTTCATAGCCTACGGCCGCAACAACCGCATAACCCTGGTCCCCCCGTCCGGCCTGAGCACCAGGGAGGCCAGGCTGGAGGTCCTGAGGCTCTGCTTCCGCAACTTCGGGCACTTCACCGCCGAGAACCTGTCGCGGTACCTGCGCTTCGAGATGCCGGTGCGCGAGCTGCGCTCCCTGCTCGGCCAGCTCACCGACGAAGGCTACCTGGCCAAGGGCTTCCTCGAGAGGGGCTCGGACGCGGTGCGCTGGGTGCTGCGCGAGGACCTGGAGGACATCGGGCGCAGGGTGGCCGACCGGGAGATGGTGATCTACCAGTTCGACAACATGGCGCATTACCTCTACGACGAGGTGAAGGAGAGGTGCGGGGGCATGGGCAGCCTGATCGTGCGCGGTCCGCAGATAATCGGCTGCTTCCGCTCCCGGCACAGCGGCAAGGACCTGACCATCCTGGAGCTGCAGGGCGGCAAGCCGGCCAAAAGGGTGCTCTCGGACTTCGTTTCCGCGATGGGCTGGACCTTCCGCGAGGACCGGAGCAAGGAGATCCCGGACTGGGAGATCCAGGAGTTCCTGGGAAAGGTGATGGGCGAGGAGGACTGAACTACTTCCTCTTCTTCTTGCCCTTCTTCTCCCGGGCGATGATCATCTCCGCGACCTTGCGGCCGGAGAGCAGCATGCCCCCGAAGATGGGGCCCATGCGCGGGGCGCCCATGACCGCGTTGGAGGCCATCCCGCACACGTACAGGTTGTTGTAGACCTCGCAGGTGTTCTCCACGGTCATCTGCTCGCCGATCTCGGCCCACATGCTCTTCTCCCCCTCGATCTGCCCGGAGGGGGTCTTGAGCCGGCCGACCTTGCGCTGCACCACGTGCACGACCTCCGCGGGGTGCCCGGTGCCGTCTATGACGTACTTGGCCCTTATGGACAGGGGGTCGACGTGCAGCCCGGCCACCTCCACCGCGGAGGAGTTGATGACCACGCCGCATATGCTGTCCTGGCGTATCATAACGTCCTCCACGGAGACGGTGTTGTACAGCCTGGCTCCAGCGCTGACCGCGGCGGCGATGAGCTTGGCGGAGGACTCCACGGAATCGGCGGTGTAGTAGCCGTCCTTGGCGTCCCGCAGCCGCACGCCGATCTCCTCCAGCAGCTCCTTGCTCTCCTCCTGCACCACGATGATCGGGAAGGTCATCCCCCCGCCCCACATGCCTCCGCCGGGGGTCAGCTTCCTCTCGAATATGACCACCTTCAGGCCGGCCTTCGCCAGGTAGCGCGCGGCCGTCAGGGAGGACGGGCCGGCGCCGGCGATGACCACGTCGACGTCGATGTTCTCCAGGAACTCCTCGGTGTACCTCTCCACTATCTTGCGGGTGACCAGAACCTCATCGATCTGCATCTGAATACCTCTCGCCCCGAAGGCCGAACGCTTGAGGTAAAGAGCAATTTTTATTTATATCATGCCCGAAACGGTCCCGTCGGGCGGTCCGCGCCGGCAAAAGGTCCCGCCGCCCGGGGGCCAGTCCGACGATATCTTTAAGAATTGTTAAGGCATTGATTGGCCGATGAAGATCCCGTGCGAGCTGATCGTCTGGTACGTGCTGCCCTCCATACGCCGCGAACTGGCCCGTGAGCTGGTCCAGAAGCACCATCTGAGCCAGGCGGAAGTGGCTCGCAAGTTCGGGGTGACCGACGCCGCCATCTCCCAGTACCTCAAGGCCAAGAGGGGGACCAACAAGGAGCTGGAGAACAGCGGCAAGTACGAGGATTTCAGGCGGGAGGTGGAGATCTCCGCGGTCCGCATCATCAACGGCTCCGACATCGTCATGGAGACCTGCCGCATCTGCGAGATGGTCAAGAAGAGCGGCATGCTGGTGGGCATATACGAAACGCAGACCGGGCTGCGCGCCCCGGCCTGCGTGTGCCCGCAGTGCGACCTGTGATCAGCGGCCGTACGCGTAATAGATGTATTCCTGGGCGTAGCCGGCCCATCGGCCGAACCTTTCTCGAGCGGCCCTGCTGACCTGCCGGTAGCTGCCCTGCATGCCGTAGAGATCGGCCACGGCCCTGCGTATCCTGACGTCCACCGGGAAGGCCTCCAGATGCTCCAGGGAGAAGACGCTCACGCAGTCGGCCACCTTGGGCCCCACGCCAGGCAGCTTCACCAGCTCCCGGACGCATTCCTCGTAGCCCATGCTCCGGAGGGAGGCGAGGTCGAACTCCTCGCGGTAGGCCATGCCGGCCAGCTCGATGAAGCGCTTGGCCCGGTATCCCAGTCCGCAGCCCTCGGCCCGCTGGCAGCGGTCCAGCAGCCTCTCCGGGGTGGGGAAGGCAAAGAATCCGTCCATCTCCTCCCCGAAGGTGCGGCACACCCTCTCGATCATTCCCTGGATTCGCGGGATGTTGGCGTTGGTGGCCAGCACATATGACGCCAGGCATTCCCAGGGGTCCTGGCGTATGAGGCGCAGCCCCCGGTACCTTTTTAAATAATCAGCGAGGACGGGATCCCCGCCCAGCTCCGCGTATACGCCCTCCAGGTCGTCTTCCAGGCGGAAGTAGCTCCGGAACCGTTCAGGGTCCATCCCCGAGAGTATGCGAACCCCCGGGCCGTCCTGCCGCAGCACGGCCATCCTGCCGTCCACCACGCCCTTCCACAGGCCGCGCTCCTTCCTCCAGCGGAAGACCTGCCCGCAGCCCAGGGTGTGGTCCAGGTCCAGGATCATGGGGACCGCTTGGCCACGAACACCATCATGTCGCTGCCCTTGGTGAACGGCGAGAAGTGCCAGTCCCCGAAGGTCTCCACCACCTCCAGCCCGCAGGACTCCATGAGCTCCAGCACGTCCTGGTAGGACATGTAGCGGATGGTGAAGCAGGCGGTGACCCGGCGCATCTCCCGGTCCTGCCGGGAGATGTCGATGAAGTAGTGCACGGTGGTGCGGTGCCTCGGCTGGTCGAAGGTCTGGGCCTCGAACCGGGAGACGATCTCCCCGTTGAGCATGGTCCTGGTCCCACGATGCCGCACCAGCTCCTCCGGGCGGTCCAAGCGGGGGTTGAAGACGCTGAGCACGAAGCGGCCACCCTCCTCCAGATGCTCGGCCACATGGCGCAGGGCGGCCTCCTGCCCCTCCCGCTCCAGCAGGTGCAGGAAGGCGTTGAAGGGTACGATTATGAGTTTGTACCTGCGGGGGCACTCGAAGGTGCGCATGTCCGCGTGATGAACGCTTATGCGCGACTGCACATCCTCGTCGCAGAGCTCCATCTTGGCGGTGAGGCGGTCCAGCATGGCGTGGCTGCGGTCGAAGCCCCAGACCTCGTAGCCCTCCTCGGCCAGCGGTATCAGGGTGCGCCCGGTTCCGCACATGCACTCCAGCACCGGCCCGCCGAAGCGCTCGGCCAGCTGCAGGTAGAACTGCACGTCCTCCACCTGGTCCTCGTACCAGATGTCGTAGTACCTACCGAGGACCTCGTACAGGTCCGGCTCCTCATAGCTTGTATCCGATCTTGCGGAGGAAACCTCTTCTTTTCTGGACATCCTCATCCTGCTCAACTCCTGCCGGCATCTGGCCGTCTATGACCCCGATTATCCCCCTCCCCAGCGCGCTCTCGGCCACCACCAGCTCCAGGTCGTTGGCGGTGGCGCAGAACACGGAGCAGACCTCCGGCACCTGCTTTATGCGCCCGAGCACGTTTATGGGATAGGCCTCGCGCATGACGATGAAGAAGGTGTGCCCGGCCCCAACCTTCAGGGCGTTGCGCTGGGCGCACTCCATGAGCTCTGGGTCGTTGCCCTCCACCCTCACCAGCCGGTCCCCGGAGGCCTCGCAGAAGGCCACCCCGAACCTGGCCTGCGGGACGGAATTGACCATGGCCTCGTAGAGGTCCTCGGCCGTCTTGATGAAATGGGACTGCCCCACGATCACGTTGGCGCCCTCAGGCCTGTCCACAGGGACGTTGAACTGCTTCATTCTCCTCCCAGGCTAACAATCCCCTCGCGAATATTTACATTGTACGCCCCGGTACGCTAATATGCCTCCCAGGCCATCCGAGCGGCATGATCCGCGTGGGGCCGGCGGGGTATCCGGAGGGCTCGCGTTCGCCCGCTGACGGGGTGCGGAAGGTACGCCAGGCAGGACTGGACGCCCTGGAGCTGCAGTTCGTGCGCAACGTGCAGTTCAACCCTCAGAAGGCCCATGAGGCCAGGGAGGAGGCCGAGCGCCTGGACGTGCTGCTCAGCGCCCACGCCCCCTACTACATCAACCTGGCCTCGCCGTCCCCGGAGACCAGGGAGAAGAGCATGGAATGGGTCATCAGGGCCATGCGCGGAGCGGAGGCCTTCGGGGCCTGGCTGGTGGTGGTCCACGCGGCCACCTACGGCAGGCTGGGGAAGGAGGAGGCCACCAGGCAGGTCATCGCAGCCCTCCATGAGGTCTCGGACCGCGCCCGGGGGGAGGGGCTGAATGCCCTCATCGGCCTGGAGACCATGGGAAGGGGGGCGGCCTGGGGCACCCTGGAGGAGATCGCCCGGGTCATGGCCGAGGTGCCAGGCACCGTCCCGGTGGTCGACTTCGCCCACCTGCGGGCCCGGGGAACGGATATCAACCCCGCCTCCCTGCGATCCATGCTGGCCTCGGTCCCCGATGTGCCGAGGCTGCACTGCCATATCAGCGGCATCGAGTTCACCGCCGCCGGGGAGCGCAGGCACCTGCGCCTGGGGGAGGGGCTGGACCACCTCATGGTCCTGGATGCCCTGGTCGACAGGGGCATGGAGGCCACGGTGATCTGCGAGTCCACCGCTCCGATGGAGGATTCCCGGCTCATGCTGGAGCATCTTACCGGAGGCTGCCGGAGCATTTAATAAACACATTGAAATAATCTTAAGTCGATGGTCTTTGGACCCAGGTGCCCCACATGCCAGACTACCAGGGAGATGCCAACCATGAAGAGGTATTCGAGTTCGACTGCCCCGAATGCGGCGCGCACATAGTCGGCGAGGCGGCCAAATGCCCCAAGTGCGGGACGGAGTTCGTCATCGAGGAGGTCCCGGTCATAGAATGCCCCAGCTGCGGCGAGTCCGTGCCCGCCGAGTCCGCCTCCTGCCCGTCATGCGGCAAGCCCCTGGTGGAGGAGGGGGACGAGGAGCTGCGCAAGGAGTTCCCCATGCTGGTGGCCGAGGTTAAGCCGCTGCTGATCATATCCCAGGACCATGGCGTGGAGGTGGGGGAGGGCCGCAGGCTCATAGACAAGGCCATACGCGCAGGCAAGCAGAGGGACCTGGCCACCGCGGTGCAGATGGTCAAGGAGGCCCGCTCCTCCATCAGGGCGGCCCTGGAGGCCTCCCTGGATTCCGAGGAGGAGGGGCTGGAGAAGCTGGGCGAGGTGGTGGCCCGTTCGGGAAGCGACCCCGCGGAGGTGTTGGACGCCCTGGCCGACCTCAGGTCCCTGCGCCAGGACGGAGATATGGAAGGGGCGCTGGGCGCGGCGGCCAAGGGCCGCAAGGCCGCGGAAAGGTCCAGCGGGAAGTACATCGAGGCCAACGAGATGTACGAGGCGCTCTCCCGCCTGATAGAGGTGTGCGACCGCTTCTACCTGGACGTCAGGGAGGCCAGGAGGATGCTGCGCGAGGCAAACGATGCCGGGGACCAGGGCGACTGGGGGATGATGGGCATAGTGGCCCGCAAGGGCCGGGAGCAGCTCATGCAGGGGCTGCCGGAGGCCGCCAGGTCCGAGATGAGGAAGGCCAAGAACCAGCTTCTGGACGCCAAGGCCGACGGCAAGGACGTGCGCACCATGGTCAAGATACTGAAGGACGCCGGGGTGGCCATGAACCGCGGCAAGCCCGACGAGGCCCTGGACCTGCTGCTGGACTTCAGGGAAGAGCTGAAGAACGTCTAGCGCTCCCGGACCAGGCGCATCTCCCTCTCCAGTATGGAGCGTTCCTGCAGGCTGAGGCTGGCGGGGTCTATGGACAGCAGGAACAGCGCCGGACGCTCGCTGATGCGGTCCACCAGGGAGCGGATGAAGCGCAGCGCCCCCTCGAAGGAGTTGCTGCTTATGAGATACTGAAGGTCGTCGATCAGGACGACCGCCTTCTCGTGGTCCTCCATGAACTCCTCTACCACCACCACGATCTTCTCCAGCGAGGGCGGGATGGTCCGCTCCGTCTCCGACTCGTGGTCCGTCAGCCATACGAGGTCCGCATCTATCTCGTTGTAGGACCTCTTGAGCATGCGGGGGTTGGTGCGGCTGATGGCCAGCCCCGCGTACCCCTTGGAGAGGTAGGCCACGAATATGCCGTGCGAGAAGTCCCGGCTCTGCTCCTCCACCAGGTAGCTCTCCCCCTCGTCCAGCTCCAGCTCCACGTCCCTCAGCCCCCGCCGGCTGGACATCTCCAGCGACTTCTCGCGGTGGTACTTAATGATGGCCTGCTTGAGCTCAAGTATGCTGGCCCCCTCCTCCGCGCCCTCCTCCCCGTTTCCATAGCGCAGGTTGTCGCGGTAGAAGTGCATCATGAATTCGTTGAGGTCCGGGGTGCGGTCCTGACGGTAGTCCTCGATCATGGAGAGCAAGGCGTCGCGGTCGGCCACCTTCATCAGGCTGATGTTGGTGTCCGGGAAGATGGAGTCCCCCAGGGTGAACTCGGCGGCGCGCTCCCCGCGGTACATCATCTCAACGCTGTTGTTCCCAGCGGGCTTGAAGCTGTAGAGGGCCACGGTCGGCGAGCCCTGGTCGAAGACCAGGATCCCGCTGGAGCTGTCCCCGTCCAGGGTCAGGGCGGTGCGCAGGTATCCGGTCAGCTCGGACCTCTTTATGGAATCCAGCAGGTCGCGAAGCGAGGCCTGCCCCCCCTTGCGCTCCTCCTCCTTTTCCCCCACCGGGAGACGCAGCTCAGAGATCAACATGTCCTTGATGGCGAAGCGCGATGCCAGATAATATATTTGTCTGAGGCGCCCGAACAACAAATTTTAAATGGCCGTAGCGGTTGATGCTGCCCTAGCGCCACTGTAGCTCAGCGGTAGCCCTTCCACAGGGCCGCTATAGAGCGGCGGTTTCGTAAACCGCAGGCCGGGGGTTCAAAACCCTCCAGTGGCTCCACTCACTTCTCCAGGTACTCCTTGACCATGCGTATGGCGCACACGTCGCCGCACATGGAGCAGCCCTCGTCCTCCGCGGTGTTCCCGCGCTTACGGTAGCGCCGGGCCTTCTCCTCGTCCAGGGCCTCGCGGTACATGCCCTCCCAGTCCAGCCTCTTCCTGGCCATGGCCATGCGCTCGTCCCTCTCCGCGCCCCGCCCCCGGGCCAGGTCCGCGGCGTGGGCGGCGATCTTGCTGGCGATCACGCCCTCCCTGACGTCGTCCAGGGTGGGCAGACAGAGGTGCTCGGCCGGCGTCACGTAGCACAGGAAGTCCGCGCCGGCATAACCGGCCACCGCGCCGCCGATGGCCCCCACGATGTGGTCGTACCCGGGGGCGATGTCCGTGACCAGGGGTCCCAGGACATAGAAGGGGGCGTTGTCGCACACCCTCTTCTCCAGGAGCACGTTGGCCTCGATCTGCGAGAGCGGAACATGCCCCGGCCCCTCCACCATGCACTGCACCCCGGCCTCCCGGCAGCGCTGCACCAGCTCGCCAAGGATGATGAGCTCCTGGATCTGCGCGCGGTCGGTGGCGTCGGCCACGCAGCCCGGGCGCAGCCCGTCGCCGAGGCTCAGGGCGAACTCGTACTTCTGGGCCATCTCCAGCAGGTAATCGAAGTTCTCGTAGAGGGGGTTCTCCTGCTCGTTGTGCAGGATCCAGGCGGTGAGGAAGGCCCCTCCGCGGGAGACCACGTCGGTCAGCCTTCCGGAGCTCCTCAGACGGGATACGGACTCCAGGGTAATGCCGCAATGCACGGTCATGAAGTCCACGCCGTCGCGGGCGTGCTTCTCGATGCCCCCGAACATGTCATCCTCGTCCATGTCCACCACGGCACTCCTCCGCGCGGCCTGCAGCCCCTCCTGATAGATGGGCACGGTGCCCACCGGCACGCGGACATCCTTCAGTATGGTGCGTCGTATCTGGTCCACATCCCCGCCGGTGCTCAGGTCCATGATGGCGTCGGCGCCGTATCGCACTGCCACCCTGGCCTTCTCCAGCTCAGGCTCCAGTTCAGGGAGGTCCCTGGACGTTCCGACGTTGGCGTTGATCTTGATGGTCAGCCCCTCGCCGATGGCGCACGGCTCCGGCGAATGAACGGGGTTGCACGGGATGACCGCGCGGCCTGTGGCCACCATGCGCCGTATCCACTCGGGGTCCGCCCCCTCCGCCTTGGCCGCCCTCTTGATCTCCTCGGAGGGTCCGGCCCTCGCCCCGAACATGATGCTCATCTCCGCCACGTACCCCTTTTCTCCATTTATTGCTTCCTTTTCGTACGCGCACGGATATGAAGGTTTCCTCCGCCCCCGATACGTCCCGGAAGGGTGGAAAAAGCCAGGGAAAAAAAGGGTAATTAGCTTATATAGCCAGATGGTAAAGCCATGCTATTTATAGTATGATACCGATGACCTATGCATCGGATGGGATGCGGTCGAACTCATAGTCTCGACTTAGAACGAGTATCAATTTCATCGATTTCCAGAGGGTATCAGACATGGAGGATGCGAGTTACGACGCCAACAGCATACAGGTGCTGGAAGGCTTGGAGGCCGTTCGGAAGCGGCCGGGCATGTACATTGGCAGCACCGATGCCAGGGGCCTTCACCACCTGGTCTACGAGATCGTGGACAACGCCATAGACGAGGTCATGGGCGGCTACTGCAGCAACATCGACATAACCATAAACCAGGACGGGAGCGTCACCGTGGCCGACGACGGGCGCGGCATCCCCACCGGGCTGGTGCCGAAGTACGAGCGCCCGGCGGTGGAGATGGTCCTCACCGTGCTGCATGCGGGAGGCAAGTTCGACCGCAAGAGCTACAAGGTCTCCGGCGGGCTGCACGGCGTTGGAATGTCCGTGGTCAACGCCCTCTCGGAATGGATGGAGGTGAGGGTGCACCGCGAGGGCAAGGAGCACTTCCTGAGGTGCGAGCGCGGGATCATCACCATTCCCACCAAGGAGGTCGGTCCGGCCCAGGGCAGCGGGACCATCATCACCTTCATGCCCGACCGGAGCATATTCGAGACCGTACAATTCGAGTATGACACCCTGGCGGAGAAGTTCAAGGACCTGGCCTATCTGAACAGGACCGCGACGATCAACTTCAATGATGTGGCATCCGGCAGGCAGGACCGCTTCCACTTCGAGGGCGGGATCATCGAGTTCGTGGAGGACCTGAACCACAACAAGACGAAGCTGCACGACAGGCCCATCTACCTCATGGGCGAGAAGGACAACGTGATCGTTGAGCTGGCCATGCAGTACACGGACGGCTACGCCGAGAACATCTACTCCTTCGTCAACAACATCAACACCGCCGAGGGCGGCACGCACATGGTCGGCCTTCGCTCAGCGCTGACCCGGGCCATGAACGACTACGCCAAGGAGAACAACATGCTCAAGGGCGGCATCGAGGCCCTCAGCGGGGACGACGTGCGCGAGGGGCTGACCGCCATCCTGAGCATCAAGATCCCCGAGCCCCAGTTCGAGGGGCAGACGAAGACGAAACTTGGCAACAGCGAGGTCAAGGGGATCGTGGACAGCCTGGTGTTCGAGAAGCTGGCGGAGCACCTGCTGGAGAATCCCAAGGTGGCCACAGTTTGCATTGAGCGGGCCATACTGGCGGCGCAGGCCCGGGAGGCCGCGCGCAAGGCCCGGGACCTCACCCGCAGGAAGGGGGTGCTGGAGAGCGCCTCCCTGCCTGGAAAGCTGGCCGACTGCAGCGAGAGGGACCCGGCCAAGTCGGAGATATACATCGTGGAGGGGAACAGCGCAGGAGGTTGCTTCTCCGGGGACACGAAGGTGGCATTGGTCGACGGGAGGGATCTGACCTTCGAGGAGATGGTCAGGGAGCAGTCGGAAGGAAAGGAGCACTTCTGCTATACGATCAGGAAGAACGGGACCATTGGTGTGGAAAGGGCCATCAACGCTCGTAAGACCAAGGAGGACGTGCCAGTGATCAGGATCACCTTGGACAATGGCGAAGCGATAACCTGTACACCCGATCATTTGTTCATGTGCAGGGACGGATCATACATGCGGGCCGACCACCTACAGGTCGGCCGCTCGCTTATGCCCCTGTACAAGCAGGAGGGAGGAGGCGTCTGGTGTCCAAATTCAAAAATCTGGGTGAAATGCGTTCCTCAATCATTTGAGAACGCACAGGTTCACGATAGATGCGCCGCCGCATACAATCATTTGATCATCAGTATTGAGGACATTGGAGAACGGGTTGACGTTTATGATATCGAAGTGCCGCACAGCCACAACTTCGCTCTGGCTAGCGGTGTGTTCGTGCACAACAGCGCCAAGATGGGCCGCAATCGGGAGTTCCAGGCCATCCTGCCCCTGAGGGGAAAGATCCTCAACGTGGAGAAGGCCCGCATGGACAAGATACTGAAGAACCAGGAGGTGCGCAACCTGATCACCGCCATCGGGGCGAACATCGGTCCGGACTGCGACGCCAGCAAGGCGCGCTATCACCACGTCATAATCATGACCGATGCCGACGTGGATGGGGCGCACATACGCACGCTGCTTCTGACGCTCTTCTACCGCTACATGCGCCCGCTGATCGACGCGGGCTACATCTACATCGCCCAGCCGCCCCTTTACAAGGTCAGCAAGGGCAGCAAGGAGGTGTACGTCTACGACGACACCGAACTGGAGAATGTCATGGAGTCCATGGGCAAGAACGTGGGCCTCCAGAGGTACAAGGGCCTGGGAGAGATGAACCCCAAGCAGCTATGGGAAACGACCATGGACCCCGAGACCAGGACGCTGAAGCAGGTGACCGTCGAGGACGCCATGAAGGCGGACGAGATGTTCAACATACTGATGGGGGACGAGGTCGAACCCCGGAGGGAGTTCATAATGTCGCACGCGGACGAGGTGGAGAACCTGGACATCTGAGGTGACAAAAATGGCTGACGATAACAACAACCAGCAGCCCGCGGAGATGAGCGCGGGGGATGTCAAGGTCCCGGACGCAGGAACGCACAAGGTTGTTCCGCAGACCATCGAGGGGGAGATGAAGAAGGCCTACATCGATTACGCCATGAGCGTGATCGTCTCCCGCGCCCTCCCGGACGTGAGGGACGGGCTGAAGCCGGTCCACCGGCGCATCCTGTACTCGATGTACGACATGTCCCTCAACCACAATAAGGCGCACAAGAAGAGTGCCAGGGTGGTGGGGGAATGCTTCGTGGCCGGGACCAGAGTACTTACCGAAAGAGGGCTCATCCCGATCGAGGAGGTCCAGCTTGGGGAAAGGGTGTACACCCAGAACGGAAGGTCGAAGGTCACCGAACTGTATGAGATGCCGGAAAGGACGCTCCTACGCGTAAGGATCGAGAACGGCATGGGACTCACATGCACCCCGTCACAACCATTCAAGGTATTATCTCAGGACCTGAGCTATCAATGGAAGGAGGCCAAGGACCTCATTCCTGGGGATCATCTAGTCATGCGTCTGGAGCATCCAGACATTCCCAAGGTCATGCTGCCCGACTGGCATGGAAAGGACATGTTCCTGGACGAGGATATGGCCTATCTAATAGGGCAATTCCTATCGGATGGATGGTTCGAGAATTACCACGGCCGATTCAACTTCTTCTCATCTCAAGAGGAGGTTATGTGGCGGGTCCGTGATTGCCTGAAAAGGGTGTTCGATTATGAGGCGACGGTCGAGATGGACTGCGAGCCTTTCTTCCATCAGGACGGGCACGAATCACTCTCCATTGGATTCCAGGTAAGGGTGAACAGGAAGGAGATCAACCAGTATCTCATGGCCGCCCTGGGTATCAATGGCAGCTGGAAGGCGTTCACCAAGCGCATCCCCGAACCCTTCTTCCGGTCGCCCAGATCGGTGCTCGCCTCATTGATATCTGGTTTGATTGACGGGGATGGGTCCATACATATCGAAAGGAACCTGGTACAATACGGAACGATCTCTCCTCAGCTAGCCGAGGATTTCCAGCTGGTTCTTCAGCAACTAGGGATTCTGTCAAGAAGGTACCTGCAGAAAAAGAACGAAGAATTCCGACTGATCAACGATAGCATACTCAACCCCCATCACCCCCTCCACTCCATCGAGGTAGGGGGCAGGTTCGCCAAGGACCTGGCGAAGGTGTTGGACCTGGGGAACGATGTAAAGCGACAGAGATTGGCCAGGATCGCTGAAGCGCAGGTGGATGCCGCCCCCTATGACCGAATACCGTTCCTGGGGCAGGCCGTGTTCCAGGAGCTCTCTGATCATCACCTGGGCGGGGGGTGGTATGAGGATGCGGCAGGACAGAAGTTCAGGTCCGGCATCTGTTATCCGGATGGCACCAAGATACGATATTCCTCGGACCTGAAGGAGAAGCCCCTAGGGCGTGGCCAGCTGAAGGATTGGGGCATACAAGAAAAACTGGGGCGTATACAGTCCAAGCTCTGTCCGTTCATAGACGAGGTGGTGGACGACCACATTTACTTCGTCCAGATCACCGGCGTTTCCGAGGCTCCCGCCCAAAAGACCTATGACCTGCAGGTGGCAGGAGCACATGAGTTCGTGGCCAATGGGGTATTGGTACACAATTGTTTAGGTAAATATCACCCGCACGGCGACACCGCCGTCTACGACTCCCTGGTGCGATTGGCCCAGGACTTCTCACTGAGGTACACCTTGGTAGAAGGCCAGGGCAACTTCGGTTCCGTGGACGGGGACGAGGCCGCGGCCATGAGGTACACCGAATGCCGCATGCAGGAGCGGGCCGAGGACATGCTGGCCGACCTGGAGAAGGACACCGTGAACTGGGGCGACAACTTCGATGCCTCGCTGAAGGAGCCCCTGGTCCTGCCGTCCAAGCTCCCGAACCTGCTGATAAACGGGTCCGCAGGCATCGCCGTGGGCATGGCCACCAACATGCCGCCGCACAACCTCCGCGAGGTCGCGGACGCCATCATCCACATGGTGGACAACCCGGAAGCGGAGGTCATGGACCTCATGCAGTTCGTGAAGGGGCCGGATTTCCCTACCGGGGGCACCATCTACGGCCTCAACGGGATCATCGAGGCCTACCAGACCGGGCGCGGCAAGCTGAAGGTGAGGGCCAAGGCGCACTTCGAGGAGCTGGAGCACCGCAAGCGCATCATCGTGGACGAGATCCCCTACCAGGTCAACAAGGCCAACCTCATCGAGAGCATCGCCGAGCTGGTCAAGGACAAGAAGATCGAGGGCATCACCGACCTGCGGGACGAGTCGGACCGCGACGGCATGCGCATCGTCATCGACCTGCGCAAGGACGTGATGGAGGAGATAATCCTAAACCAGCTCTACCAGCACACCCAGATGGAGGTCACCTTCGGGGTCATCAACCTGGCGCTGGTGGACAACCAGCCCCGGGTCCTGACGCTGAAGGAGGAGATACAGTACTTCATCGCCCACCGCCGGGAGGTGGTGGTCCGCCGCACCGAATACGATCTGGCCCAGGCCAGGAAGCGCGACCACATCCTGCAGGGGCTGGTCAAGGCCATCGGGGCCCTGGACGAGACGCTGCACATCATCCGCTCCGCCAAATCCCCGGAGGAGGCGCGCGCCGGCCTCATGGCCCGCTTCGAGCTGGACGAGGACCAGGCCAAGGCCATCCTGGACATGCGATTGCAGAAGCTTACCGGCCTGGAGCTGGAGGCCATCCAGGCCGAGTTCCAGGAGATCGAGAGGCTGATCCGCGACCTGGAGGATATACTAGCGAACGAGCAGCGCATACTGGGCATCATCAAGGCCGAGACCACGGAGATGAGGGAGAAGTACGGCGACGATCGCCGCACGGAGATCGTGGCGCACGCCCTGGACATGGACATCGAGGACCTCATCCCCAACGAGGAGATGGTGCTCATGATCACCCAGGACGGCTACATCAAGCGTATGCCCCTGGACACCTACAAGCAGCAGCGCCGCGGAGGGCTGGGGCTAATGGGAATGGAGACCAAGGAGGAGGACGTGGTCACGGACCTCTTCGTCAGCATGACCCACGATCAGGTCCTGTTCTTCACCAACTTCGGCAAGATGTACTCCCTGAAGGCGTGGCAGGTGCCCGTCGGGTCCCGTCAGTCCAAGGGCAAGCCGATAGTGAACCTGCTGCCCAAGCTGGAGGACGGGGAGAGGATAATGGCCACCCGCCCCATCACCAAGGCGGCCGGGGAGCACTTCCTGGTCTTCTCCACCCGGGCCGGGATAATCAAGAAGACGCCGCTGTCCGCATACGCTAACGTGCGCTCCCGCGGGCTCATCGCCGTCGGCCTGGAGGAGGGCGACCAGCTGGTGGACGTCAAGCTCACCGACGGGAGGAAGGAGATCATCCTGGCCACCCGCAAGGGGCTGGCGGGGCGCTTCGACGAGGGGCAGGTGCGCCCCATGGGCCGTCCGGCCCACGGGGTCATCGGCATCAGGCCGGAGGAGGGCGACGAGGTGGTCAGCATGGCCATAGTCACTTCCGATTCTCTATTGCTCACCGTGACCGAGAACGGCTACGGGAAGATCTCCGTGGTGGGCAAGAAGGACGCCGAGGACGAGAGGGACACCTACCGCAAGACCAACCGCGGCAGCAAGGGCGTCATAACCATCCGCACCGAGGGCCGCAACGGCGACGTGGTCTCGGTCATGGAGGTGGAGAGGGACGACGAGCTGATCTTGGCCACGGTCAACGGCATGGTGCAGCGCATCCGGGTCGCGGACATCCGGGTGATGGGCAGGGCCACCCAGGGCGTGACGGTCATGGACCTGCGTGAGGGCGACAAGGTGATCGCCGTGGCCAGGCTGGCCGGCCGCAAGGAGGAGCAGGCCGTGCAGGACGCCGAATCGCACGGCGACTCCGGCTTCCCGGCCCTGAAGGAGGATGAACCGGAGGAGGGGAGATGCGAGGAGCCGGAGGAATGACCCGGGCGAACAGCTTTATCCCCGTAACGGAATATCATCCAATCCTGGCGAGCCCCGGGCCTGGGGCCTGGATTCGCCGGCAGGGCGGTGTGGACTGATGTTGCGCGATTCGATACCGGGATTGGAAAAGGTTTTCCGCACGGACATAGAGGCGCCCAAGGTGGTGCTGGTCACCGGGCCTCCGGGCTCCATGAAGACCTCCTTCTGCTACTCCGTGGTCTCCAACTACCTGGAGCGCTCCGGCGAGTTCGGACTGTACGTCACCCTGGAGGAGACGGCGGAAAGCCATATGCGCAACATGCGCAGCCTGAACATCCCCATCAACGATAAGATGGAGATATCCGACTTCACCGACCTCAGGGAGCTGGACGAGATAGTGGAGGTGGACGCGCCCACCGATTACATGGACTTCATCATCCAGATGATCAGCTATCACAAGAAGAAGCACGGCGACCAGTTCACCGTCTTCGCCCTGGACTCCCTGGGTGCGCTGTACTCCCTGATGGAGGATGTCAAGGGCATCCGCAAGAAGATGTTCTACTTCTTCAAGACCCTGAGGGATTACAACCTGGTTTGCTTCATTGTCATGGAGAGGGGACCCAACACCCCCTCCGAGCTCCTGGGCGACGAGGGTTTCCTCGCCGACGGGATCATCGAGCTGGGCCTGGACCGCACCCGCGGGAAGCTGGTCCGGTACATGCGCGTGGAGAAGATGAGGGCGTGCGAGCACAGCATGGAGAGGCACACCCTTGAGGTGGGAGAGAAGGGATTGACGGTGCTGGGGCCCACCCTGGCCTGATCCCACGAGGTGAATTCATGTCCGATGAGCAGGTTCCGATCTGGCAGGTTATCGAGGAGTTCAAGGAGAAGATCAAGGTCCAGGAGGCCGACATAAAGCGCCGCCGCGAGGACCTGGAGAAATGGGAGGTCAAACTCCGGGAGCGGGAGGACCACCTGGACCAGGTGCAGCAGAGGCAGGCGGCCAAGGAGGAGGAGCTGGAGGGCCGCGAGTCCAAGGTCGTCCCCCGGGAGGAGGCCGCCGCCCGCATGGAGAACGATCTCAGCGCCCTCAACTCGGAGCTGCGCACCCGGGAGGAGGAGATGCACCGCCTGCGCGTGGACCTGGAGCGGAGGGACCGCGAGCTGCTGCAGCAGGAGGAGCAGGTCCGCACGCTCTTCCAGCAGGCCGGCGAGCATGAGTCCAACCTCCGGGAGATGACCACCAAGATCGCGGCCATGGAGGAAGGCATCCATGACGAGGTCAATCAGGTCAAGCAATCCATGGAGGCGGTCAACGCCAGGCGCGAGGAGATGCTGGCCAAGATCAAGGTCATGGAGGAGCAGGCCAATGCCCTGGCCACCGGGAAGCGGGTGACCATGGAGGAGCAGAAGCGCCTGGTGGACTGGGAGCGCTCACTCACCGAGAGGGAGGAGGCCCTGACCGCCCGCGAGGCCGTGCTGATGAGACGCGAGGGGACTCCAGTTCCCACGGTGTCCGCCCCCGAGCACGAGGGCTTCGAGGGTGGGGAGGCCGAGGAGAAGATGGCCCAGGCCCTGGTGACCAAGGTGGAGGACGTCCCCGAGCCGATGATCCCGGCCAAGGAGGTCGAGGAGCCCGAGGCGGTCGACACGCCCCCTGAGGTGGTCGAGAAGGAGGAGGCTCCTGAACCGAAGACCGAGGAGAAGGCGGCCGACACGCCCCCCGAGGTGGTCGAGACGGAGGCCAGGGTCGAGGAGTTGCCGGAAACCCCGCCCGAGGCAGCAGCCCCCAACGAACCTCCGAAACCCGATATCAAGTGCCCGAACTGCGGCACGATAAACGACGGCTCGGCCCGCAAGTGCTATGCCTGCGGCCAGGCGCTGGACGATGACTCGCTGAAGGCCTTCCAGGACCGGAAGGACGCCGAGCGCAGGGCCGAGGAGGAGCGCAAGGAGGCCGAGCGCCGGGAAGAGGAGGAGAAGAAGGACGCCGAGCGCAGGGCCGAGGAGGAGCGCAAGGCCAAGGAGGCCAAGAAGGTCGAGGAGAGCGAGGCTGAAGCGAAACCAGCACCCGAGGAGAAGAAGCCGGTCTCCATAAGGAAGATAATCAAGCGGAAGTAAACCTTCCGCCTTTCTCCGCCTCCAAGGTCAGCATCACCATCCAGTTAGCATTCAGTTAAACATATTTATTTATAATCAGAACATTCTATTTTACCTGGCGTTATCAGAGGGTCGATTCGCAAGGTGGGAGAATGAAATCGGGTATTGGGGCTTCAAAGGCATTGAGCTTGCTTATTGTATGGTGCATGGTCTGTTCATCTTTCGCGGGACTTCTGGTATTGATGGTCCCAGGGGCGGGCCAGGCTCTGTCACCTTCCGAGGTGGACGGTGACATCTTCATTGGTGAGGACTTCACCAACAGCACATGGGACGTCAAAGGAACGGTTCACATCACCGGCGACCTGATCATCAGGGCCGGAGGTGTGGTGAACGTCACCGACGGGGTATTGAACTTCCGATCGTATGACGGGCATATCGGCCGCCTGATCATAGAGGACGGCGGCCGCCTGAATCTCTTGAACGCCACATTGCAGGCGCAGCATGAGCTCTATAACGTACAATACTCCCTCGGCGTCCTGGTGCGGAACGGAGGTATGTTCCACGCCCAGGATTCGAACGTGAACTTCAACGGTCATTTAGTCGTTGACGATGCCAGCTTCATAGCTATGGAGACCGTGATATCCGGCCCCCTGTTCACCTCCGTCTCCAGCCAGGTGGAGCTCTATGATTCGGAGATGATCGACATTCCCGGACGCCCGATGCGGGAGGAATCGGTCTATTCCTATGACTTCGCCCATGCCACCAACGATTCCTTCGATGTCAGCTATGTGCTCGAGAGGAACCCCTCTGTCGTGTCCAGCGGACAGGACGTTGCCCTGATCCAAATGAATGACTCGAAGAACGTGACCCTTGGCAACGGCCAGGAGCTCACTATAACCGGGTTCGACATCGGCGGACTGATCTTCAACGAGGGCGAGGCGGCCAGTGTCGTCCTGAAGGCCGAATACAGGACCGCGGATGACTTTGTCAGCGGTGGAACGCCCGACACCTTCGCCTACTCCGAGTATCTGGCCCCGGCTCTGACGGACGCGACCAACATGGAGGTGGTCGAGACCTACGAGGCCTCCAACCCCTCCGCGACGAACCGGGAGATGGTGCTCTCAGAGGACCTGACCGGCCTATCCCTTTCATCCATCGACCTGTCAGTTCTGACCGTCTCCCTCACCAACACCAAGACCCAGGACGTAATCATCGACAGGGTCTGGGTGGAGGTTCTCCTGGTGATGCCGGCGTATCAGAACATCAACATTGCCGGAACCAGCGAGTTCACGGCTGTGAACTCGTATCTGGCGGTCAATCACTTCAACTACACCGAAGGCGAGGCCGACGAGTATGACAACCTGGCCTACAAGTATCGGAAACTTGTGGCATACGGGGCCGCACAGGCCAATCTGTACGGCGTCACCGTGGATGGCGATTATCTGGAAACTGGGGTTGGGCCATACATAGTCGAGAGTCAAGAATTGACATTCAAACCAGCGAATATTGGCACGAATGATACCACTGCCGAAACCGACGTTTGGGGAATGCTTGGTGATGACGGTTACGGAACCACCGATGATTACTACACAATAAATGGTGGAGAGGTCATGAATATCGATGGCTTCCTCGTTGGTAACTTATCTGGTTCAATAGATGCCATCTATCTTCATGTGAAATGGACGACGGATATTTCATTCTCTTCTCAGTCCATTACGTATTATATTCCTGGTCAACCAATTATTGACTCAGGAATATCAATAGTTCAGGCGGGCAGTGAAGCTTCAGACACTGAACTTCTGGATGAGTATTCCCCAACTACAGTCAATGAGTTGTCAATACTGAATCTAGAGCTTTCAAACACTAATGTTGTCAACACCGATTTGCATATCGGATTGCTTGAAGTAAGTGCAATTTTCAACCCCTCCATCAACATCTACAGGTGGTTGAACGCCTCAGTGGTCGATAGCAACAACCTTCCAGTAACGGGAGCGTACGTAAACGCTACAGAGTCGCTGACCGGGCTTCAAGCCTCTTACTACTACAACAACTCTGTAAGCAACGTACCACCTCAAGGGGTCTTGGAATACCTGGCCAAGGACGATATGAACTTCATGATCACTGACGTCTCTGGAATGGCCAACATTCCGCTGTTGACAGATGTGATCAATGCTGACTGGGTGAACAACTCGTACGCAATACCGAACTACAAGATCATGGTCGAGTACACCAACTCCACCGGGTCTATGTTCACGCCTCAGCCTGCTTATTCCACCTTTAAATCGTATCCGAACATCAACGCCGCGGATCAGATGATCAACCTGATGTTCAAACTGGACCAACTGCTCCTGGATCTGCCGGACATCCAGGTTTTGAACATCACCACAAATCCCCTGATAATCTACCAGGGAGATGAGGTCACGGTCGCCTTCCAGGTCACGAACACCGGATTGACCACTGCCAGCGAATTCACGATCTCGGTTGTGGATTCCATCGGGGCGGTGACCAACGAACTGGCCACCATGGTCATCACCAATCTGCTGCCGGGGGAGGTCAGGGATATCAGCCTTATCTGGATGAACAACCTGACCACACCAGGGACCCATAGCATCATAGTGAGGGCCGATACCCTGAACCAGGTCGTGGAATATAACGAGAACAACGTTCTGACCGCCCAGGTGGTCGTCCTCAAGTTCCTGCCCGATCTAGCGATAACTGGTGCGTCGATAGAGTTCTCCGCCAATCCCGCGGTTGCCCAGAGGCCCATGTACATCAACGTGACCGTGAGCAACCTGGACGGAAGGATGGTGGCGCAGGGCGCCATTGTCAGGTACTACCTGGGCAACCCCCTGTCTGGAGGCACATTCCTCGGTAGCACCGCCATAGATGTGGCCTACGGAGGCGACAATGTCACCCACTTCATGTGGACCCCGGTCCAGATCGGCACATATCCGATATACGTCACGGTCAACGAGGGCGGACTACTGGAGGAGTACAGCTATGCCAATAACATGGCCTCCAGCACGCTGGTCGTCGTCCTCGAGGCCGACACCAATGATTGGCTCGTCGATACAGTATGGCCGGACGTTATCGGTGCGAATATGAGGTGGCAGAACAACATAATCATCGAGGACAATGGCTACCTCGCGCTCATCGATACGTACCTTTTCATGAGCCAGATATCCACCAATACTCCGATTCAGATCGTGGTCCGGGACAGCGGTACTCTGGTGCTTGACAACACCACGATTGATTCCAACCTGGTGCTACGCCTGTATCTGTTCGATAACAGCAACCTGGTCATGGCCGGTTCCTCGCTGAGCGCCAAGGTGGTTCTCATAATGGATGACAGCTCAACGGTGCACATGGACGGCTCATTTGTGATGGGGGACATACAGGCGCCATCCACCTCCTCCGCTGAACTGGTGGCCGTCAACACCACATTCGGCCGCTCGTGGTTATACTTCGGAGGTACAGCCACCGCGGAACTGACCGGGGCCAGCATCAACAGCATACCGCCGGTCTCCCCCAAGGATGGGGCCGTGGTGACCCTGTACAGCTGGATTGTGGTCTCCGTCTATGATGGGACAGGCATCCACAAGATACCCGGAGCGTATGTCGAGGCCCGATCCTTCATCAACTTCGCCCTGTATGCCAGTGGATACACCGACATGTCAGGCGAATGGAGGTTCCGAGCGCTCAGCGATATCGTAACCGCTGCTGGCCACGGCTCCGTGGTCAGTGGGTACTACCAGTTGAACGGAACATATTGGTACGACGGGGACAGATACGATTCCGACCTGACCGCGGTGGCCGAGGTCGCCTACAACCCAGACACCCGGCTGGTCCGCAGCGATGCGCTGGTCCGCCTGGACATATCTTCCGCCAAGCCAAATCTGGACCCACCGATCAACGCCCCGACCAATCCCGTCTGGGGAAGCACTCATAACATCAGCACTGTGGTCAACAACATAGGGGTGGTGACCGCATACGACATAACCGTCAGGTTCAAGGACAACACCACCGGATGGTTCGAGGATGTGGTTATCGATGAGCTGCCGGCGATGTCCAATCTCACCGTCGAGGTGGCCTGGACCGCTACATATCCACTCGGGATCCACATCCTGAGTGTGTTCGTGGACCCGTTGAACGAGATACCGGAGCTTGACGAGGGCAACAACTACGCCTCCACCGAGGTGAACGTCACGCCGGTTTCCGACCTGGTGATAACGGCCGAGAACATCGTGCTGGTCCCGGAGGACCCGGTGCTTGACCAAACGACCCGGGTATCCGCGACCATTCAGAACATCGGGGACAATTTCGTGGGCAACGATTCCAACAAGTTCACGGTACGCTTCTACGACAACGATCTGAACACCGAGATCGGTAACAAGACCATCTCCGTCCTGCTCAGCGGTCAATCGGAGACCGTGTTCGTGGATTGGACGCCATCGACACCCGGAAACCATATCATCATTGTAGAGGTGGACAGGGAATCGCTGGTCAACGAGAGCACCAAGGCCAACAACCTCGCGCAGATCGAGGTGACGGTCCTGGACTACCCAGACCTGCTGGTGTCCTCGATAAGCTTCGCGGTCGGAAGCGTGGTGAGCGACAGGGTGTTCGTCAACAGCATGGTGAGCATAAACGCTGCATTATACAACATAGGCGAGTCAGCGGCAGAGGACTTCTATGTCACCTTCACCCTGAACGGCACTGAGCAGATCGGTGTGGTACACGTGGACAGCCTGGCGGCTAACAGCTTCTCCATGGTCAGCATAACCTGGAAGGCCTCCGTCTCAGAAAACGAGGGCCTGTATCAGAACAAGACCATTGGTGTGGAGGCCAACCCTGACAACGCCACCCACATCGCCGAGATGGATGATGACACCGGGAACGCCAACAACTTTGCCTCTCAGGTGCTGCAGGTGGTGGACAACCGTCCAGACATGGCCGCCTCCAACGGAAAGCTGCGCTCGGCCGGGATCGAGGTCGCCTCCGCCACCATAGGGGAGAACGTGCAGGTCACCTTCGACATATCCAATGTCGGGATCATCGATGGAACCGGTCTCGTGGTCACCGTGACCCTCACCAACGGCACCATGTCCCTGCCCCTCTACTCGCAGGTCGTGAACATAGCCGCGGGTGACAGCGTTTCGTACGACGTCCCGTACCTGGTCAATGTGACCTCTGGGGATTATTCGATAGTCATCGATGTCGATGCCGGAAGTGATTCCGACCAAGATGACAACACCATCGAGGTCGACATGGAGGTCACCGCGCCCACGCCGTTCATCGCCCTGAACATGGATAAGTTCGACTTCTCCCCGGGCACCAACATGTACGTGCAGGGAAAGGTGACCAAGACCACCGCCAGCGGTGTGCCACTGGTGGGCCTGGACGTCCTTATAAGCATCGTGGATGGTGCCGGATATCCCCTGGCTGGTCCGTTCACCGTCACCACCAACAGCAACGGAGAGTTCTCCACCTTCGTACCGGTGCCTTCCGGAAAGGAGGGATCGCAGGTCCTTCTGATCACCGTGCTCACCCTGGAGGGAGAGACGGACAAGGAGCAGGCGATCAACATCATCGCTCCGTTCACCCCGGAGACCATCCCGACATGGGTATACCTCATGATCGTGGCCCTGGTCATCGCGGTGATCGTCATCTTCTCCCTGTACCTGTACCGGGTGGGACTCAGCAGGATGGTGGAATGCGGCAATTGCGGCGCCCTGATACCCGAATCCTCCAGGCACTGTCCGAAGTGCGGGGTGGAGTTCGAGTCCAACACCGCCAAGTGCAGCGAGTGCGGTGCATGGATACCCTCCGAGGCCGAGAGCTGTCCGGAATGCGGGGCCAAGTTCATGACCGAACCGGTGGAGGCCGGCCAGGCGCCCGGATACATCGAGGCGATGAGGAAGCGGTACGACGAGTACATTGACGGCTTCCGCGGACAGGCCAAGGCGGCCCTGGCCAGCAAGTACTCCGAGGAGAAGTTCCTAGAGTGGCTGCAGACCGAGCCCAGCTACCTTCCGTTCGAGGAATGGCTGAGGAAGGAGGAGATGGCCCGGAAGTCCGGTGTGTTCCCCTGCCCCTCCTGCGGCACCCTCAACCCGAAGGACTCCAACATCTGCATCCGCTGCGGAACCGTCTTCGACCAGGTGAAGGAGCAGCCGGTTGAGGAACAGCCCAAGGCAGAGGGGAAGAAGAGTCCCTTCAGGCGGATCGTTCGCCGCTCGGGCGAGACCAAGGAGCAGCCCAAGGCGCAACCGCAGGAGGATAAGCCTGCGGAACAGGTTCCGGAGGAGCCCAAGCCGGAAGAGGGCGAGGACAAACCCCAGTAAACCCCTTCCCCAATAATTTTTTTTTAAAAAATCGATGAAAAAGGTTTCAGATCTTCTGGTCCCGGTTCATTACCTCCCTGACCTCCTTCATGACCTTGTCAGGGTTCTTGTAGTAGGTGGATATGATCTTGGCCACCTGCCGATAGTTGTCCACGCCGGTCTTCTTCATGTACTCCAGGATCTCGCAGCGGCGTCTCCACTCCCTCTCCATCTCCCTGGGCGACCAGCTCTTGACCGTGCGCACCTTCTCAAAGATGTAGGAGTGCCCGCTGTAGTTGAAGGAGTCGTCCGCCGGGTTCCAGGTGAAGGCGGAGTTGGTGATCAGCTCGCCGGTCTCCGGGTCCATGCCCACGATCTCGGTCAGGGACTTGACCCTCCTGGTCATCTTGGTGCCCACCTTGACCTGGGCCTGGAGCATCACGATGTCCAGGGCGGTGATCAATGCCCTTGGCAGGTTGATTGGGTCGTTCTCCATCCTGTGGACCATGGCCTGCACGTCCTCGGCGTGGAAGGTGGAGTAGGAGATGGTGCCGGTGGCCATCGCCTGGAAGACCACATAGGCCTCCTTGCCCCTGACCTCTCCCACCATCAGGTACTGCGGTCTCTGACGCAGGGCGGCCGTGAGCAGGTCATACATGTCCACCGAACCGGCGACGGCGCTCTTCCGGCCCCCGAAGGACTCCCTGGTCAGGCCAGGGATCCAGTTCTCGTGAGGCAGGTTCAGCTCCCTGGTGTCCTCGATGCTGATGATCTTCATCTGCGGGGGTATGAAGAGCAGCACCGCGTTGAGGGTGGTGGTCTTGCCGCTGGCAGTGCCTCCGCACACCAGCATGGAGCTCCCGAACTCGGTGGATATCCATAGGTAGGCCATCATCTCCGTGCTCAGGGTCTTGAAGCGCAGGAGGTCGACCGGGGTGAACGGGTTCTCCTTGAACCTCCTGATGGTGAAGGAGGACCCCCTCTTGGTCACATGCTTCCCCAGGGTGGCGTTCAGCCTCGAACCGTCTGGAATGGTGGCGTCCAGCAGCGGCTCGGCCACGGAGATGTGCTTTCCGCACCTCTGGGCCAGCCAGACCACGAAGGAATCCACCTCCTCATCGGTCTCGAACTTGATGTTGGACTTGATCGACCCGTACTTCCTGTGGAATATGTAAAGCGGGATGTTCACCCCGTCGCAGGAGCAGTCCTCGACGTTGGGATCGATCATCATGGCGTCGATGGCCCCGTAGCCGATGAAGTCCCTCCTGAGATAGTAGTGGATCCTCTCCCGGGAGTCCATGTTGAGGTTGATGCCCATGGTCTTCATCAGCTCGTCGGTGACCTCTCTTAGGATGGCCTCCTTCTCCCGGTCGCTGGCCTCGAAGGTCTTGTTGATGGTCAGAACGACGCTGCTCTTCAGCATCTCGAGGAGTATGCTCTCGTCCTCAGAGAGCGCAGGCTCGATGACCTCGTAGATGTACTCGGAGGCTATGTTGTCGAACTTGATGCGGACGTAAGAGTAGATGTCTATAATGGGGCTGATCTCCACCTCGTCGATGTAGTCCTCGGAGATCTTGGGGATCTCGGTTATCCGGCCCCGGAGCTGGTCCTGCTCCTCGATCTGGGATGGGACCATTACCCTGATCGGCTTCTTGGAGAGGCGGTGCACCATCTCGATGTAGTAGTTCTTGAAGCTGTTCTTGCTCGTCTTCTCGATGTCTATGTTCCCCCTCTTGATGAGGGTCTCGAGGTCCTTCAACGGCTCCTTACCGCTCATTGACATGAGATCACACCACCCTGGTGCCTATCAATCCAATCAGCAGCATGATGAAGGAATGACGGAACCCGTTCGCGATCCTGCCGTCCTGAAGCACCCCCGCAAGTATGCCATCCCCGAAGGCGTGTATCACCACGGCGATGACGAATATCAGCTGGACCTGCGGAATGACATCCGACTGGATCTCCACAGGCACTCCTCCGATGTCCGGGGCGTCCTCGCTGATCTGGGAGCCCGCCTCGACCATGCGCGGCAGGAACGTGGAATTGAGAATGAATATCGTGGCCAGGAACACCGCGAACGCCACATAGATGACCACGGTGTAGGTGGACATGGCTATGCTCCTCTCGTTCCGGTTGAGCAGGGTCTCCCTGGCATCATGAGCCACCATCTCCAGCACGTCAGCGACGTTGCCCCCTGCGTCGTTGGCCTTGATGACGATGGAGGTCATGCGACGGACCAGTGGGGTGTCCACGCGGTCTATGAACAGTTTGATGGCGTCGGTGGCAGGGACTCCCCAGTCGATCTGGGCTGCCATTCTCTGGATCTCGGGGGTCAGCCGTCCATACCTCCCCCGGGAGGAGACCTTGATCGATTCGGCCAAGGTCATGCCAAATCGCCCGCCCTCCGCCACGTCACGCAGGAAATCCGGTAGCCTGGACTCTATCTCCCGGATCCTCTTGAACTGGTAGGTGGTGTAGAATCCGTAAGGGCCGCAGAGGGCCATTAAGCCCAGGGCCACCCAGTCTATCCATTCCAGCCCGGTCTCCAGTCCACCTATGCCGTCGACCACTGCCAGGAAGGCGAAGAACACCATGGCCACCACGCCTACGGTGAGAAGCAGCTTGCTGTAATCCCTCTTCTTGAGGTTCAGTTGCTCAACGTCCAACAGGTTCTTTTTATCAGCCATCATCCCACCTCACATGGTCGACTCCTTGGTCGTGTTCCAGATGAAGAATATAAACCCGAACTGGGAGAACGGAACCATCAGGCCCACGACCATCCAGAGCAGCAGGACCGTCGTATCGGTGTTCCCTCCCGCTCCAGGAACGATGGCCATGATGGCCATGATAACTATCAGGAATAGGGGGAAGGCCACCACGACGGTGACGAAGGTCTCCGCCATCAGGCCCAGCGTCTCCAGCTGCGATTTTATCTCCAGCTTGTACTCCTTCTCGAACTGTTCCGCCTTCTGCAGGAAGTATGGCTTGAGCTGACCTCCCGAGGTGGAGGTGGTGACCACTCCCTGCAGGAACTCCTGGAACCTCGTGGAAGGGGTGCGCTGAGCGGCATTGCTTATGGCCGTCAGGATATCGCTCCCCAGCAGCTCGGTGTCCCTGGTTATCCATTCCGCCTCGTTCTTGATCTCGCCATATATGGGCTGGCGGGACAGCTCCTTGAAGATGACGTCAATGTTCACGTCCGCGCTGGCCAGGGCGGAGATGAAGCTCATCGCCGCCCCCAGGCGCTTGTTAATGTCCCTCATGCGGGTCTTGGCTTTCGATCCTGGCACTGAGCCAAGCACCACGAACGCCATCACCGTGGGCAGCACCACGATCATCACCGAGAACAGCATGACCATACCGGGCTCTATCCCCAGCAGGGCGATAAGAATCCCGCCGAAGGCCATGGAGGAGGCGAAGGCGATGGCGCCCACTATCACCGTGGTCATCCAGATGAAGGCGGTGTACTCCTCCGGACGCAGGCGCATGTGCGACTGGAGGAGGGCAAGCTCCAATCTCGGATTGGGCTTCATACGCTGGGTCACGGTCTTGCCCATGGTGCGCCAGCAGAACTCCTGGTATGGGCTAAGCTTCACGTAATCGGGAACGGCTCCCTCCGGGAGCTTCACGATGCGCGGCCCTGCCTGTGTATCATGCGTCGGCGACGATCTCTTGGTACGGAGATAGGACTTCTTGGTCGCGTCCATCCGGGTGAACAGGTCGCTCTCGCTGGCCATCAGCTCGCCTCCGTGGCCGCCAGGTCCTTTCGGATGCGTTCCACCGTGCGGTCGTGGTCCTTGTAGTATGCGTTGACCAGGTTCCATATCTCCCGGTGGTTGCGGATGTCCTTTTTGAGGAGATAGTTGATCACTTCGACCCGGCGATCGAACTCGGCCATCATCTCATCGTGGGTCAGTGATTTCATCTCCATGATCTTGTCGAATAGGAAGGAATGCCCCTTGAATATGTGGCGGTCGGTGGCCGGATCCCACTCATAGACCGTGTTGGTGATCAGCTCGTTGGTCTCCGGCTCAAAGCCCACGATCTCCACGATCTGCTTCATCCGGCGGACGAAATCGTTCCCGACCTTGACCTGGGATTGTATCAACACGTTCCTCAATGCAGTAAGCAATATCCTGGGACAGTTGATGGGAGGGTTCTCAAGCCTATTCACCATGCTTTTGACCGAATCGGCGTGCATGGTCGAATAGGTGCTGTGCCCTGTGGCCATGGCCTGGAACATGATGTACGTTTCCTTTCCTCTGACCTCACCGACCAGGATGTAGTTGGGACGCTGTCTGAGGGCTGCCCGGACCAGATCGTACATGTCGATCTCTCCAGCCGCCCGGCCCTCCTTGTCCCTCTCCCCCACCCCGGTCCTGGTAGCGCCAGGTATCCAGTTCTCGTGGGGTATGTTTATCTCCCTGGTGTCCTCGATGGTGACGATCTTGGCTCCTGGAGGAATGAATATTGCCAACGAGTTCAATGCGCTGGTCTTGCCGCTGGCGGTCCCTCCTACCAATATCATGGACTCCCCATTCTCCACTCCTATCCACAGGTAGGCCATCATCTCCGGTGAGACGGTCCTGTACCTCAGCAGGTCGGTGGGTGTGAACGGCTTGTTCTTGAAACGCCTGATGGTGAAGGTCGAACCTCTGGTCGTGACCTCCCTGGAGTAGGTGGCCTGAACACGATGGCCTTCCGCAGTGGTCCCGTCCAATATGGGGGAGGCCACGGAGATCTGCTTGCCCGATCTCTGGGCCAGGGTGACCACGAACGAGTTCAGGTCGTCCTCCCTGGTGAAGATGATGTTCGACCGGGTGCTCTCCCATTTTCCGTGGAACACGAATAGGGGGACATTATATCCGTCGCAGGAGATATCCTCGACCGCGTCATCGCGCATCATGACGTCTATGGGGCCGTGGCCGACGAAGTCCCGAATGATGTAGTAACCAATGCGCTTCTTGGTCAGTTGCTCAACCTTGACGCCCCGGGTTCGGATGTAGCTATCCACACTCTCCCGGAGATATTCCTCCTTATCCAGCTGGGTCAGCCTCTCCCATTCGTAACCCAGGGTCCTGTGCAAGGTGTCCTTGATCAGGTCCAGGAGATCCCTCTCCTCCCGGCTGAGCTCCGGCTCGATGACCTCGTAGAGGTACTCGCTTCGGTTGTTGTTGTAGGTGATGCGAATGTAAGCATAGTCCTTGACCACTGGATAGAGGTCCAGAACCTCGATTGAGGGGTCTGTGATCTCCGGGATCTCGGTGATGGATGACCCGGTCCTCAATGGCCTCTCCCCCTTCTGGACTGGGACCATGACCCGGCTGGCCCGATTGGGGGTCATTCTCCTGAGCAACTTGAGGTAGGAGTTCCTAACCTTCTCCCTTTTCGTGATGGTGGACCATTCCTTCTGCTCATCGTCCTCCTGAGCTGTGAGGACCACATTGTTCGCCGTTCCGGTGTCCCTGGCAGCGTTCTCCATTCTTGACCACCTCTAGTACTCCAGCTCCATGATCACGTAGCCACGGTTGTGCGTGAACTGATTGACATCGTTCAGGGTCAGGGTGATCAGATAGATGGGCCTATACTCCACCGTCTCCTGGGTCCAGCTGATCTCGTAGTCCAATCCCTCCACCAGCTTCACGTCCGCGGAATCGGCCGCCGCGCCGATCACGTTCATCCAGACGTCCAGATACCGGGTCTTGAACATCATCGTCAATTCACCATCATCAACGCCGGTGTCGGTGCAAACATCGTAGATCTGGGAATCATGGTAGATGAGGTCTATCACCACCCCCCCGCTCCCCTGCCCTCCGATGGAGGCATTGGAACCAATGAAGTCCACCTGATCGAACTGTACGTTCACGGGACCATCCGCCTCGCTCTTCATGAACACCAGGGACGGGCTCGCCCTCAGGGCCTCCCCGTCCTCCTGATAGATCAGAAGGGCCCCGTTCTCATATGTGTACCATTGCTGTACATAGTATCGGTTGGGTCCATAGAACTCGATCGCTCCGCCCCCGAACTTCTCAAGCGGATCAAAGTACCATACTCCCTCGGTTCCAGAGATCCGATAGTGGAAGGACTGGCTGACCGCTGACTCAACCTCATCCATAGGTCCCCCTGGTTTGAGGAACATGAACCCGGCCGTTGCCGTAGCGAACACAGGGACGCCGTCCGAGCCCAGAGTTATGGGCTGATACATATTGATGGTCGGCCGCCCGGTGACCTGGGCGTTGACGACCAGGCTGTCCACCTTCCCCTTCAGGTCCCCGAACTGGTTCAGGACCACGTCCATGTGGTTCCTTTCGTTCTCCTTCATCCAGATGGGGATGTATGTGTTGGTGAACAGGGTGAGGAAGGTCAGGAAGACCAACAAGGCCATGATCGTCCCCACAGTCGATGCCACCCCCTCCTTGTCCTTCCTGATGAACTTGGAACGACTAGACGCGCTGAATGCGCCACGGACCCTGACCCGCTCCACCATGCTGGTTACCCCAAAACTGTCTGGATGATTTACGTATTGATGACTATATAAATATTGTCGCCAGAGAAAGAATTTCAGCAGCTCTATATGGCTCTGCGCCTTTCCGCGCTCATCGTACTCTCATTGTGGGGTCTAGGCGAACGCTGCCTCCGTCATCGGCCAAGGCCCAGTCCGCAAGGCAAATTATTTAATCGTCCTCAATTATGGGGTGGACAACGCCGCAGTAACTCAGTTGGGAGAGTGCAAGACTGAAGTCCCCGACGGCGCAAGCCCGGGGGATCGAAATCTTGAAGTCGCTGGTTCGAGCCCGGCCTGCGGCACCATTATTTTCACCGTCCCCCCTCAGGGACAATGTTCTATAAGCCGGACGCCGATTCGGAGAAGGATGCAGATCAAGTCCCTCGAAACCACGGCCATTGAGTCGAAGCGCTTCTCCAAGACCGGGGAGAAGATGATGAATATCAAGATAGAGAACAACAGCGCCATCACCCAGGTCTCCCCGGTCGAGGGGGGCCTGCATCAGATCGACTTCCGTTTCACCGCCAACTATACCGGACTTGGTTACATCAAGATCGAGGGGCATCTCAACGTCTCCGACCTTAGCGATAAGGTGATGGAGGAGTGGAGGCGGACCAACAACCTGCCAGTGGAGGATGCCAACGCGGTGCACAACGCGGTGGTCAGCAATTGCATGATCACCGCTCTGATAGTGGCCCGCGAGATCAAGCTACCAGCACCAATGCCCATACCCCGCATCAACATGCAGAAGAAGCCCGAGGTCCGGCCCAGCGACGGTGTAGAGGTCGCCTAACGGATGTGGTCCAGGGCGAAGGAGCCGATGGTCAGGGCGCTCTTGGTGGCAGTATACCGGATGTAAGCACGGGACTGCACGTCGCTTATACCCTTTATCGCGAAGAAGGTCTTCAGCTGGTCCACCTTGAAGTCGACCATCCCGTCCATTATCGACCCCAGCATCTGCAGCTCCTGCTCGCTGTGCATGCCCTTCTCCACGATGAAGAATGACACAGCCTGGTCCTTCTTCCTACGCCCGCATAGCGGGCTCAGGAACCTGAAGGCGGCGTTCGGGTCCGAATAAGCGATGAGCGTTGATACCGAGCGGAACAGCATCCGGTAATACTCATGCTTGTCCTTGAACTCCTTGGCGATGTTCTCAACCGCCTCTCCCAGCTTCTCGTGGTCGTTCGGCTCGTCGATGTAGATGGTATAAGGATCCGAAGAATCGTCGCCCATGGCCCTGGTGTAGGTATCGATGTACCTAACCAGACCCAGCTTCTCATACTCCTCATAACCGGACATGATGAACTTCATCTCATCCCGCACGTCCTTGGCGGTCTTGTCCGTTAGGACGATAATGGCCGGGACCCCCTTCCTCAGCCCTTCGTTGATGAAGGTGTTGGCCATGACCTCCTTCCCGATGAACGGGGGGCCGTGTATCATGATGTTGGACCCAATGGGCATTCCGCCCAGCAGCAGATCGTCGAAGCGGGATATCCCGGTCTTGACCTTCCGCTCCTGGATCTCCAGCGCCCTCTCCTTCTCACGGTAGGTGATCTCGTCCTCGATGAGGCCCTGCTCGCGCATCCGCAGCTCCTCTTGCTTGGCTAGGACGTACTTCTCCTTGGCCCGGAGCTCATCCTCCTTGTTGGCCACCTCTGCCTTCAGGGCCTCCAGCTTCTTCATGAGCTCGGCCTCCTCCAGCCCTCCGGTCTGCCTCTTCATCTCCTCCAGCTTCTGGCGCTCCGCGGTGTAGACCTTCTCCCGGTACATCAGGTCCTCCTCGCGGCGGATGAGCTCGTCCTCCTTGTAGGCGATGGCCTCGCGGATGCGGTCCATCTCCTCCTCTCTCTCCTTCAGCCGGATGCGCAGCTCGTCCGCCTCCTGCTTCAGGGTCAGGAACTCCCTCTCCTTGGCCTGCAGGTTCTCCAGCTTGGTCAGCAGATCGGTCCCGATGCTCCCTCCCCCGTTGCGGAGGACGTTGAGCTCATCATCCTTGAGCTTCAGCTCTATCTTGATGCGGGCCAGGTCCTTTTCCAGGACCGCGCTTCTGGCCTGGATCTCCTCCTCATGACGACGCCACTGATCATCCTTCTCCTTGAGCTCCGCGTGGTAGCGGTCCAGGATCTCCTTTTCCCGGTTGTCGGCAAGCCCGTTGACGTCCACGGACGTAGGGCGGTCCATCAACTTCTGCTTCAGCTCATCCCTCTCGCTGAGCAGGATCTTCAAGCGATCCGCGGTGCTCCCCTCTCCCTCAGGGCCCTCCGCGGCCAGGATCGAACGTACCTCGGCGATCTCGTTCTCATAGCGGGACAGCCGGTCCTTGAGCTCGGCCAGCTCGTCCTCGGGCACGATGTCCCCGCCCTCGCCGAGCCAGGTCAGAAGGGCCGATCCCTGCCCATCCCCGTCCAGCCACTTGCTGAGCCTCTCGATCTCGGCCTGGTCGGAAGCGTCGCTGCTGTCATCCTGCTTCTGAGCGGTCTGAGCTCCCGGACGATCCCTTCCCTTGGTCATTATCTCAATCTATTCCCCTGACCAGTGTGTCCCTATCCCTAACGGGATATGACTATCCCGGTCCATATTTAATGTTTTAGTGTTGCGCGATCGCAAAGCCAACCTCGGATGTGCGTGCCCGGTCCTGCCATGTGCAGGCATCGTCGCGTAATTATTGTATTATAAATAATATAATATTTATCATAATTGAACGCTCCGGAACAGGTACGGCCTCCGCAGAAAAATGAAGCGGGGCTTGAACGCCAGGAACGTGGCCAGCAGTTCCCAACAAAGTGCCGAGTGACAAAAAGATATATATTCATCGTTACATCTAAGAAAGTGCTTGGACCGGGCCAGAGGGTTGGTTATGGAGAAACGGGTGCACATCAAGATCGACCGCAACAGCGATTTCACGCTTCGGGAGGTCTTGAGGAAGATCGAGGAGATACAGGCGGAGAACCCTGACCTGGACGTCTTCTTCGACGGCGACGATTATGCCATATGCAGCCGCCCGAGGAAGGTCAAGAGCCGCGTGTGAGGCTCGACCGTCGCATATTCAGTTTCAAACGTCAGTGAGGGTTTGAATTGGTCAATAAGAAGGATGTTCTGAAGGAGAAGGTCAAGCAGATTGACTTTGACGAGATCGTGACCGTGAAGGACCTGGTGGAGGCGTACAAGGACTCCTCCATCCAGAGCCGTGCATTGGCCACCTGCGCCATCGCCTACGAGAAGGCGCTGAAGGACCCCGCCCGCCCCACGGTCATCCTGGGTCTGGCCGGGCCATTGGTGGCCGCGGGACTTAGAAAGGTCATCGCGGACATGATAAAGCACGGGATGGTGGACGCCATCGTCACCATCGGGGCCATCCCCTACCAGGATTTCTACCAGGCCCGGGGGTACAATCACTACAAGTGCTCCCCCAGATGCGATGACCTGGCCCTGCGTGAGGTCTTCGTGGACCGAATATACGACACCCTGGTGGACGAGGACAAGTTCCGGGAGACCGACGAGGTCATCGGGGACATCGCCGGGGAGCTCGAACCAAGGGGATACAGCAGCCGGGAGTTCATGAAGATCCTGGGGGAGAGCATCGACGACGAGGACTCCATCCTGTACAACGCCGCCAAATATGGGGTCCCGGTAATCGTACCAGCGCTCAACGACTCCTCCATAGGCATAGGCCTGACCGGCCTCTACTACCGGAGGAGGAAGGCCGACCAGCCCTTCATGCGAATAGACCCCATAAGGGACAACTGGGAGATCACCCAGCTGAAGATCAACTCCGAGAAGACCGCGGTCATATACATCGGCGGCGGGGTTCCCAAGAACTACATCCAGCAGACCGAGGTCATCTGCGAGACCCTGGGCTATGACCGGGGAGGACACCACTACGCCATCCAGATCACCCAGGACGCCCCGCAATGGGGGGGCCTGAGCGGCTGCACCTTCGAGGAGGCGCAGTCCTGGGGCAAGATCAACCGCGAGGCCAACAAGTCGGTGGCCTACGTGGAGGCGTCCATAGGTCTCTCGCTCATGGTCGGGTACATCCTGCAATCCGGGGTGTGGAAGGACCGCAAGCGCCTGAGGTACACCTGGGAGGACGACATGTTGACCAAGGTCGAGCAGGTCCCCCTGGGGCTCTGAGGGCATGGCACGAGGGACCGGAAGGGCCACAATAGCGATACATAACTCCTACGATCCCAAGGTCTTCCGGGAGGCGCACCGCCGGATACTGGCACGCGCGGGACCGCTGGCCCTGGCGTACGACCTGAACATTGCGACCCTGGGGTTCCCCTTCCCGGAGGACCTGCGGCTCCCGGCGGAGCTTGCGGACTGGGTGGCCTCCTCCACCTCCATAGGGGAGGACGGTTCATACCTCAAGGAGCTGGCGGCCCAGGGTCGCTTCCAGAGCTTCCCCTATCCCTCCAGGGGTCTCCCTCCCCAGCTGGGGCTCCCGGTGCTCACCACCTGCGATCCCGCTGCGGACCGCAGGATCGAGCTGGCCGAACTGGTGGCCATGCTGCGCGGGGGGCAGAGCGTCTGCCTCATCTTCGGGGCGGGGCCCAAGGGCGTGCCCAAGGACGTTCGCGAGATGGCCAGACGCCACCTGGACATAACCTTCCACGGCCATTCCCTGGAGACATGCACGGCCCTGGGCGCGGTGGCCGGGGCCCTGGCCCATTCGCTCCATCCCTAGGGGTAATTTTATGGTCATCAAGGAACGTTCATCCCATGTGGAGGAAAGGAGGCTGAGGTCCCGGGTCAAGGTGTGGTCCGCGCTCTCCCTTTTACTGCTGGCCGCATCCATGGTCATGATATTCCAGGGTTACCTCTTCATGGACATCGACGGGCGCACGGTGGGCCTCGGGCAGATAATCTGGCTTCCCAGCCTCATCGGCTCCTGTTCCGGGCTGTGGCTGCTGATGACCATGGCCGGGGCACGGCCCGGCCTGTCCTTGCCCATCTCCATAGCCGCCCTGGCCGGGGCCGAGTTCTTCGCCCTGGTGGTGGAGGTGAGGGAGGTGTCGGGCATGGCCTGGGAACCGGGAAATGGTCTGATACCCGCCCTCTCGTTCGCCGCCCTGGCGTTGACGTCCATAACCTGGACGGCCACCGGGCTCATCGACCCGCTGCGCTCCAACCGCGCCATGTACGCGGTGGCCATGGCCGCCGCGGTGATGATAGGGCTGATACTCTCCTACATGTACTTCTGGTCCCTGCAGGGGGTGATGGCCACCGGTCTGGCCTCAGCACTGTTCTGGGGTGCGGCATACGATGACCGCCTGCACCGCTACTCCAAGGGCGGCAGGAAAAGATGGTCGGTGTCCCTGGTCTTCATGGCCACGTTCATGGGACTGCCCATGCTGCTTCTCGGAGTCCCATTCCTACTGCAGTGATCAGTAGGTGTCGTAGTGCACGCCCAATGAGGGTATGCCGCAGCCCGACCCCTTGACCGCCCGGCCCACCAGCTCGCCCTTGCCCTTCAGTATCGACAGGGCCTGCTCAACTCCCTCAGGGGGAAGCACGATTCCGAAGCCCATGCCCATGTTGAAGGTCTTGTACATCTCCAGGTCGCTGATCTCCCCGGCCTCCTGAATGACCCTGAATATCGTCTGGGGCTCCAGAGGGTCGGTTATCTCATACCTCAGCCCTTTCTTCAGGCGCACGAAGTTCTTTAGCCCCCCGCCGGTAACGTCCACCATGCCGGTGACCTTCACCGAGCGGACCACCTCCAGCACATCCCGGACGTAGATCTCCGTGGGGGTCAGAAGCTCCAATCCCACGCTGCGGTCCAGTCCCTCCGGGGTGTCCTCCAAGTCAATTTCAGCGGAGGCCAGGGCCTTGCGGGCCAGGGTCATGCCATTGGAGTGCACCCCCGAGGAACGCAGTCCGATTATGGCATCCCCCTCCTGGATATCCAGTCCGGTCACCATCTCCTCCTTGCGGAGCATTCCCAGGGCGGTCCCGGAGAGGTCCACGCCCCTCACCATCTCCGGCAGCACGGCCACCTCTCCTCCCACCAGGTCCACGTTGGCCATCTCGGCCGCCCGGTTCAGCCCGATCCCGATCTGATCGGTTATGCTCTCGTTCGGTTCGTCTATGGCGATGTAATCAACGAAGGCTATGGGCTCCGCGCCGACGCATATTGTGTCATTGACGTTCATGGCCATGCAGTCGATGCCCACGGTGTCCCACTTGTTGAGCGCCTCGGCCACCAGCAGCTTGGTTCCCACCCCGTCGGTGGCCAGGGTCAGGATGTGGTCGCCCATGTCGATCAGCCCTGTGAACTGGCCCGGAAGGTCGATCATCCTGCCCCTCCCTTGCCTCCGGTAGGTCAGGTGCCCGACCAGGGCGGATATGGCCCTTGATTTGCGGTCGATGTCCACTCCGGCCTTGGCGTAGGTCCACTCGCTGTCCTTCATTGCTCTCCCAAAGGCTAGAAGGCCCCTGCCGATAAAATATAATCGGTCGGGCAATGGTTATTTATCCTGCAAGGGATTGGTCGCCCGAACATGTCGAAGAACTGGATGCAGGAGAGGAGAAGGGATTACTATTACCGCAAGGCCAAGCAGCTCGACTACCGCAGCCGGGCCTCCTTCAAGCTCATCCAGATCGACGAACGCTTCCGCCTGATCCGGCCGGGAATGACCGTGGTGGACCTGGGGGCCGCTCCGGGGGGATGGCTCCAGGTGGCCGCGGAGCGGGTCGGCCCCAAGGGCAGGGTGGTGGGGGTGGACCTCCAGCCCATCGAGCCCATCGAGGGCGTCAGCACCATCAAGGGCGACATCAGGAGGGCGGAGGTGCGCGATGAGCTGCTGGCTCTCACCGGCGGCCGGGTGGACCTGGTCATGTCCGACATGTCCCCCAACATATCCGGAAGCTACTCCATGGACCACGCCCGCTCCATCGAGCTGTGCGAGATGGCCCTGGCCTTCGCCGTGGAGACCCTTTCCCGCGGTGGCAACCTGCTGTTCAAGATGTTCGAGGGGGACCTGAGCAGGGAGCTCATCAACGAGGTGCAGGGGCACTTCGCCTCGGTCAAGAGGTACTCCCCGGAGGCCTCGCGCTCCAGCAGCTCTGAGGTCTATGTGGTCGCCAAGGGGTTCGGCCAGGCCAAGGGCGGCCAGTCCAGCTAACCTATATATTTTCCGAAGGGCATGACACCGGCGATATGCTGACCTACATAACCATAACCTTCAACGCGGACGGCGGGCGCCCCTCGGACATCTTCAACGCCCTGCACAACATGGGCTTCCAGCCCACCACCGGGAACTACGACGGCGTGTTCAAGTGGGACAAGAAGGCCACCCTGGACGACGCCATCTACCTCGCGGACCGCGTGTACATCACCCTCAAAGGCACCGGCGCCCTGTTCAAGCTGGAGACCGTGGCCGAGATGGGCGATCCCTGCGACTGAGATGGGCAGATGAGGTGCGGCAAGATCGTCTGCGTCGGTCAGAACTACCGCGAGCACATCCGGGAGATGCGCTCGGAGGAGCCGGCCGAGCCGGTGCTGTTCCTCAAGCCGCCCACCTCCCTGGTCGGCCCCCGGGCCGCCATCCGCATACCCGAGGGCATCGGTGCCGTGCATCACGAGGTGGAGCTGGCATTGGTCATCGGGCGGGGCGGCAAGCAAATCGCCCCGGAAAGGGCGCTCCAGCACGTCTCCTCCGTGGCAGTGTTCAACGACGTCACCGCCCGGGACCTGCAGACCGCGGCGCGCAGGGCCGGCCTGCCCTGGGCCCTGGCCAAGGGCATCGACACCTTCGCCCCCATGGGCCGCCCGGTGCCGCTGGATAGGGCGGGAGACCTCAGCTCCCTGGAGCTGGAGCTGCGGGTGAACGGGGAGCTGCGGCAGAAGGGCAGCACCTCGCAGATGATCTTCCCGCCGGCCGTGCTAATCTCCTACATATCCCGATTCATGACCCTGGAGGAGGGCGATATCATCGCCACCGGCACCCCCAGCGGCGTCGGTCCGATTGTGCCCGGGGACGTCGTGGAGGCCGTCATACCCGGCGTGGGGAAACTGCGCAACCCGGTTCAATCCCAGAAGCGCTTGGTGCGGGCGTAGTTGATCTCCGCGTTCAGGATGTCCCTCAGGAAGTCGTCCTCGTTCTGCACGAAGCCGGCCATGATGCGCGCGGCGGTGTCCGCCCCGATGCCCCTTCCGGCGAAGGCCAGCATGGCCCTTCGTCCCTGGCTCTGCACCAGGGAGGCGTTCTTGAACAGCCTGCGCACCTCCTTTTCCTCGTCCTCCTTGAGGTCCTTCTTCTTCACCAGCTTGATGGTGTCCCGGTTGTAGCCGTTCAGGGCGGCGATCATCTGCCCTCCGCAGCTGTGGCAGACGATGAACCGGCCGGCCTCCCTGGGCTTGAGCCTCCACTGCGAACCGCAGTTAAGGCAGGACATGTGCAGGCTCTCCTCCTCCAGCCGCTTCTTCAGGGCCATGAGTATGGAGTGGTCGGCCCGCTGCGGGGTGATCAGTTCCTTGGAATGCGAGAGACCGGCCTTGCCGATGGGCGACAGCCCGCACACCTCTATGCCGATCTCCCCGCTCTCGATGGCCGCGATCACCTGCATGGTGCGCCTGACGTCGAAGTCCTCCCAGAGCACCTTGTCCACCGTCTCCTGCATAAGCGGGGAGCTCTCGTAGGCCTCCACCAGCCTGGCGATGCTCACGTTGCGGTAATCGGCGTCCCTCTCCACCGCCCCGAACTTCTTGGCCACGAAGACGAAGCGCCAGCGCATGTGGCTGGAGTTCTTCATGACCAGGCGGATCAGGCTCTCCACGGCGGTGGAGCTGATGGACCGCAGGGTGTCCACGATGGTGGAGGGGCTCACGTCCCTGGGAAGATCGATGATAACCCGGTAGGGGTCGGTGGTCACCGCCACGCTCTCCCCCAGCCGGGCGGTGAGGAGCACGGAGAGCATCTTGGAGATGGTCTCGTTGACCTTGCTGCCGAAGCACATGTTCAGGATGGCCAGCTTCTTTCCCACCTCCAGCGTGATGCGCTGGTCGGTGGGCATGGGGAACTTCTCCCCGTGCTCCTTCAGGTACTCGTCCAGCACCCGGTAGGTCTGGGCATCCCCTTGGTAATCGCCATGATCATAGCCGGCCCGGATGCGCCCCACCTCCTGGGCCACCTCGAAGGGGACCGGGATGTCCTCCCCAACCCATGACGGTATGGAGCCGATCTCCTTCACCTGCTCCACCAGGAGCTCCTCGTCCATTATCTCCACGATGCGCCAGGAGCGACCGCGGGTGATGAAGGTGGCGTAGGGTTCCGCGAACGAAAGCACGAAGCTCTCGTCCAGGGTGCCCACGATCTTCCTGGTGCTGATGTCCCGGATGCGGTACGTCCGCTCGTCCGGGATCATGGAGATGTTGTCGTAGAAGTACTTGCGTCCCCGTCCGGAGCGCTTGTACTCGTCCCCGTTGATGAACACCAGCCCGATCTCCGCGATCTGGTTCAGGACGGAATCGAACTTCTGGCGCGACAGTTCCCGGAAGGGGTAGGACTTCCTCACGGTTTGATAGGCCCTCTCCACCGGTACCGGCCCGGCGGAGGCCATGGCCACCAGCTGGTTGGCCAGCACGGTGAGGGGGTTCTGGCGCACCACCAGCGGCTCGTAACCTTCGTTAAGGGCCAGGCGGGTGACCACCAGGCTCTCGGCGATCTCGTCCGGGGTGGAGGCTATGATGGCCCCCTCGGTCCTGCGCCCTATCTTGTGCCCGGCCCGGCCCATGCGCTGCACCAGCCTGGAGACCTGTCTCGGGGAGTTGTACTGTATGGCGAAGTCGGACGAACCGATGTCTATGCCCAGCTCCAGCGACGAGGTGCATATCAGCCCCCTCAGCCGCTCGTTCTTGAAGTCATCCTCCATCTCCACCCGGGTCTCCTTGCTCAGGGAGCCGTGGTGCACCCCCACCTTGAACGCCTCGTCCCACAGGTGGTAGCGGGCGGCCAGGGCCTCCGCGGTGTCCCTGGTGTTCACGAAGAGCAGGGTGGACCTGTGGGATTCGATCAGCTCCTTGGCCCGGCGCATGCAGGCTATTAGCTGCGGGTCGCTCTGCAGGGTGCCGGCCAGGTCCCGGTCCTGTTCCGCAGTCTCGGGGCACTGCACCCCTATCCTCATCTCCTTGGCCACCCGGGCCCGGATGATGCGCACCCTCCTCCCCATGCCGCCCAGGTAGTTGGCCACCTCCTGATGGGAACCCACGGTGGCCGACAGGCCGACCCTCTGGAACTCCCCCGAGAGCTCGGCCACGCGTTCCAATGCCACGGACAGCTGCGCCCCCCGCTCGTCATTGGCCAGCTCGTGTATCTCGTCCACCACCACGTAGCGTACGTTGGAGAGGTGCGCCCGGAGGTTCTTGCCGGTGAACATCACCTGCAGGGTCTCCGGGGTGGTGATCAGTATGTCCGGGGCGTACTTGGACTGCCGCTGCCTCTCGGTCTGCGAGGTGTCTCCGTGCCTAACCGACACGCGCAGGTCCAGGGCCTCCCCGAACTCCTCCAGGCGCTTGAGCATGTCCCGGTTCAGCGCCCGCAGCGGGGTGATGTACAGCAGACGGATGCCCTTTCCCGGGGTGGTGATGAGCTGGTGCAGGAGGGGAAGCATGGCCGCCTCGGTCTTGCCGATACCCGTGGGCGCCACCAGCAGCACGTGCTCCCCGGCCAGCACCGGGGGTATGGCCTCGCGCTGCGCCCCGGTGGGCTCCCTGATGTCCTTGTCCTCCAGCACCTCGCGGATCCGGGGGTCCAACAGTTCGAATACCATGTTCCTACCGCTCAATACAGCCTATGCTCCTCATCACTGTGCTCCAGGTATTCCATCATGTCGATGCGGGTGAGCACTCCCAGCAGTACGTCGTCATGGCCGACCACCAGCATGCGGGAGATCTGCTTGGCGTTCATGTCCTCGAAGGCCCGGTAGGCGGAGGTGCCCGCGGCCACCCTCTCGAAATGAAGCATCATGACGGAGGAGACCATGGAATCCGGGTCCTCCGCCGAACGCAGGCCGTCGTTCAGCGCCACGCCCAGCACCTTCCCTCCGGCGTCCACCACGGGATAGAGGTAGTGCGGTTCGGCCGCGGTGCCCCGCAAAGCCTCGGCCACGCTCATCCCGGAGGTCAGGGTTATCGGGTCCGCCCTCATGACCTTTTCCACCGGAACCTCGTCCAGGGCCGCGGGATCGTACACGAACGGACGCCTGGCCACCTGGTTGCGGAAAAGGGTCTGGTCCCCGGTGACGATGTACGCGGCGGCGGAGGCCAGCATGACCGGGATGAGCACGGTGTACCCTCCCACCACCTCGGCCATGAGCACGGTGGCGGCGATAGGGGTCTTGGAGACCCCGGCCATCATGGCCCCCATCCCGGCGATGACGAACAGCGGCATGGGGGCGAGGCCGGTCAGGGAGGCGAAGGCCGCCCCCAGGGCCCCTCCCATCATCAGCGAGGGGAAGAACACCCCGCCGCTGCCCCCGCTGCCCACGGTGAAGCTGGTGGCCAGCATCTTGGCCGCGAATAGGGCCAGCAGGAATCCCACCGAGGTGATGGAGCCCTCTATGAGCATGGCGATCTCCCTCTCCGCCAGCCCCAGCACCTCAGGCACGAAGAGGCCCATGCATCCCACCAGCAGGCCTCCGTACATCACCTTGGCGGCCAGGGGCTGGGCGCTGCGCTTGGCCACGCGTTCGGAGAGGTGCATGGTGGCGATGAAGAGCCTGCCGGCCAGGCCTATCAGCGCTCCCAGTACGACTATGGCCGCCACGACCAGCATGCTGAGCTCCAGGTCCACGTCCGGGGCCTGGAACAGTGGCTCGTATCCGCTCAGGGAGACGAACAGCAGGTAGGAAACCACACTGGAGATCATGGAGGGGATGGCCGCCCCTGGCTCCAGGTCGTTCTTGTAGGGGACCTCGATGGCATAGATGGCCGCGCCCAGGGGGGCCCTGAAGACCGCCGAGAGCCCGGCGGCCGCCCCGGCGATGGCGAAGGTGCGCATGTCCCCCTTGCGCAGCTTCAGCCGCCCTCCGAAGAAGGAGGCCACCGCGGCTCCGATATGCATGATCGGTCCCTCGCGCCCCCCGCTGCCCCCGCTCCCGATGGTCAGGGCGGAGACGATTATCTTATAGATGCCGGAGCGGGGAGGGACCCTCCCTCCCCGGTGGTGGATGGCCTCGATGACGTAGCCGGTGCCCCCGCCGGCCGATTCCGGGGACAGGCGGGAGATGATCACCCCGGCAATAAGACCTCCCAGGGCCGGGATGAACAGCCGGAGGAACCAGGGGACCTCCGACACCTCGTAGGAGGCGTGCCATATGCCCAGCAGCAGCCACTGGAAGGCCAGGGCTCCCAGTCCGGCGAACACCCCGATGAATATGGACAGGGGCACCCATTTCTTCAGGTATTCCCTGAAGTCCTCTGTGACCAGCCCCTGATATCCCCGGCGAAGGTAGTGCGCGGCGCGCAGCGCCGCCGACTCATCATTTCCCATAACGGCACCTAGCCCGTCGGCTGGTGGCCAAAATTAAAAAACGAAAGGGATTTGGAGTTGGGGTTTCACTGCGCGGCCGGGGCCGGAGCCTCGGGCTCGGTGGCCATGGCCAGCATCTCGGAGACGTCCATGACCTTGATCTTGGCCCCTATCTTCTTGGCCGCCTGCTGCAGGTTGAGCACGCAGAAGGGGCAGGTGGTGGCCAGGATATCCGCTCCGGTCTCCACGGCCTCCTTGACCCTCTCCACAGCCACGGCGATGGCCATCTCATTGTACTGGCTCTTGTAGCCGCCGCCGGCGCCGCAGCACCTGGAGTTCTCCTTCACGTTCTTCATCTCCACGAACTCCACGCCCGGGATGGCCTTTATGACCTCGCGCGGCTCCTCGTACACCTTGGCGTGCCTTCCGAGGTGGCAGGGGTCGTGGTAGGTGACCTTGGACTTGATCTCCTTGGTGAACTTGACCTTCTTGTCCTTGATCAGCCTGTTGGCGTACTGGGCGAAGTGGAACACCTCAAAGGTGGGGTGGGAGTAGAACTTGCCGTAGTCATGCAGGGTGGTCTTGTAGCACCCGGCGCAGGCGGTGACCATGGCCCTGGCCCCCATGTGCTCCACGGTGTTGATGGTGTGCTCGGAGAAGCGGTAGGTGAGCCCGGTCTGGCCGGTCCTGAGGGCCGGGGAGGTGCAGCACCATTCGTCGCCCTCCATGATGTTGGTGGAGACCCCGCAGCGGTTGAGGAACAGGACGCTGGCCTTGGCCAGGTTCTGCATGCGGTAGGAGGCGGTGCAACCGGCGAAGAACACCACGTCCGGGGTCTCGGCCTTGGGAACGTTGGGGTACCAGGCGCCCCTCTTGTCCATGGGCTCCCCGTAGGGGTTGCGCACCTCTTCCAGGCGCTCCCTTATCTTCACATGGGCGGGCATGGGTCCGTGGCCGTTCTCGATGCACCACTCCCTGACCTTCTCCCAGAACTCGGCGAAGTCGATCCCCACATGGCACACCGTGGCGCACGCGGCGCAGGTGGTGCACATGTACAGGGCGTCGACGAACTCGTCATCAATCTCGACCTTGCGGCCCAGCAACTTGTCTATGGCAGTCCGCTTGCCCAGCTGGGAGATGTAGAAGATCTTTCCTCTGGGGGTGACAGACTCCCAAGGCGTCTGCTTCCACGTCTCGCAGGTGCGAATGCAGTAACCGCATTGAAGACAAGCTTTGATCTCTCTGTCTATGTTAGGTAATTTGACCATTGCGATACCTCTGAGCCCAAGTGAGGAGGATCGGTCGGAACCAACCCTGTTTAGATTGTGCAGTATGCATGTCCAACGGGTATTAAAGTTTTTTCAGCTCATCAATCGTAATGGCCAATACCCCCGATCATAAAAATATATTTCCATTTATTTTTTGTGGGTCGCCGTCTGGAACGCCTCACCCCTCCAGTATGGGGCTGTATCCATACCAGGCGCCCTCGTTGCGCAGCATGTACATGTTCTCCTCCAGGAGCCGCCGGTGCCCGTCCTCGATCGATGCTAAGCGCTCCAGCAGGGCCTTGACCTGGGGGTCGTCCACCAGCTGGCTGGCCCTGCGATACATCTGCGTGGAGCGGACCTCCACCTGAATGCCGATCTCCAGCGCCCTGATCTCATCCTCCAGGCGCAGGCAGCGGTCCGGAGGGAACGGGAAGGCCTCCTCGGGAACGACGCCCACCAGGGCGCGGGCCGGTTCCACGTCCGCCGGGTCGATGTCCGGGGAGATGCGCCGCATCTCCCTCTCCACATGCTCCTTGTGCTGCTCCTCGTCCCTGCCCAGGCCCCGCAGCAGGGCCGCGCCCTTCTCCTCCCTCGCGCACTCGCTGAACCGGCGATAGAACTCTATGCCGAACACCTCGATGCCCCGGGCCGCGGCCAATATCCCCATGACATCCACGCCTCGCTCCATCTGGTCCCTCTGGCTAGCTATTGGCGGCCGGCCCACATAATCCTTTTGCCACGGTTCGGCGCCCCTCGCTAACTTTTTTTGGTGAAAGGGAAATATTTAAGGTATGCACTAGAGTGCCGCGCCTGTCGAGAGAATACGGTGGCGATATCGACGTCCCTGGTCATCAGCTCTGCAGACATTTGAGGCCGTTCTCATGTTTCCAGCCATACTGCCCTACCTGATGCTCGCCCTGCCCTTGTCGGCGGCGGCCGCGTCCCTCCTGCTCAGGGACCGCAGGATGGGGGCGATGGCCTACGTCTGCGCGGCGGCGTCCGCGGTGAGCGCGGCGCTGTGGTCCGTGGTCGTGCTGCTGCACGGGACCCAAACGTATTCCTGGGACACCTCTTCCGTCTGGAGCAGCTACGCCATAACGCTGGACCCCCTTGGCGCCCTGGTGCTGCTCATCTCCTCCCTGACCTTCGCCTGCGTGGCGCTCTATTCCCTGTTCTCCCGGGAGGGGGTGACCGTGCGCGGGGCCGTGCTGTTCAACCTCTTCATGCTCTCGGTCATGCTGGCCATGGTGGCCGATCACGTGCTCCTGCTCCTGGTGGCCTGGGAGTCCATGTCACTCACCTCCTTCCTGGGGGCCTGGGGGGACAGGGAGGACCAGGACACCTCGGCGGGCTGGAGGTATCTGGCGGTGACCCACTTCGGAGCCGCCCTGCTGATCGCGGCCTTCTCCTTCCTGGCCATCACCTCAGGGGAGGTTCGGCTCAGCGCCATGCTGGGCCTCTCCGGCTCCCTGGGGCCGGCGGTCTCCGCCCTGGTCATCCTGATGGTGTTCCTGGGCTTCGGCAGCAAGCTCGGCCTCCTGCCCTTCCACATCTGGATGCCCGACCTGTATGGCCGGGCCCATTCCACCATCACCTCCCTGCTCTCCACCGCGGCCTCCAACGTGGCCGTGCTGGTGCTGGTGCGCACGGTCTTCGGTTACGTGGGCGTGGGGCAGCAGCAGGTGCTGGCCCTGACCATCATGGGCCTGGCCGCCCTGACCGCCCTGTGGGGGGCCTGGCAGGCATTGATGCAGGCCGAGGGCTCACGCGTGCTGGCCTATTCCAGCATGGAGAACATGGGCCTGATACTGCTCACCATCGGCGCGGCCATGCTCTTCCAGTCCTACGGCGCCGGGGAACCGGCCGCCTTTGCCCTGATGGCCGCCATGTTCCACCTGGTCAACCACACTGTGTTCAAGGCCCTCCTGCTCATGGGCGCCGGTACGGTGCGCCGGGCCACCGGGGAGGGCAGCATGGAGCGGCTGGGAGGACTGGCCCGAACCATGCCCGGGCTTTCGGCCGTCTTCCTGGTGGGCGTGCTCTCCGTGGCCGCCCTCCCCCCGTTCAACGGTTTCGTCAGCGAGTGGGCCATGTTCAAGTCCCTGATGCACGCTGAACTGATTTCCGACCCGCTGGTGCAGCTGGCCCTTCCCCTGGCCATCGCGGTCATGGCCCTGTGCACGGCCATAGCCGCCGCGGCGTACCTGAGGCTGTACGGCTTCACCTTCCTGGGCCGGCCGAGATCGGCCGGGGCATGCCGGCCTAGGCCGATGGCCTTCAGCGAGCTATTTCCATTCATCCCCCTGGCCCTGCTCTGCCTTCTGCTGGGCGTGGCCTCGTTCCCCCTGCTCAGGGAGCTGGCGGCATCCGTATCGCAACTGGTGGGCATTCCCGGCGTGCAGGTGGTGGAGGGATCGAGCATAAGCCTCCTGCACCAGGGCGGCCTCGACCCGCTGGGCCTCAGCGCCCTGCTGGCCGGCGGGGTGCTGCTGTGCTATCTGGCCATGAGGGGCCTAGGCCCGCGACGGCTGGTCCGCGGGGACACCTGGGACTGCGGGACGCCCCTGGACCGCCGCACCCAGTACACCCCCACGGGCTTCTCCCAGCCCCTGCTGAGGGTCTTCACCAAGGTGTACGCCCCGGTCACCGAGGTCCGGGAGGACCCCCGTCCATCCCCGTACATCCGGGGGGTGCGCTTCGAGCAGCGCCTGCCCGAGGTGTTCCTGGAGCGGTTCTACCTCCCCCTTTCCGCAGCGGCCATCGCCCTGGCCATGCGGGTCAAGCGCATGCAGAGCGGAAGCATACAGGCCTATCTGGCCTACATCATGATCACCCTGATCGTGCTGCTGGTGGTGCTGAGGTGACCGCATGGACCTGATCAAGCTGCTGATCGTGCTCCTGGAGGTCCTGTTCCTCCTGATGGTCTCCCCGCTGCTCACCGGGGTGGTGCGCAGGGTCAAATCCTGGATGCAGTGCCGCAGCGGACCCAGCGTCCTCCAGCCCTACCGGGACCTCTGGAAGCTGTTCCGCAAGTCCACAGTGGCCTCCAGGGAGGCCTCCTGGCTGTTCCTGCTGATCCCCTACGTCTGCCTGGGGGCGATGCTCTGCCTCTCGGTCATCGTCCCGGTGTTCAGCGCCGGCCCCGCCGGGAAGACCGGGGACATGCTGGCCGCGGTGTACGTCCTGGGGCTTTTCCGCTTCATGATGGTCCTGGGCGGCCTGGAGGGCGGGAGCTCCTTCGGAGGCATGGGCAGCAGCCGGGAGATGATGATATCGGCGATCGTGGAGCCCACCCTTCTGCTGTCCATATTCTCCGTGGCGGCCATATCCGGGTCCACAGACCTGTCCTTCATCTCCGGCTTCTTCGCCTCCTCCGGCGCCGAGGCCCTCTCCCCCTCCCTGTTCCTGGCCGCCGCGGCCATATCCATCTCCCTGCTGGCCGAGAACTCCCGGGTGCCCTTCGACAACCCGGCCACCCACCTGGAGCTGACCATGGTGCACGAGGGCATGCTGCTGGAGTACTCCGGGAGGGAGCTGGGGATGATGGAGCTGGCCTCCCAGCTGCGCCTCACGCTGTTCATGGTCATCCTGAGCAACGTCTTCTTCCCGTGGGGCATAGCGCTGGGCACCGGGGTCGGCGAACTGGCCCTTGGCGCGGGCTCCATCGCCCTGAAGCTGCTGCTTATCTCCGCAGGCCTGGCCATGGTGGAATCGGTCATGGCCAAGATGCGCCTCTTCCGGCTGCCCAACCTGCTGACCATATCGTTCACGTTGTCCCTGCTGGCGGTGATGTCCTATTACATCCTGTGAGGTGAGCGCGTGACCGATATGCTCAGCATAGACACCATAAACTTCCTGGCCGCGGCCATACTGCTGGTGTCCCTGCTGGTCATGGCCAGCACCCGCATGGGGCAGCTGGTGCGCTCCTTCGCCCTGCAGTCGATCATGCTGGCGGCGGTGGCCGCGGTCCTGGCGCATCAGACCGGCTCGGACCACATCTACCTGGTGGCCGCCCTGACCCTGGTCGTCAAGGGCGTGGCCATACCCCGCTTCCTGACCTACTCGGTGGACCGCCTCAAGGTCCGCAGGGAGGTGGAGCCGCTGGTGGGCATACCCGCCTCCCTGCTCATCTCCGGGGGGCTGGTCATCGTGGCCTACTACGTCACCGAGCCTCTCATATCCTCAGCGGAGGCGGTCACCCGCAACTGCCTGGCCATATCCCTTTCCGTGGTCTTCATCGGCATGTTCATGATGATCAGCCGGCGCAAGGCCATCACCCAGATGGTGGGGCTGCTGATGATGGAGAACGGCCTGTTCCTGGGGATAATCTCCACCACCTACGGCATGCCCCTGATAGTGGAGATCGGCATATTCTTCGACGTGTTCATGGCCGTGCTGATCATGGGCATCTTCGCCTACCGCATCAACCGCAGCTTCGAGACCCTGGACACCACGTTCATGAGGAGGCTGAGGGGTTAGATGGTCGAACTTCTGCTGCTGGTCCCGCTGGTCACCGCCCTGCTCTGCGGCATGTCCCGAAGCGAGAGGAGCATATTCACCTTCAGCGTGGCCGGCTCACTGATAACTGCTCTAGTGGCCATCCCCTACTGCCACGCGGCCTTCTTCCAGGGGCCGCTGGACCGCGGGCTGTGGTACCTGGACCCCCTGTCCGCCCTGTTCGTGTGCATAATCGTGGCCGTCACCGCCCTGGTGAGCGTGTACTCGGTGGAGTACCTGAAGCACGACCGGCAGGAGGGCGAGGTCAACATCCGGGACCTGCGCTACTACCATTTCCTTCTGCACCTCTTCGCCCTCAGCATGCTCCTGGTGGTCGTGGTGGACTCCCTGGGCCTGATGTGGATAGCCATCGAGGCCACCACCCTGGTCTCCGCCTTCCTGGTGGGGTTCTACAAGAAGAGCGAGGCCATGGAGGCCTCCTGGAAGTACCTGATCATCTGCTCGGTGGGCATCACCCTGGCCCTGCTGGGAATCATCCTGCTCTATGCCTCCTCCTCCGGAGCCCTTCCGGAGGGGACCGACTCCCTGGACTGGTCGGTGCTGCGCTCCGTCGCCGAGCGGCTGGACCCCGCCCTGCTCAAGGTGTCCTTCATCCTGATGCTGGTCGGCCTGGGCACCAAGGCCGGGCTGGCCCCCATGCACACCTGGCTGCCGGACGCGCACAGCCAGGCGCCCACCCCCATCAGCGCCCTGCTCTCCGCCGTTCTGCTCAACTGCGCCATGTACGGGATACTCCGGGCCCACCTGCTGGTGGAGGCGGCCGAACCCGGCTTCTCCTCCTCGCTGCTGGTGGCCTTCGGCATTTTCTCGCTGCTCATAGCCACCGCCTTCATCCTGACCTCCCGGGACCTGAAGCGCTTCCTGGCCTTCTCCAGCGTGGAGCACATGGGCATAATCGCCCTGGGCTTCGGGATCGGCGGACCGCTGGGGATCTTCGGGGCGCTGATGCACCTGATCGCGCACTCCCTGACCAAGACCCTGATGTTCTTCAGCGCCGGGAACGTCATCCAGAAGTACGGGACCAGGGAGATGAGGGAGATCAAGGGGCTGGGCAGGACCATGCCCGTCACCGCCGGCCTGCTCATCGCGGGCATGGCGGCCATCGCCGGCACCCCCCCGTTCGCCATATTCATCGGCGAGTTCTTCATCCTGTCCGGGGCCCTGGCCTCCGGGGCGTACGTTCCCGCGGGCCTGTTCCTGCTGCTCATTGTCGCGGTCTTCGCCGGGATGACCTACCGGGTGCTGGGCATGTGCTCCGGGGAACCCCAGGAGGGGGTGTCCGAGGGCGAGATCGGCCGATGGAGGCTGCTGCCCATGGGTGTCCTGGCCATAACCGTCCTCGTCCTCGGCATATACCAGCCCGGGCCGCTCATGGATGCCATTTCGGCCATCGGCCGGCTGTTCGGGGTGAGCATATGAGGCATTATCACTTGGAACTGCTGGATTCCCTTCCCTTCCCGGCCCTCCCGGCCGAGGAGAGGGAGGGGAGGCTGCACATCAACGTGCCGGACGAGCTGCTGCGCCCCCTGGTCAGCCACCTGATCAAGAGGGAGGGGGGAGAGCTGTCCTCCCTCTACTACCATCACCAGGGGGGCAGGGTCATGGCCCTGGTCCTGGTCCCCCGGCACGGGGTCCTTGTCCTGGAATGCCCTCTGGATGGCGAGGGGTATCCATCCCTCACCAGGGACGTTCCCTCGGCCAGCTGGTACGAGAGGGAGATGCTGGAGATGAGCGGGGTGGTCCCCCTGGACCACCCTGACCCGAGGCCGCTGCACCTCCACAGCTGGCCCAGGAACGAGCACCCCCTTTCCCCCGACTTCCCGGGAGGGAATGTGCCCCGTACAGAGGAGCTGTACCGCCATCGCAGGGTGGAGGGCGAGGGCGTGCTGGAGATCCCGGTCGGTCCGGTGCACGCCGGGGTGATCGAGCCCGGCCACTTCCGCTTCAGCACCGCCGGGGAGCCCATACTGAACCTGGAGGTCCGCCTCGGTTACGTGCACCGGGGCGTGGAGAGGGCCCTGCAGGGCTGCCCGCTGGGAAGGGCGCTGCGCCTGACGGAGCGAATATCCGGGGACAACGGGGTGGCCCATTCCCTGGCCTTCTGCCTGGCGGCGGAGATGTCCGCGGAGGTCCCGGAACGGGCCATGCTGCTGCGCTGCATCTACTCGGAGATGGAGCGCATATACAACCACCTGGGGGACATCGGGGGAATGGCCACGGATGTGGCCTTCGCCGTGCCGGCGGCGGAGGCGGCCATCTTGCGGGAGATGATGCTGCGCCTGAACCAGGAGCTGACCGGGCACCGGCTGCTTTGGGGGACCATGGCCCTGGGCGGAGTGGCCAGGGACCTGGGTCCGGGGCAGCAGGACCGCCTGGAGAGGGCCATGGTGGACCTGGGGCTGCAGATGGAGCCGCTGGTCCGCTCCCTGGAGTCCTCCCCCTCCTTCATGGACCGGGCGGAGACCACCGGCGTCCTCACCCTTACCGAGGCCAAGGACCTGCGGGCGACCGGCCCGGTGGCCCGGGCCTCGGGCTGGGACCGGGACACCCGCCGGGACTTCCCGTACGCCGCGTACCCCCGCCTCAGCTTCCTGGTCCCGGTGCGCCGGGAGGGCGACGTGCTGGCCCGCCTGCGGGTCAAGGTGGACGAGGTCCGGGAGTCCATCAGCCTGATCAAGCAGGCCCTGGACCATCTGGCGGAGGGCGAGCTGCTGGCGGAGGTCCCGGCCCCTCACGGCTTCGGCCTGGGGCTGGTGGAGTCCCCCCGGGGGGAACTTGCGCACTGCGTGCATTTCCAGGATGGAAGGGCGGTCCGCTACAAGGTGCGGGACCCCTCCTTCTGCAACTGGCCGAGCATGGAGAGGGCGGTGCTGGGCAACATCGTCCCGGACTTCCCGCTCATCAACAAGAGCTACAACCTGTCCTATGCGGGGAACGACCTGTGAGGTGAAGAGATGCTGGACATCATAGAGAGGAGGCTCAGGGAGAAGAGGACGGCCACCGTGCCGCTGGTCCAGCTGCAGCAGGGAGGGCATGTCCTGGCGCCCATGGCCGGCGGGGACTGCGACCTCTGCGGCAGGTGCGTCCAGGCCTGTCCAACCGCGGCGATCGAGGTGGATGGGGGGTGGAGCGTGGACGCCGGAAGGTGCCTGTGGTGCGGGGACTGCATGTCCGCCTGCGATAGGAAGGCCATAACCTATTCGGCCGAGTGCCCGGCGGTGTCCGACCGCCAGGCCCTGGTCCTGCGCCGCGGGGCCCCTCCCCCCGTCCCGGGCCGGCTGGACGACAGCGTGGTAAAGGTGCTGGGCCGCTCCCTCTCCATCCGGGAGGTGGACGCCGGGTCCTGCAACGGCTGCGAGGTGGAGGTGAACAGCCTGTCCAATCCCGTATACGATATGGAACGGTTCGGGATGAGGATCGTGGCCTCGCCGCGCCACGCCGACCTGCTGCTGGTCACCGGGCCGGTGACCAGGAACATGGAGGAGGCGCTCATCAGGACCCGCGAAGCCGCGCCGGAGCCCCGCCTGGTGGCGGCCATGGGCACCTGCGCCATATCCGGATGCCCCTTCGGGGGAAGCTACGCATGCGGGGAGGGCGTGGATGGCGTGCTCAAGGCGGACCTCTACATCCCGGGATGCCCGCCCCACCCCCGGGCGGTCATCCTGTCCCTGCTGCAGGCCCTGCGCCGGTTATGATCACTTGACCACGATCACCGTGCAGGGCGCGTTGCGCACTATGTGCTCGGAGACGCTGCCGATGAGCACCCGGTCCAGAACGGTCTTGCCGGAGGTCCCCACGATCACGGCGGAGGCGCCCACCCTCTCGGCCACGGCGATGGCCGATTCCGCGGGCGATCCGGTCTCCAGCAGGGTGGTGGTCTCCACGCCCTGCTCCGCGGCCCGGCCCTTTATCTCCTCCATGTGCCGCTTGGCCTCACCGAGGGTCCCCTCCCGGTTCTCCTCGTGCCTTGGGCTGATGACGTACACCACATAAAGCGCCTCGCGGTGCAGCCTCGCGTACTCCAGGGCGTAATCCACCGCCTTGGAGGTGTGCGGCTTCCCATCAGTGGCCAGTACAACGCTCATTGTCTCACCCGTGGATTGAATGGGCATAGCCCGGATATAAAATTGTCAATGCCACCAGTCCTCACTCCTCCCCTCCGGGGCGTTTGGAGCAGTATACAATGTCCTCGTGCTCCTGATATCCCAGCCTGGCGAAGAGCTCCCGGGACCTCCGGTTGTGGCGGTGTATCTGGGCCGCGTATATGCGCACGCCCGCGGCCTCCAGCTCCTTCTCCGCGGCCTCGACCAGCGCTCGGCCCACCCCCTCCCCCTGCCGCACGGGGTCCACCGCCAGCCGGTTCAGCCACCCCTTCCGGAGATCGTGGGTGGCCAGAAGCGAGCCGACGATCCGCCCCTCCTCCTCGGCCACCAGGAAGATGCAGCACTCCCTGCCCATCTGCTCGATCAGCCGCTCGCGCGAATCCCGGCCGCGGGGCTGGTAGGGCAGGCCCGCCCGGTCCCAGATGGCGGCCACCTCCTCCAGGTCCCCCGGGGTCATCCGCCGCACCTGGGCGGTCACAGCTCCAGCTCCAGTCCGATGGGGCAGTGGTCCGAGCCCTGGACCTCGGGCATGATGAAGGCGTTCCGGCAGCGGGGGCGGAGCCCCTGGTCCACGAAGAAGTAGTCGATGCGCCAGCCCACGTTCCTCTCCCTGGCCCGGGTCTTCATGTCCCACCAGGTGTACCGTTCGGGCGAGGGGTCGAACATGCGGAAGGTGTCCACGAACCCCGCCTCCAGGAACCGGTCTATCCAGGCCCTCTCCTGGGGCAGGAAGCCGGACACCTTGGCGTTCTCCTTGGGCCGGGCCAGGTCTATCTCCCGGTGCGCGGTGTTGACATCACCGCAGACCACCACGCGGCGTCCGGACTCCACGGTGCGCGCGGCCACCTCCAGGAACTCCTCGTAGAACTCCATCTTGTAACTCAGGCGCTCTGGAGAGGCCTTGCCGTTGGGGAAGTAAACGTTGAAGAGCACCATGTCATCGAAGTGGGCCACCAGGGTCCTTCCCTCGGCATCGAAGCGTTTCTGCCCCAGGCCTGGTACCACCTTGGACGGCCTGACCTTGCTGAACAGGCACACCCCGCTGTACCCCTTCTTCTCCTCGGGGGAAACGAAGTACGAATGGTACCCGGGCGGGTCACGCAGTCCCTCGGGCAGCTGCTCAGGGGTGGCCTTGGTCTCCTGCAGGCAGATGATGTCCGCCCCGTCCTCCGCCAGCAGTCCGGAGAGCCCCTTCTTGTACGCCGCCCTGATCCCGTTCACGTTCCAGCACAGAAGCCTCATCCGCGATCCCTCCTGGCGCATTGTCCTTGCTCGGTAATAAAGGGTGCTGAGGAAGGCTTAAGCCCCCGGACGCCCTAGTTCATGACGGTGATGGGAACGGTCTCGTTCAAGAAGATACTGGTAGGTGTCGACGGTTCCGAGAACGCCCTGCGGGCGGTGGAGCTCGCCAGCGCATTGGCCAAGGGCATGGGTGCGGAGATCACCCTGGCGCACGTGATCACGCCTAGCGACCACGACCTGCTCATCGGGAAGGCCACCTATATGGACAAGGATGCCAAGCTGGGAGGGGAGAGGCTGCGGGCGGCGGAGGAGCTGCTCGCCCGGCTGGGGGTCAAGCACCGCTCGGTGGTGGAGCTGGGGCATCCCGCGGAGCAGCTCATGTCCCTGGCCAAGGATTTCGACATGGTGGTGGTGGGCACCCGCGGCCTGAGCCCCTTCAAGGAGGTCCTCATAGGCAGCACCTCTCACAGGCTGGCCCAGAGCGGCAAGGTTCCGGTGCTGATCGTCCCCTGATCAGCCATACCGCCCTCCTGCCCCTTCCGGACAAAGGATTTATCGGCCCAAGGGGATTACCGCGCGGTGGGGGAAGGGGACATCGGTCACTTGTGGCCACACCGTTTATGCCCGGTGCCCACCGATGAGGATGTATGAACCGCAGGGCCGCAGGAGAGCGCTCATGGAAGAGGGACTTCTTCACCATATGGGGAGGCCAGGCCTTCTCCCTGGTGGGGAGCAGCCTGGTGCAGTTCGCCCTGGTGTGGTGGCTGACGGTGGAGACCGGGTCGGCCACCGTCCTGGCCATGGGCACCCTGATGGGGGTGCTGCCGCAGATAATCATCGCCCCCTGGGCCGGGGCCTACGTGGACCGCTGGAACCGCCGCAGGACCATGATCGCCGCGGACGCGGGGGTGGCCCTCATGGCCATGGTGCTGATGATGGCCTTCGCCGCGGGCATCGCGGAGGTGTGGATGGTGCTCCTGGCCATGTTCGGCCGGGCCACCGTGTCCGGGTTCCACTGGCCGGCCATGCAGGCGGCCACCTCCATGATGGTGCCCGAGCGCCACCTGGGGAGGGTGGGGGGCATCAACCAGGCCATGATGGGCCTGTCCAGCGTGGTGGCCGCTCCCGCGGGGGCGGTGCTCATCGCCCTGTTCCCCATGTGGGCGGTGCTCTCCGTGGACATAATCACCGCGCTCATGGCCATAGTGCCCCTCCTGTTCATCCCCATCCCCGAGCCGCATAGAAAGCCCGATGGAAAACCGTCCTTATCCTCGGAGATGAGGGAGGGGCTGGCCTTCATCAGGGGGTGGCAGGGGGCGTTGTCGGTGATCGTGCTGTTCATGATCGCCAACCTGCTGCTCAGCCCGGCCTTCTCGCTGCTCCCTCTGCTGGTCATCGACCACTTCCAGGGCGGCGCTGGAGAGTACGCGGCCATGGAGGCCCTGGCCGGGATCGGGATGCTGGCCGGGGGCCTGTTCCTGGGGGTGTGGGGCGGATCCCGGCGCAAGATGGCCACCATGCTGGCCTCCTGCCTGGCCCTGAGCATAGGGGTCACCGCCCTGGGGCTGGTGCCCATGGATCTGATACTTGCGGCCTACGCCATCGCCGCGGCCATCGGCATAACCCTTGCCCTGTTGAACGGGTCCTTCATGGCCATGCTCCAGGCCAAGGTGCCCTTCGACAAGCAGGGCCGGGTGTTCGCCCTGATCAGCGCGGGGGTGACGGCCATGATGCCGGCCGGGCTGCTGATGGCAGGTCCGCTGGCGGACCTGCTGGGCGTGCGCGCCTGGTACCTCATCGCCGGGGTGCCCATGGCCCTGCTGACCGTGGTCTTCATGGCCATGCCCTCGGTGACGAGGATAGAGGAGCGGGTGGTATCGGAACGGCCAATCGCCGCAGAGGAATGAACCTGCGCATGGTTAATTAGGCTCCAGGGGCGTGGATGCATCATGGAGCAAGACTGCCCCCTGGAACGCTACATGGCCATACTGCGGGGGGAGATGCTGCCCTCCTTCCTCCGGACCAGGGTCCAGGATGCCGACGGGCGCTCCCCTCTGGACCTGAAGATCACCGCGGCGGACGAGCTGGCCAATGAATGCCGGCTTTGCGAGCACCGCTGCCGCACCCGGCGCGGCGATGGCCGGAAGGGAAGGTGCGGCGTCCAGGAGAGCAGGGTGGCCTCCCACTTTCCCCACTACGGGGAGGAGAGGCCGCTGGTGCCATCCTACACCGTTTTCCTCAGCGGATGCAACCTGGACTGCGTCTATTGCCAGAACTGGGACATCAGCACCCGGCCGGACCAGGGTGACATCATCCCCCCGGAGAGGATGGCCCGGCTGATCGAGGGCCGGACCATATGCCCGCCGGGCTCCCCGGCCTGCCGCGGCATACGCAATGTCAACTGGGTGGGGGGAGACCCCATCCCCCACCTGCCCTACGTCCTGCGGGTGCTCAGGGAGCTGAGGTCCCCCGTCCCCCAGGTCTGGAACTCCAACATGTACATGACCGTGGAGGCCCTGGAAATTCTGGATGGCACCATGGACGTGTTCCTGACCGACCTGAAGTACGGGAACGACCGCTGCGCCCTGGAGATTTCATCGGCGCCCCGCTACTGGGAGGTGGTCACCCGCAACCACGAACTGGCCGCCAGGCAGGGGGAGCTCATCGTCCGCCACCTGCTTCTCCCCGGCCACCTGGAATGCTGCACCTTCCCCGTCCTCGAATGGCTGGCCATGGAGCTGCCGCAGGCTCCGGTGAACATAATGGACCAGTACCGGCCCGAACATATGGCCCGTTCCATGCATGGCCTGGGCAGGGGGATACGACCGGAGGAGCACGAGGCCGCCCTGCGCAGGGCCAGGGAGCTCGGCCTCACCCTCATCTGATCGTTCTCAATTTCCGCAACCATGGCGTGAGCTTAATGTAGGTAACGCGCACTGACCTGACCCGGTCACCCCATATGAACCAATACTGGTTGTTGGCCGTCCTTCCGAACCTGGTGGGATTCCTGGTGGCGGCATGGATAGCCTATCGTGTCCACGATGGTCCGGAGAGTTCCTACAGAAGATCCCTCCTAGCCCTGTTCGCCTTCCTGGCCCTGAACTCCCTGGTGCTGGGCGTCCAGCGTGTGACCACCGACCTGAACGCATATCTGGCGTTGGTGGTGCTGGAATACATCTGCGAGGTCGGCCTGGTGGTCAGCATGCTGAACTTCGTGATCAACTACACCGGTCACGGTGATTGGCTCACCAGGCCCCGTCGGCTGCTGGTCACCGCTCCGGGTGTCGCGGTGGTGGTCCTCAATGCCACCAACGCATGGCACGGGCTGTTCTATGAGCGGGTCGACATGGTCGTCGAGGGCGGGATCTCCCTGGTGAACAGCCATTATGGTCCGCTGTTCATGCTGTGGGCTGGCTACTTCGCCACGGCGGTGATCGTGGGGATCGTGCTGCTGTACACCAGCCTGCCGCTGTCATCGAGGCGCCGGAAGGCCACCACCTGCTCCTTCATCCTGGCCCTGGCGATAATGACCATCGGCAGCATCGCCTTCATACTGTATTCGAACAAGAGCCCCTATCTGGACCTGCTCTCCATAACCATGACCATGGCCGCGCTGGCCATATTCTTCGGGGAAAGGAACTTCAATACCGCCGAGGCGGAACTGGTCAACGTCAGGGAGGTGGTGAGGGCCATCGAGGACCCCATCATGCTGGTGAACCAGAACATGAAGGTGGTGTTCACCAACGAGCAGGGCCACAGGCTCCTGGAGGCCAACCGCGAGGTCCTGGTCCAGAAGGTGGAGAGCAAGGGGCTGCGGCTTCCCCTGGGCAACAACCGGTGGGAGACCGCCCTGGACCTGGGCGGAGAACCCCGGCATTTCAGCATAACCTCCTCGGACATAGTCAGGGATGGCAGGGCCATAGCCGCGGTGCTGCTGTACCACGACATAACCGACCGGAAGAGGATGGAGGACGACATCCGCCGGTCCAATCAGAGCCTGGGAACGCTCAACCAGATCGTGCGCCACGACATCCGGAACGACCTCACCGCCATCTGGGGCTACCTCGAGCTCCTGGAGGCCACCGAGCTCAACGAGCGCCAGCAGTACCTGGTCGAAAAGCTGCTGGACAAGGCCCGGAGGGCGGAGGGGCACCTGGCCTTCGCCAAGGGGCGGCAGGCCATAGGATGCCACGAGCCCGTTTGGCATGACCTGGCGACCACCATCATGCAGGCCCTGGACCTGGTGGACACCGAAGGCATAGAGCTGGACATACGCGTGGGGGAGGTCAAGGTCCTGGCGGACCCCATGCTTCCCAATGTCTTCCATGCCCTGGCCGACAACTCCGTCAGGCATGGAAAGGCCGTCAGCCGGATATCTGTGACGGCTGGGCTGGACCGCGACGGGCTTCTAATAATATGGGAGGACGACGGGGTGGGGGTCAGGGACGAGGACAAGTCCCGCATATTCGACCAGGGCTTCGGGGCCAACACCGGAGAGGGCCTCTACATCGCCCGGGAGGTGCTGATGATGGCGGATGCCACCATGGTCGAGGACGGGACCCCTGGAAGGGGCGCGAGGTTCGTCATGCACTTCCCCTCCAGCAGGTACTGGGGCAGCATAGGCGGATGAGCCCCTCCCCACGTTGAGGGTCTTCCGCGGCTACCATCGAGGGCCGGTCGCAGGGATCTATGGGATGCGCTGTAAAAGGGATATAGGCCGATGAGGTTATGCCCGGGCATGGCCGCGAAGGGCGAAAAGGTCGACATCGTAAGGGTGGACGAAAGCAACGCAAGTGAGCTCATCTCCCTCATCTGCGAGCTCGCCGACTTCGAGAAGCTGGACCCCCCTGGCCCCGAGGCCCGGGAGCGGCTTAGGCTGCATGCCACCTCCTCTCCGGCGCTGTTCCACGCGTTCCTGGGATATGTGAACGGGGAGGCGGTCGGCTACATCACCTACTACTTCACCTACTCCACCTTCCTGGCCGCGCCCACCCTCTTCCTGGAGGACATTTTCGTCCGGGAGTCCGTGCGCCGTTCCGGCATCGGCCGCGAGCTGTTCCGCCACTGCGTCCGGGAGGCCCTGTCCCTGGGGTGCGGGAGGATGGAATGGTGCGCCCTGGACTGGAACGTGAAGGCCATGGCCTTCTACGAGAGGCAGGGCGGGCGCAAGCTGGAATGGACCTTCTTCCGCATGGACCGCCAGGACATGGAGAGGTCCCTGGACTGAAGAATTATCATCATGCTCGCCCATCATCAGCGCATGAGCGGCGACAAGGTCCTGACCCTGCACCCCCAGGGCAAGAAGGGTCGTCGGATCGACGCCGTCAAGTACCAGGCCACCAGGGAGGCGGTGATCGGAGCCCTTTCCTCAGGAGACCTGACCCAGAACGAACTTGTGGAAACGGCGTCAGCGGCCCTGGAGGGCAGGTTCGAAGGATCAAAGGGCTGGTACGTGGAATCGGTGAAGCTGGACCTGGAGGCCCGCGGGCTGGTGGAACGCCACCGTTCCAAGCCCCACGACCGTTACCGTCTGGTGCTCTAGCTCAAACCCATCATCTTGGTCACCGTCTCCTGGGGCACCCCGCTGAACTTCTTCAGGGTTAGGTCGATGATGCGCTGCAGGTAGACGTCGTCCAGCTTTTCCATCGAGGGCAGGTCCCCCTTGAGCACCTGGGGCATGGTGTAGATGTTCCCGGTGTACTTCACGTTGGCGAACTTGAACATGCGCCCCTCGGCCATGGTGCGCAGGAAGCGCTTCAGGGTGGCCTTGGGCACCTTCTTGTCGAACAGGGACCACAGGTCGTCGATCATCTGGTTTATGGTGGTCTCCCCGTCCGCGTGGAACAGGCTGATGATCTCCTTGTAGAGGGCCTTGCGCAGGGCGCGGTCCTTGATGTAGCGCATGTCCTTCTCTATGAACTCGCGCACCTGCCCCTCGTTGATGGCCGAGGTCAGCTCGGAGTATGATTTGAAGTAGACCAGGTGGTGCCCGGCCTTGTCGTCCATCTTGATGCTGGTGAACAGGTCCCCCTTGAAGGAGTCCAGGAACTCCTTGAAGTGCTTGTACCCGTACTTCTTCTCCGAGAAGGAGGGGTCCAGGCGCATAAGGTCGTTCTTGATCTGAGAGAGTATGGCCGGCTCCTCGGTGGAGCGGTTCTTGATGTAGCGGATGAAGAGCTCGCGGGGGTCGTCCTCCAGCTCCTCCTCTTCCTTCTTCTCCTTCACCGCCGGGGCCGGGGCCTTCCCCAGCAGGTCCTCCAGGGATTCGAAGCGGTCGCAGTTGTAGCGGATGGTGCGGCCGATGGAGTGCTCGAAGCCCAGCACCACCACCTCCTTCCCCCGCTCCTTTATCTTGCGGATGAGGTGGATGAAATCGGTGTCCCCGGTGCCCAGGAAGAACACGTCCAGCAGGCTCTTGTCATACATGTCCTCCAGGGCGTCGATGGTCATGCGCAGGTCCGCGCCGTTCTTCCCCGACAGGGAGGTCTGCGGCAAGAACACCAGGTCAAAGGCCCTCAGCCGCAGGTCCTCCACGTACTGGTTGCAGGGAGGCTTGTTCCAGTCGGCGAAGGCCTTCTTGATCAGCACCTCCCCGTAGCCCTTGGCGAAATCAAGGATGTCGTCTATCCTCAGGGGGCGGGGGGTGGAAGGGTAAACCTCCTTGGCGGATATGGCCAGGTTCTCGAAGTCCAGGTATATGGCGATCTTGGGGACCTTCTCGGTCATACGCCACTCCATCAACGGTTTGATGACTTAATGCTTTCCAGGGCCCCCTACTCGAAGGTCTCCGGGTCCGTGGTGGTCCGCAGCCCGCTGTGCAGCATGTCCAGTCGGTGCATCTCCTCCCTGTCCAAACAAAAGTCGAACACCAGGGAGTTCTCCCGGATGCGCCCGGGGTCCGAGGACCTGGGGATGACCGCCATGCCCTTCTGCAGGCACCAGCGCAGGATCACCTGCGCCGCGCTCTTCCCATGGGCCGCGCCGATCTCGCGCAGGGTCGGGTCCTGCAGCACCCTGCCCCGGGCGAAGGGGGAGAAGGCGGTGACCAGCACGTCCCTGGCCTGGCAGTGCTCCAGCAGGTCCTTCTGGTACAGGAAGGGGGACATCTCCACCTGGTCCACCGCCGGCATCACCTGGCAAGCGTTGTAGAGCTCCTGGAGATGCCTCTGGTGGAAATTGCTGACCCCGATGGCCCTCACCAGTCCCTCCCGGTAGAGTGTCTCCAGCGCCCGGTACGTTTCCAGGCGCTTCCCGGTGACAGGCCAGTGCACCAGGTAGAGGTCCAGGTGCTCCGTCCCCAGCCTCTTCCTCGTCCGATCGAAGGCCCGCAGGGCCTCCTGGTAGCCCTGCTCGGTGTTCCAGGCCTTGCTGGTTATGAAGACCTCCTCGCGGGGGACGCCGGAATCCCTGATCGCCCGGCCCACCTCCTCCTCGTTCTCGTAGAAGGAGGCGGTGTCGATGTGCCGGTACCCGCACTCCAGCGCCGCCCGCACCGGGGCGTATGCCATGCGGCCCTGCAGCTTGTAGGTGCCCAGGCCCAGGGCCGGGACGCTCAGGCCGTTGTTCAGCCGGTAGCGGTGACCGGTCACGTCTAGGTCCGGGGTCATGTCCGAACCAATCCCTTAGGCGTAGATAACCGTATCTCCGCAGAAGCAAGGGGTTAGGCTTCGGTCCTTGGCCGTCACAAAGGAGGATAGAATGGCAGAGCGTCAACCTAAATCGCAGGGGGACCGAAGCCGTAACACTTATTCATGTAATAGTAATACGCAGTATTAAAAACTATTCTATTAGTAATACCAAAGGCCAGTGCGCATAGATAATCCCATCGGAACGGCGCGGCGGCCATCGGTAAGGTTCATCTAATCAGGGCACCGATGGCCCTTGGTAATGCGGATCATGGAATGGAACCTGCAGTACGGGGGCTCCCAGGAACGCTTTCCGGGCATCCTGGAGGCGGTCCGCCGCCACAACCCGGACCTGCTGGTGCTGCTCGAGTTCAGGCCGGAGAAGGTGATAGAGGTGTCCCTGTCGCTGGCCGCGCTCGGCTATCCGTACATACTAAATTCCCAGCCCCCGCCCCGTACCAACGGGATACTCACGGCCTCCAAGACCGCCCTGCGGCAGCTGCAGGACCACCGGGTCAGCACCTCCCCCCATCGCTGGATGGAGGTCTCCCCCGAGGGCTCGGACCTCCGGGTGCTGGCCGTGCACATCCCCGGCGCGTCGGACCTCTCCGGGAAGCTGGAGCACTGGAAGGCGCTGATGGACTACGCCCAGGAGGCCGTGGACACCCAGTCCCGGGCGGTCATCATCGGCGATCTGAACACCGGCCTGGCGCAGGACACCGAGGGGACCCCGTTCCTGGGACAGGAGCATCTCTCCTCCCTGCTCGACATGGGGTGGCGGGACGTGTGGAGGGAGTACCACCGCGTGGGAAGGGAATATTCATGGTACTCGTCCTCAGGCAAGGGCATGAGGACCGACCACGCCCTGGCCTCCCCCCACATCCACCATCCCATGTGGGCCAAGTACTCGCATCACGAGAGGGAGACCGGCCTCTCCGACCATTCCGTCCTGATCATGGACATCATGCCCCGCATGAACGAGTCGGGTTCCAGGTCCTCCCCCCTGTTCCGCATCGGGGAGGGGCCGGGCTGTTCTAGCAGCTGAACCATTTAAATACTGCCGTAAAGGGCCAGGTCGCCAATCAATAAATTACAGTTAAATTTATACTATTACCGACAGAATATTCTTCCGAGGTGCAACTCACGGATACAACCATCAGAAAGTTGTTCGCAGAGGTAATAGGGACCTTCGTGCTGGTGTTCGGCGGTGTGGGCACCGCCGTGCTGGCCGGTGCATGGGTGAACGCATTGGGAGTTTCGCTGGCCTTCGGCTTCACCTTGCTGGTCATGGCCTACGCAATCGGACCGATCTCCGGATGCCACATCAACCCGGCGGTGACGCTGGGAATGTGGATGTCAAAAAAGGTCTCCGGAAGGGAGGCCCTGCTGTACATGGTGGCCCAGGTCATCGGGGCCATTCTGGCCGCGGGGGTCCTGTATGTGATCGCCAGCGGAGCTCCCGGCTTCGACGCGGCGGCCAGCGGGTTCGGGTCCAACGGCTACGGGGACCATTCCCCCGGCGGTTACGAGCTGGGGGCGGTCATGGTGGCCGAGGTGGTGCTGACCGCGCTGCTGATGCTCACCGTCCTGTTCACCACCGACAAGAAGGCCGCCCCTGGTTTCGCTGGAATACCGATAGGCATCGTCCTGGCATTGATCCACCTGATATCCATCCCGGTGGACAACACCTCGGTCAACCCGGCTCGTAGCATCGGACCGGCCATATTCCAGGGCGGATGGGCGCTGGATCAGCTATGGATATTCATTGCCGCACCAATGGTCGGAGCGGCACTGGCGGCCATCATCTACGACCTCATGAAGGACGATGGCTGAGCCGCAACCTAAAATCGGTTTGAAGGGGCGGAGGCCCCCCATCTTTTTTACTTCCTCACAAGCCAGGCCACACGGTCTCCGGCCGACCAGATGCGCTCGACGGTGCGGAAACCGGCGCTGTTGAGCAGCGATTCCCATTCCATGGGGGACCACCTGCGCCTCCTGGGCCGGTCGACGCTTGATGGATGACGGATCGCAACATCGTCCGCGTCTGGCTCCACCTCCTCGACGACGACCCCGGCCCCGCACCTCTCCAAGCGTCGACGCATGGCCTCGGCCACCTCGGTCCGCCTGGCCACCGTCAGCGCTCCCAGGGCATCGACCGCCAGGAACATCCTGGCGGAGATCTCCGGGAACCCCTCCTGCAGGTCCAGGGCCGCGGCGTCCACGAAACCCAGGCGGACCCTGGTGCGCATGCGGTCGAAGCAGTTCCAGGCGTCCTCCCCGCGGGGGGAGAGCAGGGTGAAGCGGCAGAGGTCCTCGTTCTCCTCCACCAGGGGCATGAGCAGTCCCAGGTCGCAGCGCAGGTCCACCACCCGCGCTCCGGGGGTCAGCACCGACCTCCCCACCTGGCTTATGACCTGGCGGAGCCCGTAGTAATCCGCCCCACCCATCTTCCAGGCGGCGCCGTTGGGCGCAGCCACAGCGTTGGTATGCAGGGCATCTGCCACGAAGGGCAGCGTTTCGGACTTCGCTTCGGCCATCTCCTTTCCTCCTTTATTCCTTAAGCACTGTTACCGTGCTATGACATGACATAGCATGGAACTATTTATGGGTTGCGCCCTTTTTTTAGAGGCGGGTCATGGCTAGTTTTGATAAGCCAGGCGCCGATATGCACACGATCATCATGAACAAGATCACGCTAGGAAGGAGGGTGCCCACCATGGGCCTCCCGGTGGTGCTGGTCGGGTCAAAGGTCAAGGGCAGACCGAACTTCTGCCCGGTGGCCTGGGTCACCATGCTGGACGATGAACCTCCCAAGATGGTCGTGGTGATGGGCAAGGACCGCAGGACCAAGGAGGGCATCGTGGAGAACGGCACCTTCAGCATCAACATGCCATCCGCCTCGTCAGCAGCCGCCGTGGACTACTGCGGGCTGAACTCCGGGAGCAAGGTGGACAAGTCCGCCGTGTTCGACGTGTTCTTCGGAAAGACCCTCACCGCCCCCATGGCCAGGGAGTGCCCGGTGAATGTGGAGCTCACCCTGGACGACATCATCGAGTTCGAGGGGGTGGACATGGTGGTTGGGGATGTCGAGGAGGTCTACGTGGACGAGGCGGGCATGACCTCCGGCCGCCCGGACATCGACAAGCTGCAGCTGCTGATGTATCTTAGCCCCGGTGGCCCCTACTTCGTGAAGGGGTCCGCTGTCGCCGAGGCCTTCAAGGTCGGCAGGGACTACAGGCCGAAGTGATCAGCGCCCCCGGTCGAAGAAGATGTTCTTCCCGGTGGCCGAGAGCGGTATCCCGTGGCAGATGTTCGATTGCGACATCCCCAGCCTTGTCGCCGAGACCCCTATCCGATACATGATGCGGTTGTCCACGTTGTGATCGGAGGCCACCTTGGCCGCCGAGCCCAGGGCGATTCCCATGTCCAGCAGTCTCAGCGCGCAGTTCGGTCCGCGGAATTCCTTGTTCTCGGACAGGGTGTTGAACTCGGCGCACCCGGGCATGCCGCAGGCGCCGCAGTCCAGTCCCACTCCGAGGTGCGGCAGCAGCCCTATCAGCACCACCGCGTCCGCGTCCAGGACGTTCTGTCCGTCCCGCTCGAATCCGGGGCTGCGCCTCTCCTTGCCTAAGGAGACCATGTCCTCCCCCAGCGCGACCCTCTGCTCGTCGGTGAGCAGAACGGTCTCTATGAAGTCCTTGCCCATGGCCTTGGGTGCGGTGCGGGCGGCCAGCTCCATAAGCCCCGCGACAATTCCTATCGTCTCCTTCAGGGTCATGCGGCCCTTTATGTCGTGCAGGGAAATGATGATATCTGTCGCAGGAACCTTTTTTATACGACCGTCCAATGATTTATCATGCCTTACTGTCCGAAGTGCGGGGCTCAGAATACGGACGACTCCCGATTCTGCAAGAACTGCGGGGCGTCCCTGAGCGGGGATAGAAGGGACTGGGACAAGCAGGCGGAAAAGGAATGCGAGGAGACCTGCTCGGGGAAGGGACGGTCCGGCAGCGTGTTCTGGGGAATAGTGATCATCCTGTTGGGCGTCTGGATAATCATCAACTTCGTTCTCAGCGAGATAGAGGGCCTGCCCCAGTGGTTGTACGATTTCAGTTTCTGGTGGGTCTTCGCGCTCATCATAGGCTGCCTCTTCATCTATCTGGGAATCAAGGCCATTCGCAACCGCTAGGGCAGATAGCTCTTGCAAGCCTCCGGGCACAGGGAGCATATGGACGCGTGCCTATGCTTCGAGACCACCTTCCTGGTCTCCATCCACAGAAGGCCCAGCAGGACGGCCCAAATTCCATTGATGAAATGCCCGCTCACAGAAAGCGCGCCGATGGCCATCAGGCAGAAGGACGGTGGTAGCAGGGCATTGAGCAGGACATGGGAACGAACGCCCCAGGCCCCATGCGGCCACTCGATCAGGTTGGCACCAACGATCACAGTTCCGACGACGAGAAGCGCGGCTCCACATTCCCCAGGAAGGTCGATGAAGAGGATGGGAACAAGAGGGACCGACAGCAGGCAACCTGCGGCCAGCCCCGCACAGCCCGCGCAGAATCTCTTTCCACGAAATGACAGGGTATGGTCAGCGAACGCCGGGCATTCGGGATGATGACCAGCGAAACTCCTGAAGGGCGGTGGCCTCGCCTTCTCCTCCTGGCCGGATATGTCCGCAGACCCGCGGGCCAGACCGGGCCTGATCGCCATGACCGCTCCCGCGACATAGCATATCAGGAGCAGGACGGCCACCAGCCCCCGTTGCCAAGGGTGCAACTCCCCCTTGCCGCCAATAAAAGGAAGGCAGAGCATCATGAGCAGCCCGGCCGCGGAAAGGGCCATGTATACGCGCCCCTCCTTCCCTACGCTCATGTCATCCGCCTCAGCTTGCCGATGACCCCCCTTCCGGCCATATGCCTGTAGGCCCTTTTCTTTATCGCGTTGTCGGAGAACAGTCCCTTGAGGTTCCGGGCCACAGAGCCGTAGGTCGTTCTATAGCATCTCAGCAGCTCTTCCTGCACCTCCTGTCGGCTCATGGTCTCTGTGGGCATTATGGCGTGCACCATGTCGTAATGGGCGAAATTCGGGTCCTCTATCCATCCCTCTCTCACGGCCTCCTCGTAGACCGAGGTCCCGGGAAAGGGGGTCAGAACACTGAAGATGGTGATGTCGCTTTCCAGGGCCAGGGCGTACCTGCGCAGGGACTCTATGGTGCTGTGCGTGTCCTGCCGGGCGCCTATGACCATCATGGCCTGGCTGAGGATGTCGTTTCTCCTGAGCACCTCCATAGCCCGGGGGGCGTCGCCAACCAGCTCCCCCTTGCCGAACTCGTCCAGCCTCTGTTGGGTCCCCGCCTCCACCCCGAGCAGGATCCAGGTGTTTCCAACCTCCCTCAATTTCCCCGCGAGCTCGGGGTGACCGGCCACATCGTCGGTGCGGGCTTGGAAGAACCAGCTGATCTCCTTGGTGAAGGGCCTGCCCTTCATTTCCTCGTACACGCCGTTCCCTCGGGCGGCGTAGTCGAAGTTGTCATCGGTGAGCCACAAGAAGCCGCCCCCGTACTTCTCGTGGAGATGCTGCATCTCATCCGCGATGCGCCTAGGTGATTTTGTCCTCCATACCCCATTCCAATGCCTCCACTGGCTGCAGAAGGAGCACCGGTGCGAACAACCCCTTCCGCCCTCCATTATCATGTACTGGGTGTCCTTTCCGGCCATCATTGTGAAGTGATACCTGGACATGTTCTCCTCCACCATATGATAGGCGGGATATGGCAGTGTGTCCAGATCAGCTATCAATGGGCGCTGGGGGTTATGGCGGACCCTTCCCTCGTGCCTGAACGACAATCCCGCGACATCCCCCAGGTTGGAACCGTTACGAAGTCTCCTGAGCAGGTCCACCAGGGTCAGCTCCCCCTCTCCCCTGATGATCGCATCTATCTCCGGAAAATCTTCCAGGGAACGCTCAGCCAAGACGGAGAAGTGCTGTCCGCCGAGGACCGTGGTCACACCGGGGTCCATCTTCTTGGCCTCCTCGGCAACCCTTGCGCAGGCGTAGGCATTGCACGTGAACCCGGAGGCGGCCACCACGTCCGGGTCGAAGTCGGACATGGCCTTGGCCATACCCTCCCACCCGCGCCTCTCCGCCTGGCAGTCCAGCACTCCGATCTCCATGTCCGGGATCTCCCTCTCCACGTATGCGGCCAGGGCCAGCAAGCTGGCTGGCGGAGGCAAGTATTCCCCCATGAGGAACCAGTAGTCCTTGGGCGGCTCCACGAAGAGGAGTCTCTTGACCATTGAAGGTCCTAGGTCGGTCAGGAATCAAATATGTTCCTGCGATTTAGGTGAAGAGCTGAAATCCTAAAAAGGGAAGCATTAAGATTATAGGGCTTGAAATTTAATCTGTTACGGTGATTAATTTGGTCAAGATGCCGCCGGAGGTAAAAGAGGCGCTAGCCAAGCAGAAGCCCATTCCCATCGCCACCGCCACCAGGGATGGCACACCGAACGTGATCTTCATCGGGCTGCTGAAGATACTGGACGATGAAACTCTGATGCTGGCCGACAACTTCTTCCTGAAGACCGCGGCCAATCTTTCAGAGAACCCGCGCATCTCCGTGCTCTGCTACGACGGGGACACCAAGAAGTCCTACCAGATCAAGGGGTCCGCCAAGGTCTTCAAGGCCGGGCCGCAGTTCGAGGAGATGCGCAAGTGGGTGCACGGGGTCAACCCCAAGCTCCCGGCCAAGGCCGCGGTGGTGGTCAAGGTGGAGGCGGTCTACGACGCCATGTGGGGTCCTTCCGCCGGAAAGCTGATAGTCTGAAGCGCCCTCCAATGGCCGCAGGGGAGCGGAAATAATGCAGAGAGCAGAGGCGCTGGAGCTGGTGAAGGGAAGGATATCCAAGGAGAGCAACCTGAAGCACATGATCGCCGTGGGCGCGGTCATGCGCAGCACCGCCCGGAGGCTCGGCGAGGACGCCACGGCCTGGGAGGTGACCGGGATCCTGCACGACATCGACTTCGAGGAGTGCCACGGCATGGAGGACCACGCCACCATGGCCTGCGAGATGCTCAGGGGAAAGGTGGGCGAGGAGGTGCTCCAGGCCATCCTGGCCCACAATCACGAGGCCACCGGGGTCCCGGTGGACAACCCCCTCAAGCGGGGGCTGCTGGCCGCGGACGCGGTCTCCGGTCTGGTCATCGCCTGCGCCCTGGTGCTTCCGAGCAAGAGGCTGGCCGATGTCAAGGTCAGCTCCATCGCCAAGAAGTTCGGCAACAAGGACTTCGCCAGGGGCGTGGACCGCGGGCGCATCATGGTCTGCGAGGAGCTGGGCATACCCAGGGACGAGTTCCTGCAGGTGGCCCTGGAAGGGATGCGGGAATCCGCCGAGGAGCTCGGTCTCTAGAATCGTTACCTTTTAATCGGATTGGCGCCTCTGCTGGCCCGGAAGGATAGGAATGAGGGTCGGCTTCATCGGTCTGGGGAACATGGGCGCGGCGATGGCCGCCGGAATTCTCGAAAGCGGAGCGGTATCCCCCTCCGATGTGCTGCTCGCCAACCGCAGCCGGGGCAAGGCCGAGGCCCTGGCAGAAAGGTTCAGGGGCGCCACGGTGGTCAAGGACAACCGTGATGCGGCCGAGCGTTCCGACGTGCTGTTCGTCACCGTGCGCACGGACCAGCTGCTGGGGGTTCTGAAGGACATCTCGCCGGTCCGCGCGGGGGTCCATGTCGTGGTGGTGAACGGGGCCGTACCCCTGGTCCGGCTGGAGGAGGTCTGCGGGGCCGCGGTGAGCAAGCTGGTCCCCTCGGTGACCATGGAGCGGGGCAGGGGGGTGTCTCTGATCTCCCACGGGCCCTCGGTGACCGGTCCGCAGATGGGTGCGCTGGGGTCACTGCTCTCCCCCTCCTCCCTGGTCAAGGAGTTGCCGGAGGGATGCATGGACGCGGCCGCCGACCTCACCAGCTGCGGCCCCGCGCTCATCGCGGAGATGATGCAGCAGTTCGCGGAGGCCGGGGCCAGGCACGGGATACGGCGCCAGGACGCCTGGGAGATGGTGCTGGAGACCCTGCAGGGGACCGCCCTGACCCTGGGGTCCGGGGAGGCCGCCGATTCCTTGAAGGATAGGGTGGCCACCAAGGGAGGGATCACCGAGCAGGGGCTGAAGGTACTCCGCTCGAACCTCCCTCAGGTGTTCGACCAGGTGATGGAGGAAACCCTGGCCAAGCATGCCGAGGCCCGTTCGCGCCTGTCAGAGAGGTCCTGAGGCAACCCTCACGGCGCGGCGCTCTTCAGCCTTCCCAGCAGCTGCTTGACGTAATCCAGGTTCTGAGGGGCTTGGGCCACCAGGGACATGGGGTCCGCCTCCAGGAGGTTGTTGAACACCTTGCGCTGAAGGCGCCCCCTGGTCACGTCCACCTGCAGCGCCCTGGTGCGCACGACCTGGCTGAGCTTCCAGTTGCCGATCTCCCGGTAATCGATGCTCTCCAGCTGCTTGTAGCTCTTGTCGAACAGCCCCTTCTCCTGCACGAATATCAGGCGCTGGTCGGTGGCCAGCAGCAGTCCGTTGATGTTGAACTTCCCGGATTCGCCCTCCTCCATGCCCACGTAATCCTGCTCCAGCCCGGCCCTCCACACCTGCGCCACCATCTCGTTGGGTCGCAGCACTGCCGCGGAGGCCAGCTTGGGCATGATGTTCAATGACATAGGGGGCTGGGGCCCCATGGGGGGCGGACCATAAGGCTGCTGCGGAGGGATGGGCTGATAGGGCTGCTGTGCCGGGGGCTGTTGATACTGCGGACCGGGATACGGGGGCTGTTGCGGAGGGACGGGCTGATAGGGCTGCTGCATGGGCGGCACCGGAGGCGCCTCATGCGGGGCGGGCCGGTACTGATGCTGTGCCGGAGGCTGGTACTGGTTCGCAGGCTGGGCCGAAGGGCCTTGCACCGGCGGAACAGGAGGGACCATCGGGGCCTGCGGCGCCGGCTGTTGATACGATGGCGGGGCCTGGTACTGCTGCTGTGCCGGAGGCTGGTAGCCCGGGGCCCCGTTCGGCCCAGGGGCTGGAGGGACCACCGGAGCCGGCGGCGCGGGTTGATAGGGCTGCTGGACCGGGGGCGCGTTCGGTACGGGGTCAGCCGGCCGGGGCGCGGGCGGCGCGGTCTGTCCGGATCGTTCGGCGCCCTTGGGGGGCACATAGGCCTGATAGGGCCCCATCTGCACATTGCCGCTGACCTGGTCCGAGGACCTCTGGTAAGGCACCATCTGGGGCAGCGGCTGCGGTCCCTGGGGCTGATATGGCGGAGGCTGCGGCGGCCGTTGATACGATGGCGGGGCCTGATTCTGCTGGACAGCCGGCCCCGGCTGATACTGCTGGTACTGCATCGGCGGCTGGTTGGCCGGCTGATACGGCTGCTGGGCCGGTGGCTGGTAAGGCGGACCCATCGGTCTGGTGGGCTGCTGCGCGGGAGGGACCGGCTGATATGGCTGCTGGGGCACGGGAGCTGTTTGCATCGGCCTCTCGGCCGGGGCCATGGGCGGGGCCTGAGGTGCTGGCTGGTATGGCTGCGTGGGAGGCGTTGCCGGGCGCTCCTGAACGGCCGGAGGCGCTTGGGCGGCGGCCTCGTCTATGAACTGGGCCATGGGAGCGCCGCATTCCATGCAGAACTTGTCGGTGGCGGAGGGGTGATTGCCGCACTTGGGACAGAGCATCAGGAACGGATGGGATGGGGATGATTAATCGTTTGCGCCCTCGCGGGGCCGTCCGACCACGCTCATGTACAGGACGCTCTCCTCCTCCCCGTCCACCCCGAGAAGCTCGTTCACCTCGTCATCGAAGGTCGCGGCTATCTGGCAGCTGCCCAGTCCCAGCGAGACCGCGGCCAGGGACAGGTTCTGGGCCACATGCCCGGCGTCCAAGTACACATAGCGGTAGGCCCTCTCACCGTACTTCCAGCGGCAGCGCTCGAACACCGCCGTCCATATGAGCACCACCGGGGCCCTGGCGCACATCCCCTGGTCCAAGGCCGCCCTGGCCAGTTCCTCGCCGAGCGCTCCCTTGCGCACCAGCTCCAGGCGGTGGTCCGCGATGGAGTAGTGGTAGATGCCCGGCGGCACCTCCTTCACGTCGTTGACGGCCACGTAGGTCTCCACCGGGTAGAGGGCGCCGGCCGAGGGGGCGGTCCGGAACTCGTGACCCCTCTCCCTCCTGGTGATCCCGGTGCAGGCCCAGAGCAGGTACGAGAGGTCGGTCAGTTCCAAGGGGTCCCCGGAGAAATTTCGCACGCTCCGCCTCTCCCTCAGCACCTGGTCCAGGGGGGCCTGGGGCGATTCCGGCGGGGGCAGCGGAACGGACGGCCGACCGGAATAGCGCTTGTACGTCTCCGGCCTCCGGCTCCAGTCCATCTCCCTGCCGACCAGGCGATCCCGGCGATGCTTGGTCTCCCTCTGGAACACCTCTCCCGGCCCCTCCTCGCTCATGTACCGATGATGGCAGGCCGCGGGACTTAAGGGTTGCCCTCACAGGTGCTCAAAGGCGTCCTTTGCGGCCCCGCACACCGGACATACCCAATCGTCCGGAAGGTCGGCGAAGGCGGTGCCCGGTGGTATACCAGCTTCCTTGTCCCCGATCTTGGGGTCGTAGACGTAACCGCACACCCGGCACCTCCAGCGGTCATGGTCCTCGATGGCGATACGGGCCCCCTCCTCGCCACCCAGGCGCTCCACGGCCCGGGCGTAGCGCTCATGGATCATGCGGGAGTCGAAGTCCCTGAACTGCTCCAGCATGGCCGCCCTCTCCTCCGCGGAGAGGTAGTCCATCACCGGAACGAAGAACCCCTGGTCCTCCAGTTCGATATGGTCATGATAGAACGAAACCAGGTCCTTCATCAGCATGGAGGCCTGGAACGCGGCCCCGGGATGTCCCATGGCGTGCTCCTCCCCCAGGGAGGCCAGCCTGCCGACCATCTCCCTGGCCTGGACGTGGTCCCTCTCCAGCCTATCGAGGGTCTGGCGGTGCTCGGCGCTCATCCCCTTCCCCTTGAGCGCCGCGAAGAGTATGTCCTCCTCCTTGCCATGATGGGTGCGGTCGGCGTAGGTCCTCATGAAGTCCACCACCTCGGGTATGAACCTGGGATCGAGCTCCTGTCCCGCCTCCATCCTCTCGGCCTGGTCCTTCATCACCGCGGCCATCCTCTCGATGGTTCGGTGCTCTATCATCAACGGGGCTACGGGCATCATGTTCGTCGCCCTGATTATCTCTCTCCGAATAATATCAGTTTCTCCCGGAAAAATTAGTTTTGACCGTAACTATCTGATACTTGAACCCCTTTCGCCCTCCTGAACGATCATTTGGGACAGGCCAAGGGTGTTACAATCTTCAAAGCTGAAAGGTCCAAAGGCATCTCCCCGGGGGTCAAGGTGCCCTCTCAGGTCAAATGGCTCATACTGCTGACCTCCTTCAGTTCCATCGGTTACGGATACCTGACCACGGCCATAGCCGCCTACCTTCCGGAGCAGGGCGTGGATTCGGCCAAGGTCGGGCTCATCATCGGCCTCTCCGGACTGGCCATGATAATCAGCGCCATTCCCTTCGGCTTCATGTCCGACCGCCTGGGCCGAAAAAGGCTGCTGCTGTTCGGGCTGGCCATCCTGCCCTTCTCCATGTTCATCTGCGCACTTTCGGCGGACCCGGACCTTTACATGGCCGCGGCCATAATCTCCGGGGTGGCCGAAGGGGCCATCCTCTCCACCTGGAACGCCATGATCGCTGACCAGACCACCGTGGACAACCGCGAGATGGCCTTCTCACTCTCCTTCATCATGAACGGTGCCCTGGGCGGCCTGGGGCTGGCGCTGCCCTTCGCCTTCCCCCTCCTCATGGACGTCGGGGGATGGACCTCCGAGGAGGTGCATTCATGGGCCTTCGTCCTGCTGGGCTTCGTGACCCTGCTGTCCCCCATCACCGTCCACCGCCTCCTGAGGGGCTACCAGGACCAGGCGCCCTCTGCCAGGTTGCGTCGCGGCAGCTTCCTGAAGGAACGAAGCAGGAAGACCCTGGTCCGATTCTCGATAAACAACACCTTGATCGGGCTGGGGGCGGGGCTCATCATCCCCCTCATACCCACCTGGTTCTTCCTGAGGTACGGCATCCCCGATTCCATCTCCGGTCCCCTCCTAGCGCTATCCTCACTGTCCATCGGAGTCGCCGCCGTGTTCAGTCCGCGCCTGGCCCACCGTTACGGGCAGGTCCCGGCCATAGTCATGACCCAGGGCTTCTCGACAATCTTCATGCTGGCCATCCCCTTCGCCCCCGGGGCCGTCTGGGCCGGGGCGGTGTACCTGGTGCGCGCGGCCATGATGAACATGGCCGGGCCGATCATGGACTCCTACCTCATGGGCATAGTGGACAAGGAGGACCGGGGGCTGGCCAGCGCCATCAACTCCATAGTGTGGAGGGTGCCCAACAGCGTGACCACGGTGATAGGCGGGGCGCTGCTGGCCGCGGGCTTCTTCGCCCTGCCGTTCATCCTGGCGGCCCTGATCTACCTGGGGGCGGTGACCGCATTCTGGTTCAACTTCCGCAACGTGAAGGTCTACGCGGAGTGAGGTCCGATAGTTATATCATGCCCCAGCCCCAAGTTATGAACAGGGGGTAAAAATGCCGGAATACATAATACTGTCCAGGCTCACCCAGGAAGGCCGGAAGACCCTCAAGGAGAGGCCTGAACGCCTGAAAGAGGTGAACAAGGAGATCGAGAAGATGGGGGCCAAGGTGGTCAAGCAGTACGCTCTGCTGGGGAGATACGACTTCCTAAACATACTGGAGGCCCCGGACAACCACACCGTGGCCAAGGTCATGGTGGAGCTGGGCTCCCGGGGCACGCTGGAGACCACATCCCTGGCGGCCATTCCCATAGACGAGTTCCTGAAGGCCCTGAAGTGATCTGGCTAGGTAGGCCTGAACCGCGCTCCGAACCCACACCATCAGGTCAACCTGTAGTCCGTCAACGGCCCGGTCTCCTCCTGGAAGTTGAAACGGTCCTTGGTGGATGAGTAGTGAACCACCGCCGTTCCCTGGTCCAGGGCAGGTTCGGCCGTGAACAGCGCATCGTCCCCGTAGCGCAGGGCCTGCAGCACCGAGCGCAGGCAGGACCTGAATATCCTAAGGCGAAGGCTTGCGTTCCCGAAGACCACCCCTCCGCTCACGTGCAGGTATATGTGCAGCCTGGGAACATGGTCGTCCAGCCATTCCGCCAGCACCTCATCGCGCATGAAGCGGGTGTACGCTCCCGAGATCTGCCGCAGGTCGTAGTCCCTGCCAATGGTCAGGAAGCGGTCCCCGGTGCGGTCTGAGTGGGTCAGGGTGTACCGCCTGGGAAGGGAGAGGGCTGTAGGGACAACATCGTCCACGAATCGGACATTCACCTTCCCCGGGTCGAGCTCGGTCATAGGGCTCCCTCGGCCGCGTGATACAATGGGAACCGGGGGTTCTTAAAACCATCTGACACGGTCCGCGGCAGCTCCGAAGGTCCAAGCCGGAGGATCAGTCCTCATCCTCGGTTCCTGGCTCCGGGGGCCTCACCCCGGTCACCACGCTGAAGAAACGCACGTAGGAGTTGCGCAGGGCGTCCCAGAGCACGAAGGTGGCCAGGGCGGCCACCAGTCCCACCGCCAGCACTATCCAGGGGGATGAGATCAGGGTCTGGGGCATGAAGGGGATGAGCAGCACCAGGACCAGCAGGAACATGGCCATCTCGTTGAGGTCGATCATCACCCGGTAGACGCTGCGTCGGTCGCCCTCGGCGATCCGGCCCGAGCGTATGGCCATGTCCGTAAGGGTCCCGGACACCCTCCGGACATGCAGGTACACGCTGGCCACCGCCGGGGAGATGGACAGGAGCATGAAGAACAGAAGGACGGCCTCCGGCAGCAGCCCCAGGTCCCCGGCCCAGCCCACGATGGCCCCCTCCACCCCGCTGGCCAGGTTGAACAGCAGGAGTATGAGTATCATCACCAGGTAGTCCACGAAAATGCGGACCATCAGGCCTCCCAGGGCCTTCCGCTCCCTGGTCCGCATCCCGTTCTTGGCCGTGGCCGCCTCCTTGACCGAGTCCAGGCGGAAGAGGGCCGAGCGCAGCTTGGTCGGGATGAGGCGGGTGATGCCGCCGAAGGCCCGGTCCTGCACCTTGGAGAAGAGGGGCAGCACCACCATGGTCACCAGCGCGGCCCCGATCACCGACGAGTACAGGTCCTGGGTCAGCAGCCCGGCGTCCAGGGCGATCTTGGCGATGATGAAGGCGAACTCGCCCATGGCGATCAGGGAGGTGGCGATTATGAAGCTGTCCATGGCCTTGAAACCGAATATGTAGGTGCTCAGCCCCACCGCGATGACCTTTCCGGCTATGAACACCACGGATATGGCCGCCACCAGCATTATGTTGTCCAGGATCAGGGATGGCGATATCTGCAGCCCGATGGAGATGAAGAATACGGCCATGAACAGCTCCTTCACCGGGATGACCTTGGCCTTGATCTTCTCGTTGTAGACGGAGACGGACACGATCAGCCCCATGATGAACGGCCCGATGGCGATGGACAGTCCGATGGATGAGGACAGCAGGGCCATGGTGAAGGCCATCCCCACGGCCACGATGAAAATGATCTCCGAAGGATACCGGCTCCCGATGCGGTCCAGTATCCTGGGGATGAGGGCCACGCCCAGCATCACCGTCAATCCAAAGAAGATCACCAGGCTGATCACCATGTTGACCGTGGAGCCCATGGCCGGCGAGTCCCCGGCCAGCAGGGGGGCGGCCAGGGAAAGGATTATGACCTGGCCCACGTCCTCGAACACCGTTATGCTGATCACGGCCGTGGCCTGCTCTCCGGTGATGGCCCTGGAACCGTGCAGCACCCCCACCACCACCGCGGTGCTGGTGCCCGAGATGATCGCCCCTAGGAATATCGATGCGGTGGTCCCCAGCCCCAGGAGCAGGCCGGCGAGGTACCCGACGATGACCATGAGGGTCATCTCCAGGGAGACGATGAGTATCAGGCGGGAGCCGACCCGCCTGAGCTTGGAGGCGCTCTGCTCCAGGCCTATCCAGAACATGAGCATGACGATCCCTATGTTGGACAGGATCATCACGGTGGTCTGTTCCACCCAGAGCATGGGGAACATGGTCGGGCCGAGGATGATGCCCGCGGTCAGGTAGCCCAGGATGGGAGGCATCCTTATCCTGGCGAAGACGACCGAACAGATCCCGGCGATGACCATGAGCAGGGTCATGTCCAAGATGATCCGGATCTCCGCCTCCATGCTACCTAAGAAAATGGCTCATTACAAAAAGGTTCGCCTGTCCAGCCAATGCTACGCTCCCCGGACGACGCATCCTCCGAGCCGCTCGTTGCAAAGGGCCGCCCATTCGCAATCCCCGCATATCGATCTCATGTCCTCCAGGCCCGCGATCCTCCTTTCCACCAGGGCCAGCAGCTCAGCGGCCGGAAAGGATCCTGCCATGGGGAGCTCCAGGAATGCGGCCGCGGAGCGGTCCTTGTCCATAACTGCCGGCTGCTCGCACTCACCCCCGGAATTGAACGGGCAGCGGGCGCAGATGTCATCGCAGGATGCTGAAAGACGGACCAGCAGCCCCTCTGGCCTGGCCAGTTCCCTGGCCACCCGGGCCATGTTCTCCACGAACCCCCGGTCATAGCCCTTGCCGACGAAGCCCCTCAGGCAGAGGAGGTGGTGATGGCGCAGCCCTATCTCCCTCATTCCAGCACCGTATCCGGTCCGGGGGTTATCATCCTTCCCGCTCAGGACGGCTCGGAGTCCTCTATCTGGCACACCACCTGGGCCAGCTTTCCCGCGGTGTCCCGCCAGCGGTAGAGGTGCCCGATCACCGACGGGGCCTTCTCCGGGTCCAATCCCCTTCCCTCCACCAGGTCGATCAGGCGGTCGTAATGGTTCACCAGGTCGCTCACCTGCCATTCCTGCTCGCGGATGGCCCGGTAGTTCTCCACGGAGAGGAGCTGCTCCAGCCGCTGCAGCTCCTGGTCCATGCCCTTGAAGGCCAGCCCGCCGACCGCGGCATGGCCTATGTCGTGTCCCGCGTCATAGAAGCTCTTCCTCTCCAGGGCGGCCAACATTCTTCCCAGGTCCCTTCTGGCCGACCGGCAGAGATGAATGCCTTGGTCGAGGTCCATTGGATCAGCCCCGTCATTAACTAGCGGGTAGGGGATAATCTACCTTTCGGGGTCAGGGGGCGCATGCGATACATTCCTTGAAGGTGCCGCCCATGAGGTAGCCTCCGAAACCCAGCCCCCAGATGATCACCGGGTAGGCCACCCACCTTTCCATGCCCCCTTCCCCCAGGGGGCCGAACGGGTCGGTGGCCCACATGTAGCCGAACAGCACCAAAGCAATGAGCGCCACGCCCCCCAGCATCAGGGAGATGCGATTGAACGGCCACGCCAGTATCCTGCTGGACATTGCGGCTGCCACCCCGCCGGCTCCGAAGGCGAAGAGCGCGAAGACGACGTGCGGGGTCCCGGTGTAGTACGGGAACACGCCCACGCCAATGGCGCCCACGCCCATGAGCAGCGTGGGGACGGTCAGCCACCATCGGAACTCGCAGCGGCTGAAGAGCATGGAGCCCACGATGTAAAGGGCCCCGGCGGCGATTATGGAGGCGTTGAATATGGTTCCGGCGGGCTCCGACCCGGCCAGATGGCTGATGGTGTCCTCTCCGGTGTGGTATCCCTCGAACAGCGCCTCCGCGGTTATCATGCCCAGCACCAGCACCGTGCCGGCTATCACTATGAGACCGCCGGCCACGCTCCGGAACCAGGCGCGGTCCCTCCCACAGCCCACCATCATCCCGCAAAAAGCCCTGGGGGATATTTGCCGGTTACGGTCTCGTTCGGTACGGCCCCGAGGCCGCCGGTACCCCGGTCGGAATAGGGTAAAAAGGTTGGACGACGATACGATCGGGGATGAGCAAGGTCCTGTTCGTCAGCGGGTCGGTGGGGCTCGGGCACGTTCTGCGCGACGTCCGCATCGCCCGGGAGCTGATGTGCATGGCCAAGGACGTCAGGATACTCTGGCTGGCCGCGGACCCGGCCACCAGGGTTCTGCAGGACGAGGGCATGGAGCTGCTCCCCGAGTGCCGGGACCGGGATGTGGGCACCTCGGTCATCGAATCCGTGGCCGGCGACGGTCTCCAGGTCAACATGACCGAGATACTGTACCGGGTGCGCAAGGAGGACCGCTACGCCAAGGCAGTCAGCATCTTCGACGGGATACTGAAAAGGGAGAGGCCGGACCTGGTGGTGGCCGACGAGGCCTACGAGCTCGAGGGCGCGCACGCCCGAGGGCTGGGCCGGGACTGGCCTCCCTTCGTCTTCCTCTGGGACTTCGTGAAGGTCTACCCAGGCAGCTGGAGGTGGCGGGACGTTCGCACTGCCCGCCTGGTCAACAAGGGCTGGGACCGGGCCTTCCGCCAGGGTCGGGAGGAGGGCTGGACGGACGTCTTCCTGGGGGATCCGGAGGACGTGCCCGACGAGCGCCTGGGATGGGGGATGGTCAATGCCCGGAAGGGGGCGGAGGGGCGTTACATATTCGCCGGGAACCCCCTGCCATTCGACCCGGACGACTACCGGGACCGGGAGGGGCTGCGCCGTCGCCTGGGATATGCGCCCGGGCCGCTGATCGTCTGCTCCTCCGGGGGGACCGCGGTGGGGGCCGGGCTGTTGCGCCTGTGCCTGGAGGCCTTTCCGATCATAAAGGCCAGGGTCCCGGACGCCCGGATGGTGCTGGTCAAGGGGCCCAGGATGGATGCGGACCTGGGCCCCCTCCCGGATGGCGTGGAGGAAAGGGGGTACGTCCCGCGACTGTACGAGCACTTCGCCGCGGCCGACCTGGCCGTCGTGCAGGGGGGAGGCGGCTCCACCCTGGAGCTGTCGGTGCTGAAACGCCCCTTCCTGTACTTCCCTCTGAAGGGCCATTCCGAACAGGAGTTCAACGTGGCCATGAAGCTGGAGAGGAACGGACTGGGCGTCAGGTGCGAATTCCACGGGATGACCGGACATGCGCTGGCCGGCCTGGTCCTGGAGAACCTCCAACGGCCTGTGGAATACCCCGATCTTACCTACCAGGGATGCAGGAACGCGGCCCTGGTCATCTGCAGGGAGCTTGGCGAGGGCCCGCGCCGTTCAGATCAATAGCGCCGTCAGCAAGGCCAGGGCGAGGCAGGCCATGGCCGCCAGGGCCATCCAGAGGTGTGCCCTCTCCCATCTGGGGTTCCTGGACCCCCGCCACGCGAGCACGCCCATGGCCGCGGCGGCCAGGAGGAGCGCCAGGGGCGCGATGATCCCCCAGGGACCGAAAGCGGACGTCCCGGGGCTGAGGATCAGGGCTGGAAGGCCGGTGCCCAGCAGGGACAGCGCGGAGGTCGCTCCCATGATCGAATGCGCCCTGCCGCTGCGATGCGCCATCAGGGCCGAGGCCAGGGCCAGCCCCAGGGCCAGGGCCAGCCCCGGAACGTAGAACGTCGAGGCGTCCCACGCGCTCCCGGAGCCTCCGGAGGTCATATCTATGACCCCCAGGCCCGCATTGCTCGGCAGCGATGCCGGGTCCAGCTCGCTCCCCACGGCCCATATCACCTTCATCTTCCCCTCGCGTGGGATGTCGTTGTCGTAGGCGTCATCGGTGGAGAGGGGCCTGCAGAACTCTATGGTGACCACCCCATCACGCATCTGTCCGGAGAAGCCGAGAAGGTCGTCGGTACCTCCAAGGTCCAGGTCCATGAACACCGGGCCGAAGCTGTCCATGGAATAGGAATCGTGCACGAAGGCGCTGCCGTTGGCCTCCACCCATCCGACCACCATGTCCGCGTCCTTCATCATGAGCTCCGGTTCGAACCCCACCCCCAGATAACCGCCGGTCCGGGCCACCATGGCGAAGAAGGCCAGGTCCCCCTCCACCTGCCATAGCAGATTGAACGCGCCGGAGGAGAAGGATGCCGAGTGGGCGTACTCCCCGTCCATGACCTCGGCGTCCAGGACCGGGACCGCCGCGGCGGCCGCATGGGAATGGAAGGGAACGGGGACGAGGATGCACAGGGCTGCCACGAACACCACCGCGGCCATCGTCCCCTTGCGCATCCCCATGTTCCTCGCTCCCTCCGGGCACAATTCCCGGCCGATCGCCCCGAACGGCGATCCTCCGGACCCTGATCCCCCTGGATACTAGCAGGGTGCCGGGTAGAATATACTTCCCATGAGGTCCGCCGCGGGATGGATGGGGATCAGATCAGGAACTTCCCGTCCCTGTAGATCAGCTCCCCGTCCGCCCATATCTGTCCCTTTTCCCGCATGTCGCAGAGCATGTCCCAGTGTATGGTGGAGCTGTTCCGTCCCAGGGCCTCCGGCAGGGAGCGTCCGATGGCCAGGTGCACGGTCCCCCCTATCTTCTCGTCGAAGAGCATGTTGCGGGTGAACCTGCGGATGCCGTAATTGGTCCCTATGCCGATCTCCCCCACCCTGGACGCTCCCTCGTCCACGGTCAGGATCTGCCTGAGGATGTCCTGCCCCTTGGTCGCGGAGGATCCGATCACCCTACCGTTCTCGAACACCAGGCGGATGTCCTCCACCTCGCGGCCGTAGTTTATCCCGGGGAAGGAGAAGCGGATGTGACCCTCCACGCTGTCCTCTATGGGGCTGGTGAAAACCTCCCCGTCCGGGAAGTTCTGGATGCCGCAGCAGTTCACCCATCTTCTGCCCTCCACCCTCATGCGCAGGTCCGTTCCATCGGAAACGATGCGCAGCTCCTTCTTGGCGTTGAGCTCGCGGCACAGGGCCTCCTGCTCCTCGGCCACCCTGCGCCAGGCGGCCACGGGGTCCGGGGTGTCCAGCAGGCAGGCCCCGTATACGAAGTCCTGGTATTCGCTCAGGGACATGGAGGCGTCCTGGGCCGAGGCCTGGGTGGGGAACTGGGTCCCGCACCATCTCAGCCTGCCCTCCGCCTCCCTCCGGTTGAATATCTCCATGAGCTCCGCCGAGCTCTTGACCCGGGCCCCGATCCTGGCCACGTCCACGTTGGACAGGACCTTGGTGTTCCCCTCTCCCCAGAGGGTGATGTAGACGTCCGCGATCTCCGCGGCCAGGCGGGTGACGGGGGCCTCCCTGGCCAGCTGGGCCTCGGAACCCCTCTTGAGCAACATCTCCTTGAACTCCTGGTCGTGGATGACCGTGTGGGGGTGGCCTCCCAGCTCCAGGACCTCCCGGTAAAGGGCCTTCATCAGCGGAAGGGTGTCCACCTCGCCGTCGATGAACACGTCCTCCCCCTCCTTGATCTTGAGACTGTAGCGCGCCAGGACCCTGGCCATGGCCTCGACCCTGATATCCATGGGGCAGGAAAGGTCGGAACCCGTTTAAAAAACATGCTTCCATCAGAGGCCGGAGCTCTCCAGGCGACGACGCAGCTCTTCGATGAGCCCCCTTTCGAAGTAGTTGAAGTAGGCGAAGGAGACCAGCCCGGACACTATGAACAGGGTCACGGAGTAGCCCAGCAGCCTCCAGGCGATTACCTCCGCCCCGATCTGCTGGACGGCCAGCCGTACGATCAGGAACAGGGTCCCCAGGGCCACCACGGTCTGCGTCATGCGGGTCCTGGCCCCCCTGTAGATGTAGAAGTCCTCTCGCACCCCGTCCACCCTGGCCCCCAGCGCCTCCAGGGTGGACCAGGGCAGCACCAGCATGGGCACCAGCAGGGAGGTGAGGGAGACCAGGCTGAAGGTCTGGCTGAAGCTCATGGACTGCAGCAGCACCGGGTTGAGGCTGATGTACACGGCCAGGAGCATGCCCAGGACCATCTGCCAGAGCAGGGCGCGGCGGAGGCGCCCGTTGGCGGCCTTGGGGTCCAAGGGCTGGGGCTCCAGTCTCAGCGTTCCGGGCAGCAGCACCCGGGGGAAGGCCACCGCCCAGGCCTCCGCCCTGGCCAGCCAGCTGTCCCGCCTGGTGTAGTCGAGGCCCCTGATGTCCGTCAGGAAGCGGGGCACCGCCCTTCGCAGGACCTTCTCCAGCAGCCATATTGCGCTGCAGGCCGCGGCCAGCATGAGCACGGAGAGGATGAGGAGGATGATCCAGAGCGACAGAAGGCCCAGGGCCGCCCCGGCCGGCGTGAACAGGTCCACGCCATCCAGGACCAGCTCGGAATCCCCGATGTACACCGTTAGGATGACCAGGGCGGAGAACACCAGGCAGAGGCCCAGCATCACCAGCAGCACTCGGGAGAACCGGACCCGGCCTCTCCCCCTTACGGAGAACAGCACGGCGACCCCATGCAGGGCCAGGAAGGCCACCGCTATGCCGAACGAGGCGCTCATGACGGCCACCAGCCCATCGCTCCAGGCCGCGGAGATCACCACGGCCAGCAGCCAGAGGGTGATGGTTCCGACGATCAGGGCCCAAAGGTCCAGGCGGCTCAACTTCTCCGGTCCGATCCTCATATCCGGGGGTAATCAATCCCTGATACCTAATAAGAACTCCCGAGGGACCGATGTTCAGTCCTCGAGCATGGAAAGGTCCCCCAGCTCGTGACCGCCCTCCTTGGCCTTGAGCACCCGGCGCATGATCTTGCCGGAGCGGGTCTTGGGCAGGGACTCCACGAACTCTATCTCCCTGGGATAGGCATAGTAGGCCAGCCGAACCCGCACGAAATTGGTGATGTCCTCCTTCAGACGGTCCGAGGGAGCGCTCCCAGGCCGCAGCACTATGAACGCCTTCACGATCTCCCCGCGCAGCTCGTCCGGTTTTCCGACCACGGCCGATTCCGCGACGGCCGGATGTTCGATGAGCGCGGACTCCACCTCGAAGGGTCCCAGGCGCTCCCCGGAGGTCTTGATGACGTCGTCCGCCCTCCCCAGGAACCAGATGTAGCCGTCCTCGTCCCGGTAGGCCTGGTCACCGGAGGCGTACCATCCGGGCACGTAGAAGTACTCGCGGTACTTGGTGACGTTCCCCCACACCCCGGTCATCATGGACGGCCATCCGGGCCGCAGGGCCAGGAAACCCTCCCTTCCGGGCGGGAGCTCCAGGCCGTTCTCGTCCACGACCGCCGCGACGACGCCGGGCACGGCCTTGCCCATGGACCCCGGCTTCACGGTCATGCACTGGAAGTTGGAGATGCACGGCGCCCCGGTCTCCGTCTGCCACCAGTTGTCGTGGATGCGGCGCTGCAGCACCTCCATCCCCCAGCGCACCACGTGCGGATTGAGCGGCTCGCCGGCCGAGCACATGTGCCGGAGCGAGGAAAGGTCGAACTCCCTGACCGCCTCGTCCCCCGCCTTCATGAGCATGCGCAGGGCGGTCGGCGCGGTGAACCACACGGTGACCCTGAAGCGGTCGATCAGGGAGTACCAGGCCCGGGCGTCGAATCTCCCCTCGAAGGAGATGATGGTGGTCCCCAGGTACCAGGGGCCGAAAATGCCCATGGAGGTGCCGGTGACCCAGCCGGGATCCGCGGTGCACCAGAAGATGTCGCCCTCCCGGAGGTCCGCCACGAACTTGGCCCCGGAGAGCTGCTGCAGCATGGCCCGGTGCGGGAGCGTGACCCCCTTGGGCTTTCCGGTGGAGCCGGAGGTGTAGTGGATGATGTAGGGCTCGTCCGGCCTCATGTCCACGGCCGCCATGTCCGGCGAACCTGATGCCAGGACCTCCTCGAAAGGCAGCGCTCCCTTCGCCGTTCCGCCCACGCATATGACCTTGGGGCTGGGGGAGACCTCCCTCAGCACCTGCGATATCCTCTCGAACAGGTAGGGGGAGGTGACGATGGCCGAAGGCTCGCCGTCCAGAAGGCGGTCCTTGACCGCCTCCGGACCGAGCGCGGAGAAGAGGGGGCAGGCGATGCCCCCCATCTTGACGATCCCGATGATGGAGATGAAAAGCTCGGAGCGCCGGTCCAGATAGACGAACACGCGATCTCCCCGGCGTATGCCAGTCCTCAAAAGACCATCGGCGAACTGACTGGAGAGCCGGCCCACCTCACCGAAGGTCAGGCTGTGCACCTCCCCATTGGCGCGCACGGAATGGATGGCCACCCTGTCCGGGCGGTCCCGGGCGTGGCGGTCCACCGCCTCGGCGGCCGCGTTGTACGGTCCACCGCGGGACCAGTCGAACTCCTGGTGCAGTGATGCCCAGTTGAAGCTTCCGTAGGCGTCCTGGTAATCCATCAGGTTGCCGGGGCCGGTGGGGGGTATCGCTTCTTCCATCTGTCCTCTTCCGTGGCTTGCCGGTTAACGGTCGTACGGTATTAAATCTAACAGGTTAAGCTTCGAACGGGCAGAATGAAGGTCGTTCGCTCCCAACATGGGAAATTTGACGGAGTATGAGGCACGGCCGCCGGAGGCGAGGTGCTGGTGGCCACACCGGGGAACGCGCTCACTTACGTGGATGGCGATCCTACCAACGGGATCACGTACTTCTACCGGGTGAGCGCGGTGAACGCGGTGGGCGAAGGTCCTCTGTCCGATGGCGACAAGGCCACGCCCGGTGCCGATGGCGGCAGCGGTGGGAATGGCGGTGACAGCACCATGCTCTACCTAATCATATCCATCGACGCCATCGCGGCGATGGCCGCCGTGGCCTTATTCATAATGAAGAGGAGGTGACCGGCAAACCTCTTCATTTTTCATTCTTTTCGGTCATTGACGATTGTATTAATCGACCATGAGCGATAAATGCTTGTAAACAATGGAGAAAGTTACTGGCCACTTTGAAAAAACACCCTGCTCTATTTTATACCCCTTTTCGACATATTTTCCGCATGTCCGTCGTGGGGGATTGGATTTTATCCCGGCGCAAGCTAGGCGCCACATTGCTTGTTATGCTGCTAATGCTGTCGACCGTCGTTATCGTTTCCACAGCGCCTGAGGAGGTGGAGGCGGCCCGCGCGAGCCCCATCAGGACCACCAACGGCTGGGCCCTGCAGATGGTGGATGGGGACGAGGACACCGGTTACAGCACCTCTCTGGCCATAGACGATCTCGGGCACAATCACATCGCCTACGCGCAGTACGACGATTACACCGTTTACTACGCCACGGACTCCAGCGGGACCTGGGAGATCGAGAGCCTGAACGATATGGTGGATGTCGAGCAGGAGATAAGCCTGGCCGTCGACGCCGACGGTCATGCTCACGTGCTGTACATGCGATACTACGATGATTTCGAGAACCTGACCTACGCCACCAACGCCGGCGGCACCTGGGAGAGCACGGTCATCGGTCCCAAGGTCAGCGGGCTGTACAATGACATAGTCATTGACGGGAGCGGGGTCATCCACATAGCGTACACCGTCAGCGATACCAGCTGGAACAACAACGTCCTGATGTATGCCAACAACTCGGGAGGGGTCTGGAGCACACCGGTGCTGGTGGACGACAACGGGGGCGAGGTGGGCATGCACTGCTCGCTGGCAGTGAGTCAGAACGGTCACATCTACATCGTCTACCAGGTGGAGAGCGGTACGGACCGCTTCCTCAGGCTGGCGCAGAAGACCCCCAGCATGGACTGGAGCCCCGCGTCCCTGGACTTCACGGCCGGCGACGATGAGCTCGGCTACTACGCCTCCATCGCCACGTTCGGGGACGAGGTGCACGTCAGCCATTACGACTATGGTTCTTACGACCTCATCTACAAGCACTTCGACGGCGTGGCCTGGGAGGCCTCGCAGATAGTCGACGGGGACGAGGATGTCGGAGAGTACTCCAGCATCGGCGTGGACTCCAAGGGGGTCCCGCACATAGCGTATTACGACAGCAGCCACGGCGTGCTGAAGTTCGCTGAGATGATCGGCACCGGATGGAACGTCTCGGTGGTGGACGGTCTGCCAACCACCGGAGAATACTGCTCGCTCGCCATGGCCCCCGACGACCGGGTGCGCATCTCATACTATGATGACAAGAACTACGATCTGTGCCTCGCGTCCGAGGATGTGTGGATCACCGATGTGGTCCACCCCGGGCCCCTTGTGGGCGAGAGAAGCGCCCTGGCCCTGGACAAGGACGGCAATGTCTACATCGCCTACTGCGATTACATGAACAGGGACCTCTGGTTCGCCACCAACGCAGGCGGTTCGTGGGCCACCGAGCTCGTGGAAAGCACGGGGGACGTCGCCGCCCGACTTTCCATGGACATTGACGATGAGCGCAACGTTCACATAAGCTACCTGGAAAGGGCCAACGTGACCAACAAGGTGGGGTACCTGAAGTACGCCACGAACGCCGGAGGGAGCTGGACCACGGAGGTCCTGGCGCAGATAGCCGTAGGCTACTCGCAGACATCGTCCCTCAAGGTCGATCCCGCCGGGAACGTTCACATTTTCTTCTTCAACGGCACCGATGATGCCCAGGACCTCTGGTACGCCACCAATGCTGGCGGGTCATGGCAGGTGAGCCTCTTCGAGGAATGCACCATTGACTATTACCACGTGGGAACCGAGAACAGCCTGTTCATCGATGCGAACGGCGATATGCACCTCACGTACCGGCGCGCCCACAGGTATGGCGCCGACCAACGCGGCGATATCGTCTACGCCAACAATGTGGGCGGCACCTGGGCCTTTGAGATCGCGGCCAGCGGAAGGCTCTTCGGGCAGGGGACGACCCTGGCCGTCGATACCGACGGCAAGGCCCATGTGGCCTTCCGGGAGATGGGGAACTTCTCCCTGGTGTACGCCACCAACGCCGGAGGGAGCTGGACCAATCGCACGCTCGCTCCAAATGCCGGGGAGTTCGCCTCCCTGGCGGTGGACTCCAAGGGTGCGGTGTCCATCTGCTTCCTGAGCACCACGGAGAGGTGGATCAGGTACGCCAACAACGCCGATGGCATATGGTCATTCATCAATGTGGCCTCCGCAGGGACCACGGTGGAGGCCCCCTCGATGGCCCTGGACAGCGGGGGCATGGCGCATATATCATACTACGAGGCCACCGGCGGAAGGGATGGCCTGAAGTACGCCACGAACAGCGCCTGGAAGCTCACCACCATCTTTGAAAGCCAGGGCCTGGGGAACTTCGCTCCCGGCTATACCTCGATGAAGGTGGATGCGAAGGGATGGGCGCATGTATGCTACTACGACACCAAGAACACCAGCCTGATGTACGCGACCAACACCGGCGGGGCATGGACCCTGACTCTCGTGGATCGCGTGGGGACAATATTTGATAACATCAACAACAGCCTGGCCCTCGACTCCGAAGGTAAGGTGCACATCAGCTACGTGGATTCTTCGCTCCACCGCTTAAAATACGCAACTAACGCCGACAGGGGTTGGAAGAACACGACCCTGGATCGCGTTGACGTCAGCTTCGGGACGTCCATAGCGGTGGATGGCAACGGTGTTGTCTACATCAGCTATCACGCTTCCTCCGCCGGAAGCCTGAAATGCGCTAGGAATACAGGAGGTTCATGGGAATACTGCACCGTGGAGGACGGCACCAACGTCGTCGGCCGACACTCGTCCATAGCCATTGAAAAGACAGACCGCACCACCTATCGCCCGCACATCAGCTACTACGACAGCACCGGCGGGGACCTCAGGTACGCGGTGTACAAGAGCGGCGCATGGAGCGAGAGCGTATGGGACCTGTCAGCGATATACGCCCCGGCGTTCAACGTTGGGGAGTATAACTCCATGATCCTGGACGCCGACGGCATGGCCCACGTGAGCTACTATGACGCCAGCAACGACCGCCTGCTGCTGTCCATCAACACTGGCGCCTTCTGGAACACCATCACCATCGACATCCACGCCGGTTATTACACGTCCCTGGCGAAGAGCGCCTCGGGGGTCGTTTTCATCGCCTACTACGACAACAACGATGATGACCTCAAGATCGCGATGAACTACAATGGGGACAACCTCATCGATGGAGGATGGGGAGTGGCCACGGTCGACTGCGCTGGGGATGTGGGCAGGTACATCTCCTTGGACACCGGAACCCAGAACACCGTGCACATCAGCTACGTCGATTACACCGGCGAGGCGGTCAAGCACGCCCAGCTGCGCGCCGAGCCCTCGACGCCCTTCGGCCTGTCGGCGGTCGCCTCCGGGGACGATGTGACGCTCAGCTGGTCCGCCCCGCAGATGAACAACGGCTGCGCGATAACCGGGTACGTTCTGCAGAGGACCGCCCTGGACGACAGCAGCGTGGACCTGATCGAGGTGGGCAACGTCCTGAGCTATGTCGATGCCGGCCTGATCGACGGCAACTACAGCTACAAGGCCGCAGCCATGAACTCCCTGGGGACCAGCGTCTACAGCCTCAAGGCGGATGTCACCGTGGACACCTTGGTGATTACCGCGCCAGGGTCGCCGACCAACGTGGCCGCCGTCCCCGGTGACGGTAATGCCACTTTATCCTGGTACGCGCCCCTAGGCGATGGCGGGGCGCCGATAACCAATTACACGGTCTACCGTGGCGATGTCAGCGGAAACCTGACCGCGCTGATCACCCTGGGGGTCCAGCTCAACTACACGGACCTGGGATTGGAGAACGGCCATACGTACCACTACGCCGTCAGCGCGACGAATTCCATAGGTGAAGGTCCGCGGTCGGTGGAGGTCACGGCCGCTCCGGCCGCCCTCCCCTCGGCCCCGAGGAACCTGACGGCCACCCTGGACGGCAACGACGTCATACTGACCTGGGAGGCTCCGGAGGACGACGGCGGTTCACCCATACTCAACTACACCATCTATTCCGGGACCATCTCCGGAGACCTGGAGTATCTGTACAAGGTCGGGGACCTGCTGACCTACACCGACACCATGTCCCTGCCGAACACCACTTTCTATTACCAGGTCACAGCCACGAACGCATTGGGCGAGGGGCCGCGGTCCAATGAGGCCGCCTCCGATCCGGACCTTCCCACCTCCCCCGTCCTGTCGGGCGAGGCGGACGGGGACGCGGTCGTTCTGAACTGGGTGGCTCCGAGCAGCAGCGGCAGCTCCGCGGTGACCAACTACAGGGTGTACCGCGGGAACACCTCAGGCGCGCTGACCATGATCGCCGAACTGGGGAACGTTCTGACCTATCAGGACGACGATGTCGTGCCCGGCGCCACCTACTACTACAAGGTGACGGCGGTCAACGGTCAGGGCGAGGGGCCGTTCTCCAACGAGGTCTCCGTCATGACCGGTTCCCTTCCGTCCGCGCCGAGGAACCTGCAGGCGACCGCGGGCAACGCCACGGTCACCCTCACCTGGGACGCTCCGGAGGAGGACGGCGGCTGGGAGATCACCGGGTACAAGGTGTACCGCGGGACCTCGGAAGGCTCGGAAACGCTGCTGATAACCCTGGGGGACGTCAGCAGCTACACCGACAGCTCGGTCGTGAACGGCCAGACCTACTACTACCGGGTCAGCGCGGTGAGCGATATGGGCGAGGGCCCGCAGACCGTCTCGGAGGACGCCACCCCGACGGCCGATGACGGGAGTGGCGGTGATGACGAGGATAACGGAGGCGGAGACAGCACCATGCTCTACATCATCATCGCCATCATCGGAATCGTGGCGGTGGCCGCAGTGGCGGCTTTCTTCTTCATGAAGAAGAGGTGACCCGCAAACCCCTTCATTCTCTTTTTCTCGTTCATCGACGAGCGCGTAGTACGACCAATGGCGTTGGAACCCATGCTAACACTTGTCACTGGTCGATCCGTCCGAACAGGGTCCACCTGTGGCCATTTTATACCCAAGCAGAACATATTTTCCGCATGTCCGCTGTGGGGGATAGGACGTTCGTCCGGCGCAAGGTGGGCGCTTCCTTACTCGTTCTCGTGCTATTGTTGTCGACCATCGTGATCGTATCGACCGCGCCCGAGGAGGTGGAGGCAGCGCGCGTCAGCCCGATAAGGGCGGATTCCAACTGGGCGATCGAGATAATCGACGGTGTGCACAGGGTGAACAGCTACACCTCCCTGAAGATGGACAGCTGCGGGAACATGTACATCGCATACGTCAACTCCATTGTTGAGGGTGATCAGGACCTGATGTGCGCCACCAACTCCGGCGGTTACTGGGCCTACACGACGGTCGACCCGGTGAGCGCGGTGGGCCAGTGCGTGGACCTGGAGATCGACGATCTGGACCATCTCCATGTCAGCTATTTCAACGAGACCGACGGGTCGCTCATGTACGCCACCAACGCCGGAGGTTCCTGGGCCATCGAAAAGGTCGATGACGTCGGGACCGCCGGTATCGTCAACTCCATGGTCCTGGACATCCAACAGGTGCCTCACATCGCCTACCAGGATTTCCAGGGTCAGGACCTGTGGTACGCCAAGAAGGTCGGCGGAACCTGGAACATCTCTCTGGCCGTGGAGAACGTCGCCCAGAACGGATGCTCCCTGGCCCTGGACGCGGGAGGATACCCCAGCATCGTTTACTACGCCACCCATCCCAACAGCGATCTCATGATCGCCACCTATACCGGCTCCGCCTGGTTCCCCTACGCCCTGGAGAGCGAGGGGGACGTGGGCAAGTATCCGGCCATGGTCTCTGATTCCGACGGCAATTTCCACGTGGTATATTCGGACGTCACCGACAACAAACTGCGGTATGCCAATTACACCGGCGATCAGTGGCACTTCGAGGATGTGGACGCCGGGACCGGCATCGGCTCGTACGGGGCTATATGCGTGAGCTCCTCCGGGACGCCCTCCGTCAGCTATCTGGATGCGAACGGTATGGACCTGAAGTTCGCCAGCAAGCTCAATGGCGTCTGGGAATCGATAACCGTGGACACCTTCGGAAGCGCGGGCTTCTTCAGCTCCGTGCTCTCGCTGTCCGATCACCAGGCATACGTTGGCTATATCGAGGCCACCGATCACGTCCTCAAGCTGGCCACCAACGACGTGTGGACCAGCGAGGTCGTGGACGATGGATGGCTGGTGGGAGATGGCTGCTCCATGGTCCTCGATCCGGAGAACCGGGCCCACATCAGCTACTACGACAGCTGGAACGACACCCTGAAGTACGCCACCAACACCGGAGGCTATTGGCATACCCAGACGGTGGACGATGAAGGCGACGTGGGAGCGGCGACCTCCATCGCCCTGGATGCCAACAACAAGGTGCACATCAGCTACCTGGACAGCACCAACCAGGACCTCAAGTACGCCACCAACGCCGGAGGCTCCTGGATCAAAGAAAAGATCGCCGATGTCGGATCTGGATATAACCAGGTCTCATCCATCGCCATAGACACCGCGGGAAAGGCGCACATCGCCTTCTTCGACGCCAACACGTCCCGCATCGACCTTCGTTACGCCACCAACGCCGGCGGATCGTGGGCCAACGAGACGGTATACAGCACAGGCCACACAGGATACCATCCATCTCTTGCCCTGGATTCCATGAACAAGGCCCACATATCGTTCAAGAACGGCTCCTCCACCCCCCCGTATCCCCACTTCCTCATGTACTCCACCAACGCCGGGGGCAGCTGGACCACGGAGGTGGTGGACTGCGGGGGGAAGGTGGGTGACTACAGCAGCCTGGCCCTTCGGGGGGACGAGGTGCACATCAGCTATTACGACCAGACCAACGGTAGCCTGAAGTACGCCACCAATGCCGGCGGCACATGGGTGAACCAGACCGTAGACGTCATCGGAAGCACGACTAAGAGGACATCACTGGCCATCGACCCGGAGGGCAAGGTGGGGATCAGCTACTACGACTCTCTGGGCGATGCGATCAAGTTCGCCGAGCTCTCGGGAGGCTCGTGGAGGATGATGCACGTGCATGCCACCATGGGCGGCGACAGTTTCCTGAGGTACGATACCGGGGGCAACGCCCACATCGCCTTTGACCTCGATGACAGCGCCCAGGCGATCCTGATGTACGCCACCGACGCCTCCTGGGAGATGACCAGGGCGGCGACGCAGAACCTGATCGCCCATGAGACCTCCATCGACGTCGATCTGAACGGATTCACGCACATCAGCTTCTACGATGGCAGCACCGAGGACCTGATGTACGCCAAGAACACCGGAGGCAACTGGCAGGTGGAGACCGTCAATTCCACCGGGACGGTGGGCAGGTACAGCAGCCTGAAGGTGGATTCCAGCGGCAAGGCCTACATCAGCTACTACGATTCCGTCAATGGAAACCTGAGGTACGCCACCAACGCCGGCGGATCTTGGGTGAGCTATCTGGTCGACAGGGACAACGATGTGGGCATGCACTCCTCCCTGGCCATGGACAGGCTCGGCAAATTGCATATCTCCTATTACGACAACACCAACGACGACCTGATGTACGCAACCAACGCCGGCGGCACCTGGGCCAAGACCACAGTGGACTCCGCAGGGAACGTTGGAAGCTATTCCTCCCTGGCCTTGGACAGTGACGGCAGGCCGCACATCGCCTATTACGATAACAGCAACTTCGATCTGAAGTACGCCACCATCGGCAAGGCGGGGTGGACGGCGACCGCCCTGGACAGCACGGGGAACGTGGGGCTTTACGCCTCGATCGCCGTGAACGAGAAGACCGGCAAGGCGCACATCAGCTACTACGACGCCACGAACACCAACCTGAAGTACGCCACCAACGCCGGAGGCGCATGGGCGACGATCACAGTGGACGATTCGGCCAACGTGGTCGGCATGTACACCTCCATCGCCATAGATGGCCGTCAGGACGTTCACATCAGCTACCGCGACGACACCGATCAGGACCTGAAGTACGCCACGCTGATGAACGGCGTATGGTGCACCACGAAGGTGGATATGAGGGGCGATGTGGGAAGATACACATCCATCGATGCCGATCCCAGGGGGGTCGTCCATATCAACTACATCGATTCCACAGGCGGCGACCTGAAGCGGGCCCGCATGCTCGCCGAGCCCTCTCCCCCCTTCGGCCTCACCGCCGAGGTGGACGGCAGGGACGCGCACCTGGAATGGTACTCGCCGTACGCGGACAACGGGCGCTCCGTCACTGGCTATGTGCTCTACCGCTATCATCCTCAGGGAGATGTCACGCAGATAGAGCTCGGCCAGGTCATCGATCACCCGATCCCGACCTGTCCATCGCGAACTACACTTACAAGATCAGGGCGGTCAACGCGATCGGCCTCAGCGCGAGCAGCAACGCGGCCGCGGCGTCGATACTGCCGGAGGTGCCCCTGGCCCCCCTGAACCTTCTCGCCTCCCCCAGCGACACCTCGGTGACGCTCACCTGGAGCCCGCCGATCGGGGATGGCGGGGCCGAAATAACCTCCTACAGGGTGTACCGCGGCCTCAGCCAGGGGGCTGAGGCCTACATAGGGTCGGCCGCTGGTGCGACGCAGTACTGGGACCAGGGGCTGGAGAAGGGGCAGACCTATTACTACCGGGTGTCCGCGGTCAACTGGATGGGCGAGGGGCCGCTGTCGGGCGGCGCTTCGGCCATGCCGGCATCCCATCCGTCGTCCCCCCGCAACCTCACCGCCGAGAAAAACGGTAACGACGTCGTTCTGAACTGGGAGAGGCCGGAGGATGATGGTGGATACGATTCCGTGAACTACTCCATCTACCGGGGCGGCGTGTCCGGGTCATTGAGCTGGCTGGCCGACGTTTCCAATGTTCTGACCTACACCGATCCGGAAGTGGATGGGGTGATGTACTATCACGTGAGGGCCACCAACCCCAAGGGAGGCAGCGAGCCGTCGAACGAGGCCTGCTCCGATCCCGATCTGCCCACGTCCCCCACACTGTACGGGGAGGTGGCCGGCGGGGGCATAACCCTGACCTGGACCGAGCCGGAGGACCAGGGAGGTTCGGCCATCATCGAATACCGGATCTACCGCGGCACCGACTACGGATACCTGGACCTGCTGGCCGAGGTCGGTGACGCCCGCACCTACCTGGACGAGGACGTGGTGGTGACCTACACCTACCTGTACCAGGTCAGCGCGGTCAACGCGCAGGGCGAGGGCGCGCGCTCGCAGGCGGTTTCGGTGCAGATGGGCGTGGTGCCGTCCGAACCCCTGAACCTGACCGCCATCGCCGGGAATGGCACCGTATCCCTGGCCTGGGAGGAGCCGAGCGATCCAGGCCTGGCCATAACGAACTACCGCGTATACCGGGGGATGACACCAGGGGAACTGCTGGTCCTCACCACGTTGGGGAACGTCCTGGTATACACCGATGACGACGTTGTGAACGGGGTCGCCTATCACTACAAGGTGTCGGCGATCAATTCGGTGGGTGAGGGTTACCGTTCAGAAATTGCATCGGCCATTCCCTCCGGGACGCCGGGCACGCCTCTCAACCTGAGGGCGATGGCGAACTCCACGGGGGTACTGCTCGAATGGGACCCACCGGCGAGCGACGGCGGCTCGTCCATACTCAACTACAGCGTATATCGCGGAGAGGCCGCGGACTCACTGGCCCTGCTTGGTTCGGTGGGGAACGCGACCGAGTATCACGACACTACGGCCATAGCTGACCAGGTGTACTTCTACCGGGTAAAGGCGATGAACGCCAACGGCGAGGGGCCCTTCTCCGAGACGGTGAAGTTCGATCCCTCCCTGCCCACCGCCCCCGATCTGTCCGCTGAACTGCAGGGCGGTTCGGTATCCCTGACCTGGGTTCCCCCGGCGAATCCCGGAAGTTCCCCGATCTCGGGCTACAAGGTGTACAGGGGAATGGCGTCCGGAGCCCTCGTCGAGATCGCATCCATTGGCAATGTGACCTCATACACGGACGCCAACGTCAGCAACGGCAAAACCTACTTCTACCGCGTGGCCGCGCTGAACGGGGCCGGAGAGGGGCAGCTCTCCAACGAGGTGTCGGTGGCCGTCGGTACCGTCCCGACCGCCCCCCTTGGCCTGATGGCCACGGCAGGCAGCGCCAACGTCTCGCTGACCTGGGACGCTCCGGAGGACGATGGCGGCTGGGAGATCACCGCCTACAAGGTGTACCGCGGGAGCTCCGAGGGGTCCCTGACCCTGCTGATCACCCTGGGCAACGTGACGGCGTTCGTTGATGACGGCGTCACCAACGGCCAGACCTACTACTACAAGGTCAGCGCGGTCAACGAGTTCGGCGAAGGGCCAGCCTCGGAGATCGAGGACGCCACGCCCACCGCCGGGGGCGGGGGCGATGATGACGGGGACGGCGGCGACAGCACCATGCTCTACGTCATCATCGCCGTGGTGGCCATTGCCGCCCTGGCCGGAGCGGTGTTCTTCCTGATGAAAAGGAAGAAATGAGGTCCTCCTTCCAAACCCCTTCCCATTCTCATTTTTCGCAATCATGCCCCATGCCTTTATTCAGCGCCCATGTCATCAGCTCCCGGCGACGATGATGGACGGAAGATTGGAGGTCGAGGGGGGCAGCATATGGTACAGGACCGCCGGGGCCGGCGGTGTTCCCCTGGTGTGCCTGCACGGGGGCCCCGGGGCCACGCACGATTACCTGGAGAACATCCTGTCCCTTTCGGATGACAGGATGGTGGTGCTCTACGATCAGCTGGGCGGCGGGAGGTCCGACCGCCCCCGGGACCGTTCGCTGTGGACGGCCGAACGCTTCGTGGACGAGCTGGACCGGCTGGTGCGGCACCTGGGGCTGCAGAGGTTCCACCTTCTTGGGCAGTCCTGGGGCAGCATGCTGGCCGTGCTCTACGCCCAGATGAAGGGCCAGGGCCGCCTGGCCTCCCTGGTCCTGAGCGCCCCCTACCTCAGCAGCCCCCTGTGGGACCAGGACCAGCGGCGGCACGTGGCCGGGTTGCCGGAGAAGGAGCGCAGCGCCATCCTGGACTGCGAGGCCCGGGGGGACTACGCCTCCGTGAAATACGCCCAGGCCATGGACGTCTTCTACCGCCGCCACGTGTGTCGAATGAAGAACTGGCCGGATGCCCTGAACCGCTCCATGCAGGGCATGGGCCTGGAGGTCTACAACAGCATGTGGGGTCCCAGCGAGTTCACCCTCACCGGGGGCCTGAAGGATGCGGACGTTACCGGCTTCCTGTCCAGCATCCGCAGCCCGGTGCTCTACACCTGCGGGGAGTTCGACGAGGCCACCCCGGAGACCACCAGGCGGTACGCTGAGCTCACTCCCGATTCAAAGGTCATGGTATTCAGGGGCGCCTCGCACATGCACCACCTGGAGAGCGAAGAAGAATTCCTGTCAGCCGTGCGCGGCTTCCTCAAAGAAAAGGATGGGTGACGGGGACAGGGCCCCGGAAATGGTTTTCAGGGCCGGTCTCAGACCAGCCCGGGGATGAACATCTTGGTTCGGGCGCGGTATTCCGCGTACTCCGAGCCGAACTCCTCCATCATGTCCTTCTCCTCCTTCCTGGCCAGGCGGTAGTACATGACCAGCAGCAGGGCGTACAGGACGACGAGCGGCAGGGTGGCCCACTCCAGCATCATGCCCAGGGTGATCAGGAAGAACCCGGTGTACTGCGGGTGCCTGATGTAGCCGTAGATGCCAGAGGTGATCAGCCTGCCCTGGCCCTCCTCCTTGCTCCAGTATCCCTTGTGTATCTGCCTCCAGCCCACCACGACCAGGCCCAGCCCGATCAGGGAGACCATCAGCCCGATGTACATGCCTGAGAGGCCGATGTAGCTGCCCAGGGTGTGTCCCCAGAACACTCCCTCCGGGAGGGTGTATCCGAAGGCCCATCCGATGGCGTACATGCTGAACGGTATCCCGAACATCTCCAGGGCGAAGGCCACCACGAACGCGATGTAGGTTCCGGCGGGCTTAAGCTGGCTCTTCTTGTAGAACGGGATGAAGAGCAGGAAGACCGCGTAGATTCCTATCCACACCGCGACCGCGCCCCATTGCCCGAAATGACTCCAAATGTCCTCTTCCAACATCTTCTCACCTTTGTGATCTTGAATCTCATGCCGTTATCCGGCAACCGCCGCACCCTGGTCCGCATATATAAAAACGGCAGAAACAATTGGTATGATAAGAGGTGTCTAGATGCTATCCAGATGTAAATAAAATAGAATATAATAAAATAAAAATAGGGCCCGGCTCAGAGCAGGGAGGCCGCGAACCTCGCGACCCTCTCCTCCCATCCCTCGGTCAAAGGTCCCTTCATGGTCGTGCCCACCACGTACACCTTCAGGTCGGCCACCTTGGAGGCGCCCTTCCCCTTCAGAATGGATTCCATGGTGGGTATGTTCTGCTGGAACCTCTCTATCTCCTCGGGCAAGGGCATCTTCCCGGTCTTCTTGTCCGGGACGGGCTCGCCGTGCGTGGCTATGAGCGCGTACCTAGCTCCGTCAGGCAGCCTGGCCTTCTTCAGGAACCTCCTCATCTTTCCTATCGGCTTCCCGATCCTGGTCGGCGCGCAGAACACGTAGAGGTCCGCCGCCGGCAGCTCCTTGGGCTTGGCGTCCCTTATGTGTCGATAGCCGACCTCGTGTCCCTTGGCCACCAGCAGCCCCTGCAGGTAGGCCACCACCTTCTCCCCGTTGCCGTACTTCGATGCGTGATACATCTCGACCTTCATGATTTTCCCCGGGATGCTATTCCCCTGTGCACTAATAATATTTCGACCCCGGAGCCGACATCGTTATCAACGGCGAGCAACGGCGTGCGAAGATATTTATCCGGACGTCAGGATTTTACGTCCGGGATCACTGTGGACAAGAGCAAGTACATTATCACCATGGCCGTGGCATTTCTGGTCGTGGCCAGCGCCATGGCCGCGATGTTCTATCTTCAGAGCGAGGAACTGCGCCAGGAGAGGGATGAGCTGGCCGTCCGCGAGGACGTCTACCGCGCCCTGATGGCGATGCAGTCGGACGTGCAGGACGAGATCGTGCAGGTCAGCGATGAACTGGCCAAGGGAACCGCCCGTCTGGGCGCCATTGGCCTCAACGGAACTGAGGCGAGGGCGGTCATGAACGAGGTGCTGGACAACGTCACCTACGGCATTGACGCGGTGACCATCGACACGCAGGGCGTGATCGTGGCCTCCGAGCCCTCGGCCTATCATGGCGCGGAGGGGGTGAACATCAGCGGTCAGGAGCAGGTGCGGAGGATGATCACCACGCACATGCCCGTGATGAGCCAGGTGTTCATGATGGTCGAGGGGTTCATGGCCTCGGACATGCAGATGCCGGTGTTCGACGCGGAAGGCCGCTTCATGGGAAGCCTGTCGGTCACCCTGGGCATCGAGTCGATGCTCAGGGACAAGGTGGAGGCCCTGGACCTCGCAACCGGATTCCAGATCACCTGCCTGCAGGACGACGGCCTGGAGGTCTACGACACCGACGAGGAGCAGATCGGCCGTAACCTGTTCACCGATCCCGCCTATGCCAACTACACCGAGACCCTGGAGTTCATGCACCAGGTGCTGGAGTCGAACAACGGGTACGGCATATACGAGTACTACGAGTCCCTGGGCTCCGGGGAGCTGGTCACCAAGGAGGTATACTGGGCCGTCTTCGGCATGCACGGCATGTCCTGGACCCTGCTGTTCATCCACGTGCTCTGAGCGAAAGGGCGCCGATGGTGCGCCCCCCTCCCTTTTATTACCGCACCGGTCAATCCGTTCCGGGGCACATGGGAAAGGTCAGTTCCTTGCTGGGGCTCCTGAAGCCCGAGCTCCCGGTGGCCGCCGGGATATGCGTCATCGTAGGCCAGGCCCTGGCCTTGGACGGGGCGCCCGAGGCCTGGCCGGCGCTCTTCGGCTTCCTCATCGGCTTCCTGATCTCGGGGGCGGAGATGGTCTCCAACGACCTCTTCGACCTGGAGGTGGACCGGGTGAACCATCCGGAGAGGCCGCTGCCGTCCGGCCGGGTCAGCGTCCCCGAGGTGGCGGCCTTCACCGCGATCCTGTCCGCGGCCGGGCTGTCCGTCGCCGCCCTCCAGGGGCCTCCGGTCCTGGCGTTCACCGTCCTCATCTGGATGCTGGGCCTGCTGTACAACTGGAGGCTCAAGCGCCTGGGACTGCCGGGCAACGCCATCGTGGCCCTCTCGGTGGGCATGACCTTCGTCCTGGGGGGCATCATGGCCGGGAGGCCGGACAGCGGGCCGGTGTGGACATTCGCCATCATGGCCGCCCTGTTCGACCTGGCCGAGGAGGTCTCCGGCGGGGTCATGGATGCAGAAGGGGATGCGCTGATAGGCTCGCGGTCCATTGCCCGGCTGTACGGCCGGAGGGCCGCCCTTTCCATGGTCACCCTGCTGTTCGTCTCGTTCATGGCCCTGGGAACGGTGCCCTTCATCGTTGGATGGATGGGATGGTCCTACCTGTTACTGATCATCGCCGCGGACATGGCCGTGGCATTCCTGGTCATCCAGCTATGGCGTTCCTCCTCACCAGAGGAGGGCCGCGGCGTCCAGAGGGCCCTGTACCTGACCATGATGCTCTTCATCGTGGCCATATTCCTGGTGGTCATACTGTGAGCCTGCATGGCACGTGGTCCGCATGAAGGTCACATTCGTCGATTTGATACGGGGTCCTCCGTTTTTCCCCTCCCCGAACTGGGTTAACGGAATGATCGTCCCTCACATTGGTGCCGATCCCAATGGCAGCAAGGGGAGTGGGGCCGCAGGATGCACCTCAGCAAGGATAATGCCGCCTTGTCACGCGGCAACGCCTAACCTTCTGCCCCGGGCAAGGGAATGGGGAGGGTGCCTCAGGACCAAGGATCATTGCTCGGGGCGCTTCCTGCCGAGCTTGTAGCCGGTGCCCTGGAAGATGGCGATGAGAGCGTCCTCCTCGAACACCCTTACCTCGTACAGGGAGGTGTTGCGGGACTCGAAGGTCCTCCTGGCCACAGCCTTCAGGTGCCCCTTCCCCGGCCGCAGGTAGTTGATGCTGGCGCACAGCGCCACTTGCGGTTCCGCTCCCAGGTTGGAGGCCAACGCAAAGGCCTGGTCGGCCAGGGAGAACACCGCCCCGCCGTGGGCGCCACCTACGGCGTTGAGCTTGTCCCCGGCGAACATGGAAACGGTGACCTCACCGTCCTCGGTTATCATTTCCGTACGCATACCCAACTGCACCGCCAGAGGCACCTCCGCCATGCGCTGCAGCCGTTCCACGATCTCCCCGGGCAAAAAGGACGCGTATCTCTGCATCAGAAATCATCCGGCTCATGGGGTTTGAGGGATATAACCGGTGAGGTCCCCGCCGCGGTTCCGGGGCTCCGGCTCCCCGCGAAGTCCCGCATATCCTCCTCGAAAAGCTCCCTCCCCAGGACCAGGACGAAAGCCTCCTCCCCGGGTACGTCTATCCTCTGAGAGGTGACCCCGAGCCATACCTCGGAGCCTTCCTTCTTGTGCAGCATGGCCCGATACATGGTCCTCTCCTCCCTCATCGCCGCCTTCAGCTCGAGATTATGGGCCGCCATCTCCCGGCTGTCAGGGGACACGAAGTCCAGGAAGTTATGGGAGACGAGGTCCCTCTCCTCGTAGCCGGATATCTCGCAGAACCGGCGGTTCACCATCTGGATCTCGCCCTTCAGCGATATCATCCCCATCATCTCCGTGGAGTTGTCGTAGACCGTCTTGAGCAGCATCTCCCTGCGGGCGATCTCCAGCTCCATCCTCTTGCGCTCGTTTATGTCCCGGCTGCTGATGATGAACTGCCCCTCCCCCAGCTCGGACGGCAGGGCCCGGGATATGGATTCGAACCACCGGTATTCCCCTTTCCTGGTCCTGACCCGGCACTGCAGGGGCACCACGTTCTTGCTGGTGCAGGTGCTGCTTTTAATCATCGGCTCACGGTCGTCCCGGTGCAGATGGTCAAAGACGCAGGTCCCCAAGAGCTCATCAGGGCGGAAGCCGACGCTATGACGGGTCGACGGGCTGGCATACTTTATCAGTCCTCGGGCGTCGATGATCAGCACCACGTCCATTATATTCTCGATGATGTGCCGGAATCTGCGGTTGTTGTAGGACACCGCATCCTCCGCCTGCCTGCGGCGGGCCAGCTGCTTGACCACATTCTCCAGCTCGGCGAACTGCGCCCGGGGATTGCCGCCCTTGTTGAGGTAGAAATCGATGCCGGCGTTGAGCGCACCGATGGCCACCTCCTCCCTTCCCTTGCCAGTGAAAAGTATGAAGGGCACATCATGCCCCGCCCCGCGCACCGCCTTGAAAAACTGTATGCCATCCATGTCCGGCATCTGGAAATCCGAGATCATGACGTCGGGCATGTCCTTCTCGATCAGGTCTGTGGCGATGCCCGGCGATTCGCAGGTCTGGACAGAGATCTCTCCGCCCTTCTCAAGGAACTCCTTGGCCAACTCTAGAAGTGCGGGCTCATCATCGACGTAAAGGCATTTTATCAATTACCACACCATTTTTTCTCATCTTAAATCTCATTCGGCTTTAAATGATGATTGACAATATTATCAGAAACGAAACTATCAATAAAGGGCGAAAAATATGATTCATCTCCATGGGAGATGGACATGTCCCATTCAATGCCATCGGCCAGATGGGGAGAACGGGAATGGAAAAATTTTCATCCCTCATCACCAGCGCTTGCATCGTTTTGTAAACTATTATCAATTATTCTGATAAAACAAAAATGGTAGGAGGATCTAGGTCAATAATATCCCCTCCAGTATTCCATCCAGAGGTGACAGCATGGCCAAGAAGGACAAGAAGGCTGAGAGGTCCACCAAGGACGCCGCTCCGAAGAACTGATCGCGATGAGGTCACCGCATCATGGCGCGGAGGTCCGCGTCAAACCTTAGATAGCCTTTCCTTTTTTCACCAATCATCAACGGATTATTACTTTGTCTTCATTATGGTGGTGCTTACACGGTGATAAAAAATGGGAATATGGACCCGGTCGGTTTTTTTGGGCCCCTGAACCATCTGGCTCATGATGAGGTATACACACGTTGTAGAGTTCCGCCGCGCCGGCGGGGATCGGATCTCGCAGCAGACTGGGGACACCGTGGCCACCTCAATAAAAGGATACCCCAATCTATCACTTGAAGACAGACATAATATTGGGAACGCAACCAAAATAATTCTCACGTATTCTTAAAGGTAATAAGATACACGATAATTATTAATTATAACTGCATATTATTGCATCCGTTTGTACGATTCAGTAGAGGTATATATCGACGAAAGTGGTGATTTGGGGTTCTCGAATGGAAGCTCAAAATTCTTTATTATTGAAGCGATGATAGCTCCAAATAAGATTAACTTCCAGAGAATCGTTAAAAAGGCCAATGAAAAATTAAAGATTGCCGGTAAATGTCAGGCCGAAGTTAAGTTCAACAATAGTAACACAAATATTCGTCATTTCTTTATCGACAAATTCTGTGCGACCGAATGCCAGGTTGTTTGGTATGCAGTACAAAAAACACGTGTGGACGCCGATTTAAGAAGGAAGAAAGACAAACTTTATAATTACATGTGTGGGAAAGTGATGGGTAGTGTATTTAGTTCCGTCCACACAAAAAATCTTAATGTAATAATCGATAAACGACCTGGAGGACGGGCTGAACGTAACGATTTCGATAGATATATCACCGGCATTCTTGACGGCCAACACCTCGGGATGTTTCCTCCCGAGTTAAAACTCAGTCATTATGACTCATGCAATAACGCCGGCCTCAGAGTCAACGACTTCGTCGCGGGGTCGATCTTCCAACACCTTGAACGAAGAGACGATCAGTATTACTCAAAATTTGAAAATAAGGTCATCATTGGTAGAAAGTTGTGGGGATAAGAGCAGACCCCGGTCGGATTCTTGCTTTGTGTACCCTTCCGGTGCACATCTACCGACCGGGACTTACCTGCAATCTGTATACTATTATCCTAGCATATAAAACTTTGATTACTACCATCAGGGGGAAAAATTGTAGATATGAATGACAATTAATTTAATAAAATAGACAATTAATAACCAATTTATTTAAATAAATAAAGATAAAGCATTAATTATTTATAGTCAGCAATCCATCCTATGTTGGGATAATGGGGGAGTTCTCGGCAGGAATGTAACGACATGCCGACAAGACCAGGAATGGGAGAGCGCCTGCTGGCGCTCTCGTTGCTAGCGATCATGGCCTGCGGATTGATGATCCTGCTGGTTGCGATATTCAACCTGAGCCAGGAGGCCTATCAGTGACTGGGGGTATTGGGCGCGAACAGCGTGTTCCTCGTCTTCATGGTGCTCAGGCAGCGGCTTGAGATGATGAGGCTGCAGGAGCTCCAGAGGATAGTATCGGACCCGTTGAAGCTGATGGAGATCCTCACCAAAGCCTACGAAGCTGCTCAGACGCAGCATCCGCATGAGGCCAACTGAGTTGGACCCGCTCACCCTGCTCGTACTGATCCCGGTCATCAACACCGCCGCGATCCTCATCGCTTACGGGCTGGGGGAGATATCGAAGGTCGAGCGTCTCCTTAGGCGGCTCCGTGGCGATAAGGAATGACTTCGGTGGCTGCCCTGTAACAAACGTCGACCGATTGGCTCTGGTCGGCATCATGGAGAGGCTGGTGCAGCGCACCGGCATCGACAAGCCCGGGCTGCACCACCGCAACCGCAGGACCCGGGGTCGCCTCACCATGGAAGCGGCCGGCAGGGACAACGAGAAGGCCCTGCTCATCGTGTCCGAAGCGTACGGGCACGAGGACCTCAAGCAGACGCGGGAGTACCTAGGCCTGCCGCTGGACGACCTGGACGAGGTGCAGCGCAAGCGGGCGGAGTACATGACCCGGATCAGGGAGCGCATGAAGGAAGGGCTGCCTCCGGAGAAGGACTTCTCAATCAGGATCTCAAGATGAGCGAAAAAGGGCGCTCCGCACCCTTATTTGAAAAATCGAATGAGCCAGTGAGTTGGATGGGCCCGGTCGGATTTGAACCGACGACCAAGCGGTTATGAGCCGCTCGCTCCACCGGACTAAGCTACGGACCCGTTGTGCGGATGAACTGAAAGCAAGGACGGATATTAAAAATGTGTGCCCTGGGGACCAGGTCCCCTCAGTGATCGAGGGTGCTGATCGCATGGTCCACGAGCATGCCTCAGGGAGGTCACCACACGTAGGCCCCCCAGAACGCGATGAGGAGCGCTAATAGGCCATAAAGGATGGCCACCGCCAGCTTGTGGCCTTGGGCCCACCAGATCAGGTCGAACCATTTGAACCACTGGAGCCCGCTGATGGTCTCCTCCTCCATTGTCTTCTTCATCTCAAAGTCGTAGATCGAACTGCGGACGAAGAAGGCCAGCATCAGAAGTGGCCAGGTGATGATGAACAAGAAGGAGAAGATGCCCAACCGGTTCGGCCCATCCGGCTCCTGGAGGGGCTCAGGGTCCTCCAGATAGAATGTCACTGGGAACGTCCTGTTCGCGACGGTCTCCTCCGTCGCCCCGGCCTCCAGGAACCGCACGGTCACCATCACATCGATCTGCCCGGTCACCGTCCCCATGAACACCTCTCTCTCGAAGATATGGGTGCCGCCTGCAGGGATCCCCTCAGTTCCGTTGAAGACCAGGACCACATCTCCAGTCCCGAAGATGCTCAGACTGGCCTTCTGCTCCTCGCTGAACTGGATATCGGCCAGCACCCGGGTGACGGTGATATCCTCATCCGCATGATTGGTCAGGGTCACGGTAAGAGCTGCGCCGGGTCCAGCAATTTCCAGGGGAAGGTCCAGGTCCACCGCGGGGTCAGCTAACGAACATCCAGCGGTGATGGTGGACAACAGCACCGCCAAGGCCAGCAGTGAGGCCGAGATCCCCCTCCTTCTCATCGAACCCCGGCGAAACAGATGTTTGCTGCTAGATATTTGTATGCCCAGCATTCACAAGGCCCGTCAGGAGAGCATCAGGTATACCAGCAGGGAGAACGTCAGCGCTATGGTGGCATAGAGCAGCAGGACCCGGGTCCTTTGCCCCCTCCTCCACCACAGCTGGTCGAACCATTTGTACCATTGCAGCGCGTCCAGCTCCTCTTCCTCCATGTTCCTTTTGATCTCATAGTCCCAGTACGCGCCCCTGACGAAGAAACCCAGCATTCCGGCACCGAACAGGAATATGAACATGGTCACCGCACCCCCGAAGGGGTCCCTCCTATCGAGGAGCTGCCTTTCCGTGCAGTGAGCCCATGAAGAGGTCTCCAGGATGTTGGTGACCATTTCCCCGGCATAATGCCCCTTGACGGTTATCGGGACCGAGAAACCGCCATACAGGTCGATCCTGACCGATCTCCTGAGGGTGACCTCCTCCCCGGCAGGGACCAGCACCTCCTCGTCCAGGAAATCAATGGTCACGTCCGGATCGTATTGGTCATCGAAGAAATCGATGCTGGGGAAATCGATCACCGCCCGGGCGTCGGTCAGCACGATGTCCCGGTCTCCGGTGTTGCGGAAGGTCAGCCTGAACTCGTTGACCTCCCCGCTGAACGGTTCGTTCGGTCCGAACTCCACCTCCCCGGACAAATCGGCGTCCAAGTTCCCAGGCATGATGATGAGCAATAGCATTGCACCTATTGCCAGTGAAATGACCCCCCACCGCATCATCGTGTGTCGTATTACGACGCCCGGCCTTAAATCCAATGCCCCCTAAACGTACCCGAATCGCATAGGACCAATAATCCAATACTCTGAACGGCAGTGTATGGTCGGATGAACGGCAAGAAGGGCCTGTTGACAGGCCTGTCGACCAATGTGCTCATGCTCGGCCTGGTCTCCCTTCTCACTGATGTCAGCAGCGAGATGGTCCTCCCCATCCTCCCGCTGTTCCTTACCGGCATAGGGGCCACCGGGGCCATGATAGGCCTGATAGAGGGTTCGGCCGAGACCACCGCCTCCCTGCTCAAGGTGGTCTCCGGCCGTCTGTCCGACCGGTTCGGCAGACGAAGACCGTTTCTGGTCTGGGGGTACGGTCTGAGCACCGCCTCCAAGCCGCTCCTGTTCCTGGCAGCCTCCTACTGGCACGTCTTCGGCGTGCGGATCACCGAGCGCATCGGAAAGGGCATCAGGAGCGCTCCGCGGGACGCCCTGATAGCCGATTCCACCAGGAGCGAGGATATGGGGAGGGCCTTCGGCCTGCACAAGGCTATGGACTCCACCGGCGCGGTCATAGGGCCGCTTCTGGTCATACCCATACTGCTGGCCGCATCCTCGGTTGCCACCGACTCCTACCGCACGGTCTTCCTGCTCTCCACCCTGCCTGCGATCCTGGCGGTGGTGGTCATCCTACTGCGCGTCAGGGAGGCGAATGCCGCGCCGCACCGTCCCGCTGGCCATTTCGCAGAGGACGCCCGGCGTCTGGGGAGAAGGTTCTGGTCGCTAACCCTGGTGGTTCTGGTCTTTTATGCGGGAGAGATAAGCTACGCCTTCTTCGTACTGCAATCGGAGGCCCAGGGCATGAGCGCCATCACCACCATCCTCCTGTATGTCCTCTTCAACGGGCTGTTCGTGGTCGTATCCCTGCCCTCAGGAATAATGTCTGACCGTTTCGGACGCAGACCCGTGCTGTCCCTGTCCTTCCTGCTGTTCGCCGCGGCCTGTATGGTGATGTCCATGGCGGATGGGCTGCTCCTGCTCGTGCTCGGCTTCTCGCTTTTCGGTGTCTACAAGGGTTCCAGCGAGGGTGTGTTCAAGGCCTTCGTGGTGGACATGGTGCCCAGGGACCTGCGCGGAACCGCCCTGGGGATCTACCACACCGCGGTGGGGCTGGTCATGCTTCCCGGCGGGATCATCGCCGGCCTGCTATGGGATTCCGCAGGAGCGACCGGCGCATTCTCCTTCGGGATGGGCACCAGCCTACTGGCCTTGGCGCTCCTTCTTTTCCTTACCAGGCACCAAGGTGGCAGGGCTACTTGTCCTTCTTCTCCAGGATCTCCTTGACCTTGACATAGGTGAGGACGTTCCACGCCGCGGAGAATGCCCCTCCCACGACCGCCAGGCCCAGCAGGATGCGGGCGACGTCATCGCTTATCCAGTCCAGGAGGAAGCGCGCCCCCTCCGGAAGGGGGGTGGCGAACACCTCCATGTCGAACATGAAGTTCGCCAGGAAGTATATGGCCGAGGCGATGAAGAGCACGGAGACGATCACGTCCGAGGGCCTAGAGGCGTTCTTCCTGCCCACCAGGAACCGGAACAGCGGCGGGACCAGGCTGAACAGCATGGGGCCGAAGAGCATGGTGGCGTCTATCTCGTCGAACCCCGGGTCAAAGAAGCCGGTGTCGCGAAGCCAGTGCATGAAGAGGTAGGTGGTGGTGATGACGGTCAGCATGACGCTTATGAGCTGGCCAGCCCTCTCCGGCTGCTTCATACGGTCCGTGGCCGCCTCCCTCTTCCAGTTTCCCTCCAACATGTTGCCCCCTCTCATCATTGATAGGTCCGAATATTTATCTTGCGGTGCGACCCCGGCAATGATTTTAGGGCCTAGGGCGTTATCGGCTGGGATAACATGGAGATCGAAGAGCATCTGCAGGCCCTGTGCGCCAACGCGAGCGTGTACGGAGCGAGCAAGGTGGCCCCCATGCCCACCTACAACGTGATCGTGGACCCCCGGGTGAACTTCAAGTGCCGGGTCCCGCTCTGCGAGAACTACGGCCGCAGCCACATCTGCCCCCCGAGGGTGATGGCCGGGGAGGAGTTCGCCAAGGTGCTGGCCAGGTACAGCTTCGCCATCCTGGTCCAGGTCTCCCAGCCGGCCCTGGAGGCCGGGCCCGACCGCCAGAAACTGGCCAACGAGCAGGTGCGCAGGCTCAACGAGGTCATCGCCAAGCTGGAGCGGGACGCCATGCTCATGGGGCACCGCTTCGCCGCGGGACTGGGCGGAGGCCCCTGCCCTCTGTGCGAGGAGTGCAGCGCGGTGCATGATGAGCACTGCCGCCACCCCTTCCAGGCCCGGCCGTCCATGGAGGCCCTGGGGATAGACGTCATCAAGACCGCGGAGAACGCGGGGATGCCTATCGACCTCCCGCCCAAGGACACCTACGTCTGGACCGGCCTGCTGCTGCTGGACTGATCACTGACCGCCCTGGCAGGAAAAGGATTTATAGCTGTCTCACTCATGTTAGTTAGTGATAACTAGCAAGTGATAACATGGGCGCGAGGATGGATGGAGAGGCCAGGAAGGCCCAGATACTGGACGCGGCTCTGAGGGTCATCCACGCCAAGGGGATACACTCCCTGACCCTGAGGGAGATCGCCGACGGCGTGGGGGTCAGCGAGGCGGCCCTCTTCCGGCATTTCAAGGGCAAGGAGGACATCGTGGATTCCCTGGCAAGTTCCGTATTCGACAGCAACCAGTTCTTCCCCCGGGGCGAGGGCCCCTGGGAGGCCCTGGAGAACATGCTGGTCTGGCAGCTGGAGAACTTCCAGCAGCATCCTCTGCACACCGCCATACTCTTCCAGGAGGACATATTCCGCGAGTTCCCCTCGGTGAAGGAGCGCTTCGACCTTCGCAGGTCGTCACGCTCCTCCCTGATTCGCCAGCTGGTCCGGGAGGGACAGGCCTCCGGCCACTTTTCTCCGGAGGCCGACGGGGAGGCCTTCTCCCTGCTGTTCATGGGCTCCATGCGCCTGGCCGTGCTGGAGTGGCGCCATGCGGGCTTCTCCTACGACCTGCGTTCCAAGGCCCGCCCCCTGCTCCACCTGCTGAAGAAATGTCTGGAGGTTAGCAAATGAAGTTGGAGATGGGAATGGTTATTGGGATACTCTACGCAGCGGTGGCCGTGCCGCTGCTGTCCTACCTGATGTACAAGGGAAAACTGAGCAAGGAGCTGGGGTGGCTGTTCCTGGCCCTCTCCGCCCTGCTGGGCTTCGCCTTCTTCGCCCCCATGTTCCCCTGGCAGCTCCAGATGCTGATGTTAGGAAAGATACCCCAGGCCAACATGCCCATGGTGCTGCTCGTTACCTCCGCGCTCATCCTGTCCTCGGTGCTGGTCGGGCGCATCTTCTGCGGATACGTCTGCCCTCCGGGGGCAGTGCAGGAGCTGGCCTACCTGGCCCCCTGGAAGAAGGTGAAAGTGCCCAGCTCCATCTCCCTGAAGGTGAGGTGGGCAGTGTTCGCGGCCATGCTGGCCGCAGCGCTGCTGTTCTCCATGAACATCACCAAGGTGCTGGGGCTGCAGGACTTCTTCGAACTGCTGATCGGCCCGGGCCTGGCGGTCTTCCTGGGCATAGTCCTGCTGTCCACGGTGGTGTACCGCCCATTCTGCCGGTTCATATGCCCCTTCGGGGCGCTGTCCTCTCTGTTCGCCGGCAGGAGCGTCCTAGGGGTGCGGCGGAAGGACGGCTGCGTGGAGTGCGGCAGGTGCGAGAAGGTATGCCCGCCGCAGGTCCTGTCCCAGAGGGCGGGCTCGGAATGCTACCTGTGCGGCAGGTGCATGAGAACATGTCATAAGGACGCATTGGAATACATGAAGGCAGAGGTGAAGGAATGAAGGCAGCCAAGTACACGGATTTCCCGGTGAAGGACACTCCCCACAAGGTGAGCGTGCGCATGATCTACGACCATGACCACGGCCAGGCCGTGGTGATATCCCTCAAGAGGGGAGAGACCCTGAAGAAGCACGTGACCCCGGTGGACGTCTTCTTCTATATCCTGGAGGGCACCGGCAAGGTGGAGGTGGGCGACGAGGTCAGGGAGGTCAGCAGGGACATGATCGTGGAATCGCCGGCACGCATCCCGCACCGCCTGTTCAACGAATCATCCGAGGAGTTCCGCTTCCTGGTGGTCAAGATGCCCAGGCCCGCAGAGTCCACAAAGGTGCTGTGACATCATGGCCATGGAGATGATGAACCCGGATGGCGCGAAGAAGGACGACCTCCTGGGCAAGGTGATGGTATCCAGGGACCTGGTCTCCTATCAGGACGGGGCGGTGGTCAGCCGTACCCTCATCAACAAGAAGGTGGGCACGGTCACCGTGTTCTCCTTCGACCAGGGCCAGGGGCTGAGCGAGCACACCGCCCCCTACGACGCCATGGTGGAGATATTGGACGGGGAGGCGGACATCACCATCTCTGGACAGACCCAGAGGGTGAAGGCCGGGGAGATGGTCATCATGCCCGCGAACCAGCCGCACGCCCTGCACGGGGTCAAGGCCTTCAAGATGATGCTGATAATGATCAGGGCCTGAAGACCGGACGGTGCGCGGGCTTATTATCCGGGGGGCGAATAGCTACCCGATGGGCCGGCGGAAGACCATCCTGATCGCTGTCTCGAGCATCGCCATAGCGGTGCTCCTGCTGCTCCTCGTGCTCAGCCAGACCGCCCCTCCTCAGGAGGGTTATCCGGAGCGGACCAGGGCCGAGGCCATCCCCCCGGAGGCGGTGAAGATGACGCCCCAGTCCGATGATCACCCTCCGGTCCTGCACCTGGGCCTCTGGGAGGACCCCGTGCCATTAGAGGGCCCCATAAACACCGCGGGAGCGGAGGACTCCGCGTTCATCACCCCCGACGGCGGCACCATCTACTTCTTCTTCACCCCGGATGCCGGGGTCCCGGCCAACGAGCAGCTCTTCGACGAGGTCACCGGCATATGGCGCTCCGAGCGCAACGCCACCGGATGGAGCGAACCGGCGCGGGTCTGGCTCCAGGACCCTGGGGAGCTCGCTTTGGACGGGGCCCCCTTCGTCCTGGACGGCATCATGTGGTTCGCCTCGGCCAGGGAGGGCTTCACCGGAATGAACATGTTCACCGCCTCATATAGCGACCATGCCTGGATGGACTGGGAGTACGCCGGGGACCTGCTGAACCAAGAATACCGGGTGGGGGAGATGCACCTGAGCGCGGATGGGAAGGACCTGTACTTCCATTCCGACCGCCCGGGCACGGCAGGGCAGTACGACCTGTGGGTCTCGCACATGCAGGGCGGGGTCTGGCAGGAGCCGGTGAACCTGGAGCCCCTGAACACCCCGGAGAACGAGGGCTGGCCCTTCCTGAGCGAGGACGGCAATGAACTGTGGTTCACCCGGACCTACATGGGCTCGCCCTCGGTGTGGCGTTCGATCATGGACAACGGGACCTGGGGCGCACCGGAGCTGGTGCTCTCCTCCTTCGCCGCCGAGCCCACCCTGGACCGGGAGGGGAACCTCTACTTCATCCATCATTACGTGGTGGAGGGGGAGCTGATCGAGGCGGACGTTTACGCGGCCTACCGGAAATGAGCGCGGAGAACAGGTGATTACGAGGCGCCGTCGAGCGGGATCGAACCGCTGACCTTGTGATTAACAGTCACACGCTCTACCGACTGAGCTACGACGGCCTAATGTGGGCCTCTAAAATAGAGGTCCGGTATTAATCCTTTTGGTTCCTCTTGGACTCCTCTTCCAGCTCTCCCTTGAGCTTCCCGACGGTGTCCTCCATGCGGTCCAATATGGACACCACCCGCTCATAGAACTCGTTCAGCTTCTCGGTGGTGACCGCCCCCTCCGGGGAGGGGTTTATGAGGCCCTCCTGCTCCAAGATCCTGAGCGAATAGCGCACCTTGTGCTGGGGTATGTCCAGGAGCTCGGACAGTCGGATGATGCCGATGGGCTCGTGCTTCTTGATGGCGTTCAACATGACCACATGCCTCTCTAGGAGCTCGACCTCGGCCTCGATCTTACTGGTAAGAACACTGTGTCCCTTCATGTCGGCAACATCCCGGTTTGCGCTAGACACGTGATAACATTGGGTATAGTTAAATCGTTTCGCTCCGGCGTTCTCCGGGAACGGACCCAACTCGCACCCCTTAAATAATCTGCCAAGCATCCTTCAACGCATGCCCGCCATAGTTGTGGAAGGCCTGACCAAGAGCTATGGCGACTTCCTAGCTCTGGACCAGGCCACCTTCTCCGTCTCCGAGGGCGCCTTCTTCGGTTGCTTTGGACCGAACGGGGCCGGGAAGTCCACCCTGCTGAAGATACTCACCGGGCAGGTCCCGCCCACCTCCGGCCGCGCCGAGGTCCTGGGCCTGGACCCCTCCCGGGACGGGATGGAGATCAAGCGCCGGGTCGGCATCGTCCCCGAGGTGGAGAGCCCCCCCTCCTACCTCACGGCCTCGGAGTTCCTGACCTTCGCCGGGACGCTGCACCAGGTGGGGTCCCTGGACGGCAGGGTGTCCCGCTGGATGGACTTCTTCGACCTGCAGGGGGCGGAGGGCACCCTGTGCCGCGACCTGTCCAAGGGCATGCGCCAGAAGGTGATGCTGGCGGCGGCCTTCATCCACGAGCCCAAGCTGCTCTTCCTGGACGAGCCGTTCATCAACCTGGACCCCATTTACCAGCGCAAGCTCCGGGACTACCTCCTGGAGCTGAGGGACCAGGGGCGCACGGTGTTCCTGTGCTCGCACATCCTGGACGTGGCCCAGCGCATCGTCCAGGAGATGGTCATCCTGGACCACGGGAAGGTGGTGCTGAGGGACAGGGTCTCCAATGCCCTGGTCGGCGGGGAGGACCTGGAGACGCTCTTCCTCCGGCTGGTGGGGAGGGGGAATGGCCTCGTTCCTTAGCCTCATGCTGAGGGAGGAGTACCGCATGCACATGCGCTACTCGTCCCGCCGCATTTTCCTGTCCCTGCCCCTGTACATATTCATCTTCAGCGCGATGTTCGCCTACGGGCTGGACGTGCTCACGGGGGACCTCCGCCTGGTGGACCTCATGGTCATGGCCTACGGGGGCATATTCATCTACGGCCTGAGCGTGGGCGCCTTCGGGGTGCTCGGCCAGACCTATCTGGAGCGCCGGTACGGCAAGGACAACTACCTGGTCAGCATGCCCTTCCTGCTGCCCATCTCCTTCCGCAGGGCCTTCCTGGGGCTGTACCTCCGGGACGCGGTCTTCTACACCGCGCTGATGCTGCTGCCGGCCCTGGGGGGAGTGTCCCTGGGGGCATTCCTCTCCGGCCACTCGCTGCTCTCCGTGGCGGTGATCTTCCTGGGGCTCATGCTCACCTTCCTGTACGGGATGTCCATGAGCTTCCTCATCTCGGTGCTCTTCTCCATAGACCGGAGGCTGTTCCTGGCGGCGGTGGGCGCGCTCATTCTCATGATGGCCGGCTACGGCCTCACCGACCTGTACGGGCTGGAGGCCGTCATCCCGACCATCGGGTTCCAGCTCTCCGCCCCCCCGTTCCCCTGGGGCTGGGGCGGCCTGGGATACCTGGCCGTCGCCGCCATCCAGACCGTGTCCTTGCTGGGGCTGGCACTGCTGCTGGTCCGCCCAGGTCAGGCGGTCCGGGCGTCAAAGCACAAGGGGATGTTCATGGCCCACCTGAGGCGCTTCTCAAGATTCCCCTCGCCCACCCTGCTGGCCAAGGAGTTCGTGGACATCAGGCGCTCGGGGCTGGCCACGCGGATGGTGTTCGCCTACATCGTTCCCCTGGTCTTCCTGAGCTTCACCACCTACTACATCAACCACGGCCTGAACATCCCGGTGGGCTTCAACGCCGTCTTCTACGGGGCCATGGTGGGCTTCTTCGGGGTGCTGCTCTACTCCTGGATGACCAACATCGACCTGAACGATTACTACGAGACGCTTCCGGTGCGCGTCCCCCAGGTGATCAGGACCAAGCTGACGGCCTTCTTCCTGCTGACCACCGGGGTCTCCACGCTCTTCGTCATCTCCATCTCCCTGCTCAACGACGAGGTGGAGCTGCTGTGGCTGGCCCTGGTGGTCCTCTACTGCACCACCGCCTACATGATCCTGGCTACCGCCTACCTCACCGGCCTGAACACCAACTCCTTCTTCTTCAACCCCACCATACTGACCAAGTTCACGGCCATATCCCTCCTTCCGGACCTGCTGCTGACCATCCTGTCCTTCAGCCTGCAGGGCGGGGCCCTGTGGGCCATCGCCGGGATCCTGGGCGTGTGCGGGGTGCTGCTGCTGCTCAGCCTCTACTTCCTGCGGGGGATCGAGAGGAAGTGGGGCGCGGCCAACTTCGTCTAGGAATTGATTATATGCTCCGCAGCGATTCTCCTGGCATGGACTGGCAGCTGTTCCGCAGGGCCGTGCACGTCTGCGCTCCCCTCTTCGCCATCTACTACTTCCTGCCAGACCCGATACTGCCAGGCCTGCCCCTGGACCAGGGGGTGCTCTTCGTCATGCTCTTCGCCCTGGGCTTCGAGGCCCTGCGCCTGATATTCAGGATCAAGGTCCCCGGCATGCGCTACTACGAGTTCGACCGGCCCTCGGCCGCCGCGTTCACCGCGGTGGGCATGACCGCGGCCCTGCTGCTCTTCCCGATCGAGCTCACCCTTCCCGCCCTGATGTGCATGGGATGGGTGGACCCCCTCATAGGCGAGCTGCGCCGCCGGGGCAGCGACCTGAACCCCACGCTGCCCATGGTGGTCTACTTCACCATCATGCTCCTGGGGCTGATGTACTTCCAGGGCCTGACCTTCCCCGTGCTGCTGTCCGCGGTGCTGATCACGCCCATCGCCCTGTTCCTGGAATCGCGGCGCTTCCGCTTCCTGGATGACGACATCGTGCTGATACTGGTGCCCCTGCTCCTGCTGGGGCTGATATTCGGGAAGCTGCCCTGGTGAAAAAAGGGGCGGGCCTCAGTTGCCGAGGAGGCCCTTTCGCTTGCTGAACTTGGTGATGCCCTGCTCAATGGTCTGGGTGGGCCCCTTGTGGCAGTTCTCGGCCGCATCGAGGCTGTCGTGCACCTTGTTGCAGACCAGGCACTGGTAAATCAACTTGGACATGGGGAAAAGGAATCGAAAGGAGGAATATAATGTTATTCCCGAGCGGTCCGTCCATGGACCGGCAGGGCCGTACGGCGAAAAATTCTGCAAGCCAGAGATGGATCGGGGAGGTCCAGGGGTGGCTAATCGTATTATCGGGTGATTCCGTAGGCTTTTTATTTCGCGTCGTCAATTAGTGGAGGTATGAACAAGATCAAGGTCATCAACGAACCCTCCGAACTGGTATCCATGCTGAGGGCCGTTGATACCCCGGTCAAAAGGGATGTCCTGAAGGAGGTCACCTTGGAATGGCGCACCGTCAAGGACATCGAGGAAAAGTACGGGGCTGAGGGTAAGGAGGCCTTGGCGTTCTTCGAGAAGATGAAGTTGGTGGAGACCAGATGGCAGCCGTCCGGGGGCAACCGGCCGGAGAAGGCCTATCATACCTATTACAACTCCTTCCACATAAACGCTCAATGGCCCGTATATGAGATTTCTGACGTCCTCTACGCGGCCATGATGCCCGAGGACGAGTTCAAGGAGATCGAGGAGAACATCCTGGAGCAGGTGGGCAAGGAGGGCAGGTTCGCCGGCGACGTGGCCGAGAACCTGGGCATGACCGCCACCATGCTCAAGAGCCTGGTGAAGCGCTCGGTGCGCATGGACTACCGGGGCCACCGCCTGGAAAGGGTGAAGGAGTAAGTTGCCCGACATAACGGTTCTGAGGCTGGGCCACAGGCCCGAGAGGGACAAGCGAATAACCACCCACGTGGCGCTCACCGCCCGCGCCTTCGGGGCCCGGCGCATCATCGTATCCACCAGGGACCCCGGGCTGGAGGAGAGCGTCATGGACGTGGTCAAGCGCTTCGGCGGGGACTTCCAGATCAGCACCGGGGTGAACTGGCGCAAGTACCTTCAGGAATTCCAGGGGACGGTGGTCCATCTGACCATGTACGGGCTTCCGGTGGACGAGGCCGCCCCCAGGGTGCCCGAGGGTGACGTACTGGTGGTGGTGGGGGCGGAGAAGGTGCCCCCCGAGGTCTATCAGAGGGCCGACCTGAACGTGGCCGTGGGCAACCAGCCGCATTCCGAGGTGGCCGCCCTGGCCATACTTCTGGACCGGGTCTTCAAGGGCCGGATGCTGCAGCGGGACTACCAGGACGCCCAGATCAAGGTGCTGCCCTGCGAGAGGGGGAAGAACGTTGTCGAGCTATCCAGGCAGTGAGGAGTGCTACCGCATGATGCGCGAGGAGCGCCTGTCCCCGGTGGTCATGCGCCATGTGTGCGTGGTCAACCAGGTGGCCCTGGCTATCGCCCGGCGCTGCGGCGCGGACCTGGAGCTGGTGAACGCCGCCTCCCTGCTGCACGACATCGGCCGCTCCCGCACCCACGGGATCGGCCATGTGGCGGAGGGCGTGCGCATCGCCCGCGAGCGCCATCTGCCCGAGGGTCTGGTGCTGTGCATCGGGCGCCACGTGGCCTCCGGCTTCACCCCGGAGGAGGCCAGGGAGCTGGGGCTGCCCGAGGGGGACTACATGCCTCTGACCCTGGAGGACAAGGTGGTGAGCTTCGCCGACAACCTGGTCAGCGACCGTTCCATCAAGACCGTGGCCCAGGCCGTGGAGCGCATGCGGGCCAAGGGCTTCGAGATGTCCGCCAGCCGGATGGTTACCATCGGTAGGGAGCTGGAGGGGCTCTGCGGCGAGGGCATCGACGCCCTGCTGGAGGCCGCCAGGGTCCGGGAGGCCGCGGCAAGGGAGTGCGACGCCCTGACCGCCCCCTGAGTCGTCCGAAGTTTCACAAAGGTTTTATCCGTGTCACTACTTACCAAGGCGCACGCCATCTGCCGGACCTCCTCCGGCGCGCGGCGATCAATCTCAGGAGAATTGGCATGTCGGAAAAGAAGCCCATGATGTGGATGAACGGCAAAATGATCGAGCAGGAGAAGGCGATGCTGCCCTTCATGACCCACGCGCTGCACTACGGCAGCGGCGTGTTCGAGGGGATACGCATATATGACACTCCCAAGGGAAAGGCCGTCTTCCGCCTGCGCGAGCACATGGTGCGGTTCCTGGACTCCGCGAAGGTGATGTGCATGGCCCACCCCTACACCGTGGACGAGCTGGTGGAGGCCACCCGCCTCACCGTGCGCAACACCATTCCCAATGCCGATTACATACGGCCGCTGGCCTGGTACGGGGAGAACGACGAGAACCGCATCGTCCTCAACCCCTTCAAGTTCAAGGTGAACGTGGCCATAGCATGCGCGCACATGGGCGCCTACCTGGGCAAGGAGAACATGGAGAAGGGGGCCAAGCTGATCACCTCCTCCTGGACCAAGCCGGCCAACACCTCCACCTCGCTGCAGGCCAAGATATGCGGCAACTACGTCAACTCCATCCTTGCGAAGATAGAATCCAACCAGCTGGGGGCGGACGAGGCCCTCATGCTCAACACCAACGGCACGGTGGCCGAGGGGCCGGGGGAGAACATCTTCATGATCAAGAACGGCAAGATCTACACCCCCCCGCTGGCCTCCGGCGTGCTGGAGGGGATCACCAAGGACTCCGTGTCCGTCATCGCCAGGGACAAGGGCTACCAGCTCATCGAGAAGGAGATCACCCGCTCCGAGATCTACATGTGCGATGAGTTCTTCATGACCGGGACCGCGGCGGAGGTCACCCCCATCCGCTCCCTGGACCAGCGGGTCATCGGGGAGGGAAAGCGCGGGCCGATCACCAAGGACATCCAGGAGGCCTTCTTCGAGGCCGCCCGGGGCAACGATCCCAAGTACCAGCACTGGCTGACCCTGGTGGACTGAGCCCAAACCCTACCAAACATTCTTATCACAGCAGCTGGCAATCCATTCGACCCGGGGTAGAGAGATGTACGAGATCAGGTTCCACGGACGGGGCGGGCAGGGGGCGGTCATGGCCGCCCAGACCATAGCCGAGGCGGCGATACTGGAGGGCAAGCAGGCCCAGGCGTTCCCCTTCTTCGGGGCGGAGCGCCGGGGCGCTCCGGTGATGGCCTTCGCCCGCATCGACGACCGCAGGATATGCGACCGCACCCAGGTGTCCGAGCCGGATATGCTGGTGGTCATGGACGAATCCCTCCTGGACATTGAGCCGGTGGCCGCGGGCCTGAAGAGGGGAGGGTGCGCGGTGGTCAACAGCTCGTTGGAACCGGCCCAGATCGACCTGGGGGTAGAGACCCGCTGCATCAGCGTGGACGCCACCAGCATCGCCCTGGAGCTGCTCAGGGCGCCCATCGTCAACACCGCCATCCTGGGGGCCATGGCCCGGGCCGAGCCCATCGTGTCCCTGGAGTCCGTGCAGCAGGCCATCATGAACCGCTTCGGGGAGAAGCTGGGGGAGAAGGCCGGGAGGATTAACGCCGACGCGGCCAAGGCGGCCTTCGAGCGCTCCCAGGAGGGTGTTTGCAGGGGGGAGAGGAAGGTGCAGAAGAGGAACCTGTGGCTGCCGACGTGGCAGGAGACCCCTCCGGGGGTCGCTCTTCCAAAGGGCACCAGGGCCGGGATGGCCGTGGGCCCCGGCAGCATGTCCCAGAACAAGACCGGGAGCTGGGGCGTCTCCTATCCCGTGTACGACCAGGGGAAGTGCATCAAGTGCCAGAGGTGCTGGTTCATCTGCCCCGAGGGCTGCATACGCCGCGCGGAGGACGACAGCCTGACCTTCGACCTGGACTACTGCAAGGGCTGCGGGGTGTGCGCCAAGGTGTGCCCCAAGGAGGCCATAACCATACGCAGGAAGGGGGCGAGCGCATGAGGTCCGTGAAGGCGCTCACCGGCAACGCCGCGGCGGCCTACGGCGTGAAGCTGTGCCGCCCGGAGGTCATACCCAATTACCCCATAACACCGCAGACCATCATCATCGAGACCATCGCCGATTTCATCAACGACGGGGAGCTGGACGCGGATTTCATCCCCGCGGACAGCGAGCACTCGGCCATGAGCATCGCCATAGGCGCCGAGGCCACCGGGGTGAGGACCTTCACGGCCACCGCCTCCCACGGCCTCGCGCTCATGCACGAGATGCTGTACGTGCCGCCGCAGGTCCGGCTGCCCATACTGCTGGTCAACGTCAACCGTTCGCTGGGAGCGGGCAGCGGCATCTGGGTGGAGTACAACGACTCCATGGCCGAGCGGGACTCGGGCTGGATGCAGGCCTACGCCGAGGACAGCCAGGAGGTCCTGGACATGGTCATCCAGGCCTACCGCATCGCTGAGGATCCCAGGGTGGTCCTCCCGTTCATGCTCTGCCTGGACGGTTTCATCCTGTCGCACACCGTGGAGAGGGTGGAGGTGCCGGAGCAGGAGGAGGTCGATGGTTTCCTTCCCAGGTTCCGTCCGCTCAACCGCCTGGACCCCGACAACCCCATGAGCATGAACATTGCCGTATCCCCCGCCCACTCCATGGAGATGCGCTACCAGCTGGACCGCCAGATGGAGGCCGCCCGGAAGGTGGTGGCGGAGGTGGACGAGGACTTCGCCAAGGCCTTCGGCCGCAGGTACGGAGGACTGATCGACACCTACCGCATGGAGGGCGCGGAGACCGCGCTCATCACCATGGGCACGGCGACCTCCACCGCCCGGGTGGCCGTGGACGAGCTGCGCTCCGAGGGCAGGAAGGTCGGTCTGATCAAGCTGCGCTTCATGAGGCCGTTCCCGCATGAGGAGATCAGGGACGCCGTCAAGGGGCTGAAGGCCCTGGGGGTGTTCGACCGCTCCATATCCGTGAACCGCTTCGGCCCGGTGTTCAGCGAGGTGCGGAACTCCCTGTACGGCAGCGGGATACCGATCACCGACCACATCGCCGGCATCGGCGGCAGGGACCTGAAGGTGGCCACGTTCAAGGAGATGTTCAAGGTGCTGGAGGACAGCGCGTCCGGGAAGAGGGTCAGGGACTGCACCTGGCACGGGCTCAGGGGGGAGATGTGATGGACCGCAAGGTCAACATCAGGACCATGCCGCAGGAGGACCACCTCCTGAACGGGCAGGGGGCCTGCGCCGGCTGCGGCGTGGCGATAGCCGTAAAGAACATCATGAGGGTGCTGGGAGCGAACACCACCGTGTACGTCCCGGCCAGCTGCCTGCTGGTGTTCGGCGGGGGCATGTATCCCCACTCCGCGTTCGACGTGCCGTTCTTCTACAGCGCCTTCGAGAACACCGGAGCGGTCATTTCCGGCATCAAGGCCGGGTACCGGCGCCAGGGCAAGGATGTGACGGTGATAGGCATCGCCGGGGACGGCGGGACCTTCGACATCGGCCTCCAGGCGTTGTCCGGAGCGGCGGAGCGCAACGAGGACGTCATCTACGTCTGCGTGGACAACGAGGCGTACATGAACACCGGTACACAGCGCTCCGGGTCCACGCCATTCGGGGCCTGGACCACCACCACGCCGGTGGGCAAGAAGATCAAGGGCAAGCAGGGCTTCAAGAAGGACCTGATGTCCGTGGTGGCCAATCAGGACATCGCGTACGCCGCGACGCTCTCCATCGCCCACATGAACGACTTCGTGCAGAAGGTGGAGAAGGCCAAGCGCCTGAAGGGCTTCCGCTTCCTGCACGTGATGACCCCCTGCACCTCCGGGTGGAAGAGCGACCCCTCGCTCACCTACGACCTGGCCAAGATGGCCGTGGAGACCGGGATGTGGTCATTGTACGAGATCGAGGACGGGGAGACCCGAATAACGTACCGGCCCAAGGAGATGGTCCCGGTGACCGAGTACCTCAAGCTGCAGGGGCGCTTCAAGCACATGAGCAAGGAGGATGTGGAGACCTTGCAGGCCTGGGTATGCAAGAAGTGGAACAAGCGCTACTGCCCCATCGCCCCTCCCCTGGAAAGCAGGGAGGAGGACCTGGCCCTCAACGGGGACCACTGCGAAGGGGTCTGAGGGCCGATCAGGCCGGGGCAGCCCGGCGCTCCAGGAACAATCCCAGCAGCAGCGCCAGTGCGGAGGCCGGCAGGGCTATGACCAGCGGATCGACCACGGTCCAGGGGCTTCCAAGCACCGCGTCGGTCCCGAACAGCGCCCTGGATATGCCCAGCACCTCCGACTCCTTCACGTGCACGAAGGCGGTCCACAGGAACCAGGAACCGGCGCCCACGACCAGGCTGAGCTTGGCCGCCAGCAGCGAGGGCCTCTCGGAGAATATGGCCAGGGTGAACAGGGGCAGGAAGGCCGCCGCGCTCAGGCCCATGAACATGGCCGTCGCGCGGGCGATTATGCTTCCGGGCATTAGGAAGGCCAGTCCCACGCTGACCACGATCATGACGGCCGTCCCGGCCTGGTTGGCCCTGAGCGAGCAGCTGCCGTTCCTCTCCCGGCGCACCCTGGACGGCATCAGGCGCGAGCAGCCCAGGTGCGTCCACAGGTCGTGCCCGGCCGCCGAGCCCATGGAATGGAACAGGGCGCTGAGGGTGGACATGGCCGCCGCAAGAAGGGTCAGCATGAACAGTATGACCACCACGTCGGGCATGGCGGTGTTGATGTACAGCGGGATGATCTGATCGATGTTGCCCCCGGAGACCATGGAGGTGGCGATGACCCCGTTGTTCCGGAAGAAGTAGACGTTGGTCAGGGCGCCCACGGTGAAGGCCACCCCGGTGGAGAGGAGGATGAACAGCCCGCCGATGGGGATGGCCCGGTTCAGCGAGCGGTCGTCCTTGGCGGTCATGTAGCGGACCACCAGCTGCGGCTGGGCCAGGACGCCGATGCCCACGCCCATGACGATGGTGGTGATCAGGGTGAACCATATGGGCGAGCCCAGGTCGGGCATGGCCGTCCACCCGTTCATGCCCGCGGAGGCCAGTCCGGACGGGACCAGCGAGGCCATGTCCGTGAGGTCATGATGGGCGGTGGTGACCCCTCCCAGGACCATATAGGTGATGACCAGGATGGCCACCATCCCGAACACCATTATGCCGCCCTGGAAGGCGTCGGTGTACATGACCGCCAGGATGCCCCCGAAAACCACGTACAGGGCGGTGATCAGGGCGAAGCCGAACAGCGCGGTATAGTAATCGATGCCCAGGGTGGTCTCGATGAAGCGCGAGCCCCCGATGAGCACCGCCGAGGAGTACAGGGGCATGGAGGCCAGGATGATGACGCTGGTGCCGTACTGCAGGAAGTTGGAGTTGTATCTCTTGCTGAGCAGGTCGGGCAGGGTGACCGCGCCCATGCGCTGGCCTATGCGCCTGGTGCGCTTCCCGTAGACTATGAAGGCGATGAGCACCCCCACGCCGATGCACAGCACCGTCAGCCATATGATGCCCATGCCCAGCTGGGCGGCCACCCCTCCGAAGCCGACTATGGCCGAGGTGCTGATGAACGTGGAGCCGTAGGATAGGCCGATGATGGCCGGATGGACCTTCCTCCCGGCCAGAAGGAAGTCCTCCCCCTTGCGGGTGCGCCGGTAGGCCATGTAGGTCAGCAGGAACAGCACGGCCACGTAGAGGGCGGTGAAGGCCCCCAGGGTCAGGGCGTCAACCATCCTGTTCCCCTCCCTCGTTCCAGTTCCTGTAGCCGTAGGCCAGGCAGAAAAGCCCCAGCCCGATGGCCAACGCATAACCTATGATGATCTGAGGGTCCTCTATCCCGAACAAGCCCGTCAACCTCCCCGGTCCCTTTTATCAAGTTCGGACCCAGCGGCGGCAGGCCCGTGATGGGAGGTATACCCGGCATTTTATTAAAATGTTACAAGCTAGTATGGGCCACGCTAGCACATGTCATAAAAAAGTAGGGGTTTGGTAAAGGGTTTTCAGGCCTCGGCAGGCGCCTGCCGCCTCCTTTCGATCAGCCATCCCACCAGCAGGGCCGCCACCGCCACCGGCAGGGCCACGAACAGGGAGTCGATGACCGTGTAGGGGAAGCCCAGCAGGGAGTGCTGGCCGGTGAGCGCGTAGGCCACGCCCAGGGGCTGAGACTCGGCGACATGCACGAACAGGGTCCACAGCCCCCAGGTGATGGCCCCCGAGGCCAGGCTGAGCTTGGCCCCCAGGGCGGAGGGGGTCTTGGCGAACACCGCCATGGTGTAGGCCGGCAGGAACGCCGCGGCGCACAGCCCCATGAACATGGCGGTGGCCCGGGCGATGATGCTGCCGGGCATTATGAAGGCCAGCCCCAGGCTTATGAGGATCATCACCCCGGTGCCGATCTTGTTCACCTTCAGCTTGGAGGCGTCCTCGTCGCTGCCCCGCATGCTCCCCGGGACCAGCTTGGAGCGCCTCAGGTGCACCCAAAGGTCGTGCCCGGCCGCCGAGCCCATGGTGTGGAACAGCGAGCTCATGGTGGACATGGCCGCGGCCAGGAGCACCAGCACGAAGATGACCACCACCCATTCGGGCATGACCGTGTTGATGAACAGGGGGATGATGCTGTCGATGTTCCCCCCCACCATGTCCACCGAGATCATCCCGTTCTTGCGGTAGAAGTACAGGTTGGTCAGCGGCCCCATGGTGTAGGTCACCCCGGTGGTGATCAGGATGAACAGGGCCCCGACCGGGATGGCCCGGTTGAGGGTCCGGCCGTCCTTGGCGGTCATGAAGCGCACGGCCAGCTGCGGCTGGGCCAGGACGCCTATGCCCACTCCCATTATTATGGTGGTCACCAGGGTGTACCAGATGGACGAGCCCACCTCCGGGAAGGAGGTCCAGCCGGTCATGCCCGCGGAGGCCAGTCCGGCCGGCACCAGGGAGGACATGCTGGTGAGGTCCTGGAAGGACGCGCCGACGCCTCCCAGGGCCACGAAGGTGAATATCATCAGGGCGCTCATGCCGAAGATCATGATGGAGCCCTGCAGGGCGTCGGTGTACATGACCGCCATCAGCCCTCCGAAGACCACGTAAGCGGCGGTGATGGCCGTCAGGCCCAGCAGCGCCCAGGTGAAATCAATGCTCAGGGTGGTCTCCAGGAACCTCCCCCCGCCGATGAGCACGGCGGTGGAGTAGAGGGGCATCCCCACTATGATCATCAGCCCGGTGGCGTACTGCATGAAGTTGGAGTTGTAAACCTTACCCAGGAAGTCCGGGAAGGTCAGCGCCCCAAGCTTCTGCCCCAGGCGCCTGGTGGGTTTTCCGTAGACCATGAAGGCCAGCAGCACTCCCACCCCGATGTTCAGCATGGTCAGCCAGATAAGGCCCATGCCCAGGCGGGCGGCCACGCCCCCGAAGCCCACAATGGCCGCGGTGCTGATGAACGTGGCCCCGTAGGAGAAACCCAGGATGACCGGGTGGATGTTCCTCCCGGCCAGCAGGTAGTCCGTGTTGCACTTGGTGCGCTTGTAGCCCAGATAGGCCAGGTAGATGGTGATCATAGAATAGATGATGGCCGCCACCCAGAAAAGCAACGGGTCGACCATTCAATCCACCTCCTCGTTCCACTTCCACCATCCGTAGAGCACCGCGATGACGGTGCAGCCTATGGACAGCGCGTACCCCAAGATGATCCACGGGTCGTCAATGCCTAACATATGAGCCTCTCCCCCCGGCGCCACCGCGCCGCAAGGCCCCCTCTGGGAGGGGGTTAGGGGAGATTCCCCGGATTCTATTTAAAATGTTACATGTTAATATGCTTCATGTTAGCATGGTGCACATGACCCTCACAGCGAACGCTTGTCCACCACGCGCTTGGCCTTGCCCTCGAAGCGCGGCAGGGAGCCCGGCTCCACTATCTCCACGTTCACCCCCACGTTCAGCGATCCGCGCAGCTTGTGGGTGATGCGGTCCTTGATGGCGTCCAGCTCGAACAGCCGGTCGCCGAAGGCCTCCGGCCTTAGCTCCACCCGAACCAGCATGGTGTCCAGGGCGCCCTTCCTGTCCACCACGATCTGGAACTCGTTGCCGACCTCCGGATTGGTCATCAGGCTGTGCTCCACCTGCGACGGGAAGACGTTGATGCCCCGCACGATTATCATGTCGTCCACCCGGCCCTGTATGCGGCCGATCCTGGGGTGGGTCCTCCCGCAGGGGCAGACATCCTCGTGCATGGTGGTGATGTCCCCGGTGCGATAGCGGACGATGGGCAGAGCCTCCTTCTGCAGCATGGTGACCACCAGCTCGCCCTTCTCCCCATTGGCCACCGGCTCCCCGGTGGCGGGGTCCAGGACCTCGATGAGGGTCATGTCCGCCCAGACGTGTATGCCGTTCTGCTCGCTGCACTCGCACCACAGCGGTCCGGACAGCTCGCTGGTGCCGTAGATGTCTATGGCCTTGATGCCCAGCCGCTCGTATATGCGGTCCCGCATGCGCGGGGACCACGGCTCCGCGCCCAGTATCCCCAGGCGCAGCTTGGTGTCCTTCCGTATGTCCACGCCCATCTTCTCCGCCACCTCGCCCATGTGCAGCAGGTAGGAGGGCGTGGCGGCGACCACGGTCACGTTCAGGTCGCGCACCAGGTCGATCTGCCTCTCGGTGTTGCCGGTGGAGGCCGGGACGACCGCCGCGCCAACCTTCTCCGCGCCGTAGTGCAGACCCAGCCCTCCGGAGAACAGACCGTAGGTGTAGCAGACCTGCAGCACGTCGTCCGTGCCCACCCCGGCCGACACCAGCCCGCGGGCCACCGATTCCGACCAGCCCTCGATGTCCTCACGGGTGTAGCCCACGATGGTGGGCTTGCCGGTGGTTCCGGATGAGGCGTGATAGCGCACCACCTCCCGGGGGCTGGCCAGGAACAGCTTGTCCGGGTAACCGTCCCGGAGGTCCTGCTTGGTCATGAAGGGCAGCTTGCGCACGTCCTGCAGGGTCTGGACATCCTCCGGGGTCACCCCGGCCTCCCTCATCTTCTGCCGGTACACCGGCGAGAAGGTGTAGAGCTTGTACACCAGCATCTTCAGCTGCTTGAGCTGAAGCGCCTTCAGCTCATCGACCGGCATGACCTCCACAGGATTCCAGTAGCTCATCGTGCTCCCTCGCTCAAAAATCAGGTGATATCTCTTCCCCGCCAACGTAATGGTGGCATACGCCTAGGTGTGAGGTTTGGGCGGGCATGGCGTGCCCGCTGATAGCATGTAGCATATATTACTCTTATGAGACGCCGGACGCATCAATGGAAGTTGACGTTGTCCAGCAGTTTCAGTCCGCCGGCCAGCAGCTTGTCGATGCCCGAGTCGATGTCCTCGACGCGGACGATCAGCACCGCGAAGGGCGGGTTGCGGTACCCGTACCCGTACTCGATGTTGATGTCCTTCATCTGGTCGGTGAGGTCGAACAGCCCCCCGGGCCGGTCCTCCATCTGGATCGCCAGGACCTCGGTGAACTTGACCACGAACCCTTCCTTGGTCAGGAGGTCCCGGGCGGTCTCAGGCCTGTCCACCAGCACGCGGATGACCCCGTACCCGGCGCCCTCGGCGATGCTGAAGCCCAGAATGTTAATCTTTCCATCCTTGAGCACCTTGGCCACCGCCCCCAGGCGGTTGGGCCGGTTCTCGGAGAAGATGGAGAGCTGCTTTATCTTGTACTTGCCCTTGTCGCTCATCAGTATTCCCTCCTGTCCGTTACGCGCTTGGCCTTGCCCTCGAACCTCGGCAGCGTCCCTGGCTGCACCAGCTCCACATTGGCCGAGATGTTCAGGATGTTCTTCAGCCGGTTGGAAATGCGTTCGCGCAGGGCGTTCAGCTCGATGATGTTGTCCGTGAAGGCCTCCGGTTTCAGCTCGGCCCTCACCAGCAGGGTGTCCAGATGCCCCTTGCGGTCCACGATGAGCTGGAATTCGTTCCCCAGCTCAGGGTGCTGCATCAGCGAGTGCTCCACCTGCGAGGGGAACACATTGATGCCGCGAATAATAATCATATCGTCCACGCGCCCCTGGATGCGGGTGATGCGCGGATGGGCCCGCCCGCAGGGGCAGGGCTCCTCCATCATGGAGGTTATGTCCCCCATGCGGTAGCGCATGATCGGAAAGGCCTCCTTCTGCAGCATGGTGATGACCATCTCCCCCTTCTGTCCGGGTCCCAGGACCTCCCCGGTGTCCGGGTCGATTATCTCCAGGAGGGCCAGGTCGCCCCAGAAGTGGATGCCGTTCTGCTCCGCGCACTCCATGAACAGGGGGCCGGAGAGCTCGCTCGCCCCGAAGCAGTTGAAGCCCCTCACCCCCATGGTCTCGTAGATGCGGTCGCGCATGCGGTCGCTCCACGGCTCCCCTCCCAGCAGCCCGTAGCGCAGCTTGGTGTCCTTCCGGATGTCTATGCCCTTCTTCTCCGCGACCTCACCCAGGTACATCAGGTACGAGGGGGTGGCGGCCATGGCCGTCACTCCGAGGTCGCAGATCATGTCCAATTGCCGGTCGGTGTTCCCGGTGGAGGCCGGGATGACCGTGGCCCCGATCTTCTCCGTGGCGTAGTGGAACCCCAGCCCTCCGGAGAACAGCCCGTAGGTGTTGGCCACCTGGATGATGTCCTTCTTTCCCAGGCCGAAGGAGGTCATGGCCCTGGCCAGGGATTCCGACCAGTTCTCCAGGTCGTTGCGGGTGTAACCCACTATGGTGGGCTTGCCAGTGGTGCCCGAGGAGGCGTGATAGCGGATAAGGTCGCCCCGGTCGCACATCATCAGCTTGTTCGGGTATCCGTCCCGCAGGTCCTTCTTGGTCATGAAGGGCAGCTTGCGCACGTCCTGCAGGGTCTGGATATCATCGGGTCGGACGCCGGCCGCCCTCATCTTCTCGTGATAGAAGGGGGAACACTCCCACAACCGGCGGGTCTGGATCTTCAACAGCTTCAGCTGGAGGGCTTCCAGCTGGGCCCGGGGCATCATCTCGATATGGGGGTTCCAAGCGTCCAAATCATTTCCTCCGCAATGCCTTCCGCCTCCAGGCCGGGGCCTGATGGCGAAGCGTGTACGGTGATAACACGCATCATATATATTCTCTCCAGGCGGAGTTTCGCACCCGCAGCGCTCAGAAGAGCGACTGGAGCCTGCTTATGAGCGTCCCCTGCGCCACCTCGCCTATCTCGCCGGTCGGATCGCGCCAGAACCAGGCCACCCACAGCAGGCTGGCGGCCACCCCTCCGAGCATGTCCACGTAGCAGTCGGACAGGGTGTCGAGCAGCGAGTACTGCATCCGCGTTCCGGCCAGCACGTCCCCGGCGAACTCGGCCACCTCCCACACCACCCCGATGAATATCGAGAAGGTGACGATCAGCAGGGGATAGGCCCATCTGGGGACCTTTATCTTCAGCGAATGGAGGTCGAAGAGGTGCAGGGCCATGGCCGCCATCATGCCCACCAGGGCCGAGGACACCAGATGGGTGAGCTCGTCCCACCACCAGGTCCCGTCGTAAAGCCCCCACACCAGCCCGAAGCTGTGCAGGCCTATGGCCATGGAGGCCCAGGCCTGAACGAACACGGGCAATCTGACCAACCCCGCCCGCTCCAGCACATACGGGAGGGCCATGACCAGGGCGCCCATGGCGGCCGCTGTGCCCGGGTAACGCATACCGCCCCCGGCGGCCATGGCCCCCATGGCCGCCAGCAGGGCCTCCGAGGCGATGAGCACGGCCAGGGTCTCCCTTCGGACCTTCATCGGGTCTCCTCCGGGACCATCAGTATGTCCTGGTAGTCCATCCTGCGCATGTCCCTCTTGAACAGCGCCCCGGCCAGGAGGCCGAACGCCAGTATCCCGACCAGCGAGCGCATCAGCTCCCCGTTGGAGACCTCCGCGCCCTCCATCATCTGATAGGTGGCGGCCAGAATTGCGAACAGGGAGGCCTGGGAGATGGCGGCCACGGTGGCCAGTCCCAGGACGAATCGGTAGTTCATGTGGAAGCTGGTGCGCTTCACCAGTATCAGGATGAGGAACAGGCACATCAGCAGGGAGGCCATCATGGTGACGAACTCCCTGAGCAGGCCCAGGGCCGCGATGTCCCCGCGGCCCACCAGGTGCAGCAGCACATACGTGGTGAACGGGAAAACCATGAAGACCGTGAGGGGGCGCTGCAGCCTCGGCTCCTCCGGCTGGTCGAACAGGGGATAGCGCCCCAGTATGGCCGCGATGATGCCCCCCTCCAGGGTCAGCCATTGCGCGTCCCTGGTGCTCACGCTGACCAGCAGCGCCGCGGCGACGCTGAAGTAGAACCAGGCCCGGAAACCGCTCCTCCACATGGTTACCGGTGTAAATGCGTGAACACTCTCATATGGATTCCCCAGCCCACGCTTCAGAACTGACGCCTGGGAAAGCGCCCCTGCAGGTACTGGTCCCTCAGCTCCGCATAGCTGAGGGCACTGCGCTCGGCCTTCTCCCGTATGCTCATGTCATTGTGCCGGACCACCTTCCCTGGCAGCCCCATCACCACCGAGCGCGGGGGTATCTCGGTCATGCTGGTGACCAGGGCGTTGGCCCCTATTATGCACTCGTCCCCGATCACCGCGCCGTCCAGGATGGTGGAGTTGATGCCGATTATGCACCGGTCCCCCACCACCGCCCCGTTTATGACCGCCCCATGGCCGATGGTCACCATGCGCCCTATGATGCTGGGAAAATCATGGCTGGTATGGATCACCACGCCCTCCTGAACGTTGGTGTCGGCCCCGATGCGCACCTTGTTGGCGTCCCCCCGCAGGACCGCAGTGGGCCAGATGGAGACGCCCTCATCCAGCTGAACGTCCCCGATGATCACCGCAGCAGGGTCCACGTAGACCTTTCGCTCAGGCATGCTGAGGTTATGCACGGGAATGAAAAAATAGCTTGGCCTCAGGCCTCGGCGGGCTTGGAGGCCGGGCGCCGGGCGGAGACCCTCTTGGGGAAGTACTTCAGCAGCACGACGTCACCGATGGCCTGGATCCAGCGGAAGGGGACGTTGATGGCCTTGGAATCCTCCACCAGCAGGGGGTTGGACTCGCTTATGAAGAGGCCGTCGACCTTCCGGCTTTCCACATCGATGACCAAATTGTTCACGTTGCCCAGGAACACCCCGTTGGGCGTGTAGACCTGCATCCCTACGAGCTCAGAAGCCTCCTCTAACATCGGCGCACCCTTGTCAGATATCGCCGTCCCCTATTAAAAAGGTTATCCGGCTCCCTGCCCAGGCATGGCCATGGGGGCACCGGGCGCCGCCCCTCCGCCGGAGGTGAAAATTCGTCGACCAGGAAGGATTGTGTAAAAGGTTAAATACCGATGAACATCAATACGGTTTTGTAATAGCGATGCACAACCGCGATGCGAGGTCCTCCTATGGCTGACGAAGAGCTTGCCGAGATCAGGAGGCGCAAATTAGAAGCATTGGTGGGTCAAAGCAAGGATACAGGAGTGAAGAAATTGTCCGGAGTAACCGAGGTCAAAGACAGCACTTTCGAGGAATTTGTCAAGAGCGCGCCGTTGGTCATAGTGGACTGCTGGGCTCCCTGGTGCGGTCCTTGCCGCATGCTCTCCCCGATAATCGAGCAGCTGGCAGAGGAGTTCGAGGGTAAGATCAAGTTCGGCAAGATGAACACCGACGAGAACGAGAGCACCCCCATGAAGTTCAACATCACCGCCATACCGACCATGCTGGTGTTCAAGAACGGGGTGCAGGCGGACCGCATTGTAGGAGCTGGCAACAAGGACTTCATGCGCCAGAAGTTCTCCAAGTACCTCTGACAAGGTATCGAAACCCTTTTTCCAAACCGTTTAATCCTTCCATTTTAATTAGCTCATGATGACGAGCGATTTCGATGTGGCGATCGTGGGAGCCGGTCCCGCGGGGCTCCAGGCGGCCATCCACGCCGCCCGCAAGAAGGTCAAGGTCTGCGTGCTCGGAAGGACCGGCAACAGCGCCCTGGGCCGGGCGGACATAGAGAACTACTTCGGAGTCCGTTCCATGAAGGGCGCGGAGATGCTGCAGATATCCGCCGAAGCCGCCAGGGAGTTCGGCGCGCAGCTTCTCGAGGAGGACCTGCTGACCATAGAGATTCAGGAGGGGGGCTTCAGGCTCAAGACCGAATCGCTCAAGGAACTTAACGCAAAGGCGCTGGTGCTGGCCCCGGGGATATCCCGCAAGAAGCTCAACGTGGAGGGGGAGAAGGAGTTCCACGGGCTGGGGGTCTCCTACTGCGCCACCTGCGACTGCAACTTCTTCAAGAAGAAGACCGTGGCCGTTCTCGGGGATGCCAGCATGGCCGCGTCAGCAGCTCTGCTGCTGAGGGAGTACGCCTCCAAGGTCTACTGGGTGGCCAGGGAGTTCAAGGCCTCCCCGGAGCTGACGGCCAAGGTGAAGGGGACGGACATCGAGATGGTGAAGGCCTGGCCGACCAGGATACACGGCGATCAGGTGGTGCGGGGCATGACCCTGGACAACGGCCGGGACCTGGTGCTGGACGGGGTGTTCATAGAGATGGGGGCCAAGGGGGTGGCCGACCTGGCCATGGAGGTCAACATATTCCCGGACGAGAACGGTTACATCGCTGTGGACCGGCATTGCGCCACGGAGACCCCCGGGGTATTCGCCTGCGGGGACGTGACCGGACTCCCATGGCAGCTGGCCAAGGCGGTGGGCGAGGGATGCGTGGCCGGGCTCTCCGCGGCCGCCTTCGTGCGCAAAGAGAAGGAGTGATGGCATGAGCATGGTGGAGGAGCTGGTCTCCGGGATCCTCCGTAGCGAGGAGGGTTTCCGTGAGGCTCTCCGGCGCATCCTGGAGGAGGAGCTGAAGATATCCGTGCCGGACTTCTGCGAGAGGACCGGGCTCTCTCCAAGCACCATCTACAAGATACTGCAGGAGCGTCGGGAGCCGAACCTGAGGACCGTCAGGGCGGTCATCAAGGGC
>JAXGRO010000040.1:0-4079 GCA_040765825.1 Methanomassiliicoccales archaeon
TGTCCCTCTCCCAGCTTCTTGACCGCGTCCAGGGAGAGCACGGTCAGGGCCTTGGTGTCCAGGGTGCTCGCGCCCACGCTCAGTATCCTCAGCTTCTGGGCCTCACCCTGGCTCTCGAGTATGATGGCCAGCCTCTCACCCTCGGCCTCCAGGATCTTGGCCTGCCGGAGACCCTCGGCCTGCAGCACGCGGGAGCGCTTCTCTCCCTCGGCGTTCAGGATGGCCGCGGTCTTGGCGCCGTCCGCCTTGAGGATGGCCGCACGCCTCAGCCTCTCGGCGGAGGTCTGCTCCTCCATGGCCTGCTTGACCTTGGGGGCGGGATCTATCTCCCTGATCTCCACCGCGTCCACCTTGACACCCCACTGGTCAGTGGCCTCGTCCAGGATGTCCCTCAATTTGAGGTTGATCCTCTCACGGTTGGACAGGATCTCATCCAGCTCCATATCCCCGATGATCGACCTCAGGGTGGTCTGGGCCAGGTACACGGTTGCCGCCCGGTAGTCGGTGACCTCGAAGAAGGCCTTCTTGGGATCGATGACCTTCACGTATATGATCGCGTCCACGTTCACCGGGGAGTTGTCCTTGGTGATGACCTCCTGCCTTGGAACGTCCAGCACCTGGGTCCTGAGGTCCAGCTTTACCGTCTCGTTTATAAGGGGCGCCACGTAGTTGAAACCAGGGTTCAGGACCCTCATGAACTTGCCCAGGCGTATGTACACCGCCTGCTCGTAGGGGCGAACGATCTTCACTCCATTGACCAATATGACGATGGCCGCGATGATGGCCAAGATCAACAAACCTAATACTTCAGCACCAATTGCCATGATTACCTTCTCCTTATCAGATCTCCTCTACGGTCACATGCACTCCCTCGCTGCGGACGACCCTCACCCTTTTCCCCTGGGGGATCGGCATCGCAGAGGTGGCGCTCCAGATTACATTTGCTATCCGCACCTTCCCTCTGAGGGAGCCAGGAACGACCTCGGTCTCCACCACTCCCTCCTTGCCGATCAGGGAGGTGGCCACGGTCGTCTCCGGGGGAGCGGGCGGGGCCAATCTCTGGTACAGCTTGATGGTGATCAGGGTCGTGGGGACCAGTATGATCACCGCGATGATGGGGGACCAGACCGTCAATAGAAGTTCCGGGAACACCAGCCCTATACCTCCCAAGGCCAAGAGCACCGTGGCCGGCACCAACAGGAAGGACCCCGGCTGGCTAAGCTCCAGGAGGAGCATCAGCACTCCGATCACGATGAACACAAGCGACATGTCGGTGGCTAGGGACATGCTTGAACTCATGGACGTTTCCGTATTTAGGTTTTATTTCCGCTATAGGACTAGTATGACACAAATAGGATAAGGGGACCCGATTATTGGACTATGGGACCGGGCCTGGCCAGTGTTCATGTTTTTGCATCAAATCAAAAATCATTAAATAATGTGATGGTGGGTATTACTTCACAGTGATAACAATGTGCGAAGATTGTGAAGATTCTATGATGGGCCTGCCCCTTATAGGGGACAAATTTCCGAACATGGTGGTAACCACCACCCACGGTCCGATGAGCCTTCCGAAGGATGTGGAGGGTAAGTGGTTGGTCCTTTTCAGCCACCCTGCTGATTTTACCCCAACCTGCACCACGGAGTTCGTGGCCTTCGCCAAGAGGGCCGAGGAGTTCGAGAAGATGAACGCTGTGCTGGTGGGATTGTCCATCGACCAGGTCTTCTCCCACATCAAGTGGGTGGAGTGGATCGAGGAGAACATCGGGGTCAAGATACCTTTCCCCATCATTGCCGACCACGGGGACGTGGCCATGAGGCTGGGGATGATCCACCCGGGAAAGGCCAGCAACACCGTGAGGGCGGTCTTCCTGATCGACCCCAAGGGCATAATCCGCCTGATAATCTACTACCCTCAGGAGATCGGCCGCAGCGTCGCCGAGGTGGTCCGCGCCCTGAAGGCCCTGCAGTTCTGCGACAAGAACGCTCTGGCCACCCCGGAGGGATGGCCCAACAGCGAGCTCATAGGGGACCGCGCCATCCTGCCCCCGCCCCGGGACGTCAAGACCGCCATGGAGCGGAAGAAGAACGTCGGCAAGGGCAAGGACTGCTACGACTGGTGGTTCTGCACCAAGAAGCTCTGAGCCGTCGAAACCCCTTCTCACAAACCACTTATCAATTTTCTACAGGGCGCCTAGGAACAGCACTGAGATGAGCAGAGTGACCAGGGTCACCGGCAGCCCGGCCCTGACGAAGTCCCACAGCCGCACCTCCACGCCCATGCCCAGTCCCTTCTCCACAACGATGACATTGGCCGCCGCCCCCAGGATGGTGGCGTTCCCGGCCAGGGTCGATGAGGCAGCCAGCGTAAGCCACAGGGGGTCCTGACCCAGGGGGATGGCCGGGGACAGCAGCATGACCGCGGGAACGTTGCTTATCAGGTTCGAAAGCACAGAGGATATCAGGGTGAGGCCGGCCACACCGGCGACCCCCGCGCCCATGCCCTCGAAGTAGTTCAGCATCAGGTCCATCAGTCCCGAGGTCTCCACGCCCTTGAGCAGTATGAACAGGCCGACGAAGAACAGCACTAGGGTCCAATCCACCCCGCGCAGGATGGGCGTGGTGCCTGTGTCCCTCTTGATGAGGGGAAGGGCGAGAAGTAGGAACGCCCCTCCGAGGAATGCTATCAAGGAGATGGGGGCTCCGAGCCAGGGCGAGGCCAGGAAACCGATGAACACCGTCACCAGCACCGCCATGACCATGATGAACGGGCCCTCGACCCTGGTCTTGGAGGCCGGGGAAAGGGGGCAGCGGACGGGCACCGGGCGGAATCCCGCCTCGAAGATATCCCTGCGGAACACCAGGGCGGTCAGGGCCACGGCCACCGCCAGGGACGCAAGGGCCAGGGGCGTGAGCGCCAGGGCGAAGTCGGAGAAGGATATCCCCGACTGAATGAGAATGTACGCGTTCTGCGGATTGCCCACCCCGGTGGCCACCGACCCGATGTTGGCCGCCAGGGCCTCTCCCACCAGGAACGGGACCGGGTTGGCGTCCATGTAGCGGGCCACCTTGATGATGATGGGGGTGAACATCAGCACCACGGTGTCGTTCAGGATGAGCGCGGACAGCAGGGCGGTGATCCCCATGGTCACCCAAAGGAAGGTGAACCGGTCTCGGCATCTTGCCACCAGCAAGGCTGATACCTTGTCGAAAAGGCCGGTGATCTCCAGACAGGAGACGATGATCATCATCCCCAGGAGCAGGCCGATGATATCCAGGTCTATGGCCTCGATGACCTCCTCGGCCGAGAGGACCCCCAGGACGATCATCAGCAGCGCACCGAAAAGCGCCGCCGCTGGACGGTCTATGCTCACGCTCCGTACACGTCTCACCGATATGAGGGCGTAAGTGAACAGGAAAACCAGCAGGGCCAACCAGGTGACGGTCTGCATCCTGGAGGTATACAAAATCAAGGATAATTAAGGAAACCCCATCAAACCGATCCCGGGTACCTCACGGTGCGGTCCAGCACCAACCGGACGTCCAGGCGCCTGAAGCCCAGGGGTCGGATGCTGCGGTCCAGGAATCGCAGGAGCTCCCGGCGGTCGGAGGCATGGACCCTGAACATAATCCTGGGCTCCCCGGTGACCTTCATCACCTCGCTGACGCTCTCCATGGACATCAGCGATCCGATGGCCCGGCCCTCCGACTCGGCGTCGATGTCCGCCAGAACCAATGCCTCAGCGTCTATGTCCAGGCGTTCCTGGTCCACGATGATGGAGTAGCCGAGGATGAGCCTCTCCTCCTCCATCTTGCGTACCCGGTCCCTGACCGTGGAGGCGGAGCGGCCCAGCATAACGGCTATCTCCTCGATGCTGACCTTGCCATTGCCCTGAAGTATGCGCAATATGGCCTCGTCCAGATCGTCCTGGGCCATCATGGTACATATCTCCATGGCGATTATAAACAATGTGCCGACGCCCGCAACCCCTCCCGGACCATCCGGTCATGGTCGAAGGCCATGGGCGGCAGGTCATCGGGATCGAAGAATCCCGCGTCCTCCGCGTCATCTCCGGGAC
>JAXGRO010000041.1:0-3464 GCA_040765825.1 Methanomassiliicoccales archaeon
TGGTCGGCGGCGGCTCGTTCCGATACGATACGACGAGGTCCGTGATTGGCAACGGGACAGTGGAGTTCGTTCCGGAGGGCGATTGGTTCCTAAGGTTCATCGAGCCGGAAGGAGACGGTCCGCACCAGTTCCATATGGAAACCTGGGTCGGCGACTAGAGAAGGACGATCACTCGCCGGTCTGCTGGCTCTGGTACTTGGTGTAGCGGTCCAAATAATAGATCAGACCGTCCATGACCTCTTTGCTGATGGTGCCGGCGGCCTGCTGCTCGCGGACGTAGTCCTTGGCGTCCTTGATGCTGAGACGGGAAGCTTTCGCGATGACGCTGGCCAAGAACGTCGATGCTAGGTCGGGGTCCATCTGGTTGTCCACGAACAGCTCCCGGACGTCGTACCTGAACTCGCCCAGGCGGCGTTGGTTAAGCATGCCAACGCGGGTGGAGGGCGCGTCACGGTCCCGGTAGTTGTTCGGTTTCCCCGCCTTGCTCTTGTTCCTGTTAGGTCGATACGCCAAAGTGATTTCTCCGGGATGATGTGATGAGGAGATATTATAAATACTTTGCCAAAATAAGAATAAATTGATTAAAATAATAAATGAAAGAAAGATGTTTTCATTCCGGTGACTGGCTTACTTTTTATTTACCGTCTTCTTGCCTGCCCCGGGCTTCACAGAGACCTTCTTCGGGACGGCCTTGGCGCTCAGCAACTTCTTCTCCGCGTCCTCCTCGTCCCATTCCGCGAAAAGCTCAGAGATGCCCTCCCTAGCGGTGGACCACGACGGCACGCCGCCGGTGAGGACCGCTATGTTCAGGGCCTCCATGATCTCCTCGCGTGTGGCACCGCAGTTCTTGGCCACCTTCGCCTGCGGATATATGCAGCCCTCGCACATGCGCACGGAGACGCAGGCCAAGGCGATCAGCCGCTTGGTCTTGCGGTCCAACGCCCCGTCGGTGTTGATGACCTTGTCCATGTCCCTGATTATGACCGCCAGGGCGGGGTGGTTGTTCTTGATGTGATGCAGGGTCGGCGGAACGTAGCCGCCCATCTGCTCGCCCAGCTCTTCCACGGCCTTCTTGGCCTTCATCTTGCAGTCGTTCATTGAAAATGCAATGAAGCTGCCAGCTTATTATCCTTATGCAATTTTGGAAAAAAGGAAAATGGTTTGGAAAGGGTTTAGGAGCGTTCTCATCTTCACTTCAGGTCCAGTTCGGACCGGGGGTGGGGATGCTCGAATATGCGACAGGGCGGTTGCTCCACATCCCCGGTGCGCACCCTGGGGTCCAGCCGTTCACCGGTGACCATGTGATAGACGTACTCGCCGATATTGCAGGCGTGGTCGGCCACCCTCTCCATGTAGCGGGCGACCAGGATCAGGTCGATGCCCACCGTGATCTTGCGGGGGTCCTCCATCATGTAGGTGAGGACCTCCCGGAAGATGGTGTCGTATAGAGCATCGACGGCGTCGTCCCGCTCGTGCAGGTGCGACGCTTTTTCGGCATCCCGCTGCAGGAAGGAGTATACGGCATCGTCCACTATCCCGACGACGAGGCAGGACATGGTGCGCAGCGACTCGAAGCGCTTGAAAGCCTTACCCTCCTCGAAATCATCGATCAGCTCCGCGATGTCCGTGGCGTAACGACCGAAGCGGTTGAGGTCCTCCACCATCTTCAGGCAGGCCGAGATCAGACGCAGGTCCCCGGCCACCGGCGAATGCAGGGCAATGATGTCCAGGCAGTGCCGGTCGATCTCCTCGTTCAGCTCGTAGACGCGCATATCGAGGGCTCGCACCTCCTCGCGTAACGAGAAGTCCATGTCAGCGATCATCTGCACCGACTTCTCGAAGGCGGTCTTGGAGGCGTTGGCCATTTCTGTTATCTCTTTGCTCAGCTCCTCCATCTCGTGGTTGAACGTGGTCCGTGGCGTCATCAGCCCATCCTCCCGGTTATGTACTGCTCCGTCAGCTCCTTCTGCGGCTTTTCGAATATCTGCTTGGTGTCGCCCATCTCTATCAGGTCCCCAAGGTAAAAGAAGGCCGTCTTATCCGAGATGCGCGCCGCCTGCTGCATGCTATGCGTGACGATGACCACGGTGTAATCCTTCTTGAGGTCCACCAGCAGGTCCTCGATCTTGGCCGTGGCGATCGGATCCAGGGCCGAGCATGGCTCGTCGAACAGGATTATCTCCGGATTCACCGCTAACGTCCGGGCGATGCACAGCCTCTGCTGTTGTCCGCCCGATAGCGAGGTGCCGCTCTTGTCCAATCGGTCCTTGACCTCGTCCCAGAGAGCTGCGCGACGTAAGGAATGCTCCACCACCTCGTCCAGTTCCTTCTTGGTGTGCTTGCGCCTCTTGGGCTTCCCCTCGACCATCTCCAATATGCCATGCAAACGCGGCCCGTAGGCCACGTTCTCGTAGATGCTCTTGGGGAACGGGTTTGGCTTCTGGAACACCATGCCGATGCGCCTGCGGACGTCCACCACGTCCACCTCGTCATCGTTGACGTCCTGCCCGTCCACCATGATGCTTCCCTTGACCGTGCAGCCGGGGATTATGTCGTTCATGCGGTTTATGCACCGGATGAACGTGGACTTCCCACAGCCGGATGGGCCGATGATGGAGGTCACCTCGTTCATGCCGATGTCCATGGTCACGCCCTTGAGGGCGTGGTTCTTCTCGAAGTATACGTGAAGGTCGTTGGTGTGAATTGCGGTCGTCATCATTACCACCTGTACTTGTCGCGGTATCTTTTCCTGAGCACGATTGCGAAGAGGTTCATTCCCAGCACCAAGAGCAGCAGCACCAAAGCGGTGGCGTACTGGATGGGCCTTGTGGCCAGCAGATCGGACGATTGCGTGGCCATGTAGAACACGTGATAGGGCAGGGCCATGAAGCTGTCGAAGAAGCTGTCCGGGAGACGCTGCAGGGACATCGCCACGCCAGTGAGCATCAATGGCGCGGTCTCCCCGGCGGCACGGCTGACCGACAGGATTATCCCGGTGAATATTCCCGGCAGGGCGTAAGGAAGCACGTGATGCCAGATGGTCTGCCATTTGCTGGCGCCGAGAGCGTACGAAGCCTCGCGTACCGTGCTGGGCACGGCGGCTATGGCCTCCCGGGCGGAGGTTATCATCAATGGCAGGGTCATTATGCTGAGGGTCAGGCCAGCGGAGATCAGGGAGAAACCCAGTCCGAGATAGGCCACGAAGATGCCCAGGCCCAGCAGGCCGTACACGATGGAAGGGACACCGGCCAGATTGTAAACGGCCAGCCGAAACACCCTGCCCATGACGGAGCTCGACTCGTACTCCTGGAGATATATGGCCGACATCACGCCGATGGGCACCGATATGGCCAGCACGATCAGCATAAGGTAGAAGGTGCCCACGATGGCCGGCAGGATGCCCCCCTGGGTGTTAGCCCGGCGGGGCATCTCTGTAAGGAACTCGACGCTGATCCGCTCCAGCC
>JAXGRO010000042.1:0-2399 GCA_040765825.1 Methanomassiliicoccales archaeon
GGCCGACCCTGGGGAACCATCACGGGTGGCCGAGGCGGTGAGGTATCTGGACCTCCGTCACGCGGTCATCACCTCGGTCACCAGGGACGACCTGCCCGACGGTGGGGCGGGCTTGTTCGCCGATACGGTCCGTCAGATAAGGTGGAACTGTCCGGGGACCACGGTCGAACTTCTTATCCCCGATCTGCAAGGTGATCGGAAGGCATTAGCAACCGTCCTGGAAGCTGCCCCGGACGTGCTGGGGCACAATCTGGAGACGGTAAGGTCATTGCAATGGATAAGGGACCGCAGAGCCTCCTACGAACGTTCCCTCGGCGTCCTGGCTACGGTGAAGGAGATCTCGCTCAAGACCATGACCAAGAGCTCCCTGATGCTGGGACTGGGGGAAAAAAGGGTGGAGGTCCTGGAGGCGTTCGATGACCTGCTGGAGGCGGGGGTGGACCTTCTTACTATGGGCCAGTACCTCCCGCCGAAGGGGAGCGAGCTGCCCGTTCAGAGGTACGTCACTCCGCAGGAATTCGTGGACCTGGAAAGATCGGCCAGGGATATGGGGTTCAAAGGCGTTCGCTCCGGACCGCTGGTCCGTTCATCATATGACGCTCACGCATTGTATCTTGAGGCAGGTGCTGAAAAATGCTGACCGAAGACTTTGATCCCCTGAAAGGAGAGATGCTCCAGATCCTGGACGAGGAAGGTAACGTGGATAAGGACCTGATGCCGAAGGTGCCCAAGGACCTCATGCTGAAGGCGTACCGCACCATGCTGCTCACCCGGTTGGCGGACGACAAGGCGGTCAAGCTGCAGAGGCAGGGAAGGCTGGGGGCGTACCCGCCCAGCAAGGGTCAGGAGGCCAGCCAGCTGGGTCCGGCCATGGCCTTGAAGGAGGAGGACTGGCTGGTCTGGGCCTTCCGGGAGATGGGCGCGCTGCTCTGGAAGGGCGTTCCTCTGAACACCCTGTACCTCTACTGGATGGGCAACGAGCTCGGCAACGTTTACCCGGAGGGCGTGAAGGCCACACCCTCCGTGGTGCCGGTCGGTTCCCAGGTGCCCCATGCGGTGGGTATCGCCTACGCCAGCAAGCTCAGGGATGAGAAGAGCGTCACCCTGGCCTATTTCGGGGACGGGGCGACCTCCGAAGGCGAGTTCCATGAGGGACTGAACTTCGCCGGTGTGTTCCGAACTCCCAACGTGTTCGTCTGTCAGAACAACCAGTTCGCCATCTCCACCCGCCGGGTCAAACAGACCGCCTCCCCTACCATCGCCCAGAAGGCGATAGCGTATGGATCCCAGGGCATACTGGTGGACGGTAACGACGTCCTGGCCATGTACGCCGCCTCCAAGGAGGCGGTGGAAAGGGCCAGGAAGGGCAACGGCCCCACCCTGATCGAATCGTACACCTACCGTCTTAGTGACCATACCACCTCGGACGATTGGCGCAAGTACCGCAGCAAGGAGGAGGTGGCCGAATGGGAGCGGAAGGACCCCCTCAAGAGGTTCGAGGCGTACCTCATATCCCAGGGCATCCTCAAGGACCAGGAGGGCCTGGCCAAGGAGCTTGGCGAGCTGGTGGAGAAGGCCGCCACGGAAGCGGAAGCGGTACCAGCACCCAGCCGCGCCGACGTGTTCGCGCACACCTACGCTGAGATGCCACCCTATCTCCGCCGGCAGTTGGGAGGTGAGGGGGCATGATGATGAACATGGTGCAGGCCATCAACGCCGCCCTGGCCGAGGAGATGGAGCGGGACCCGTCGGTGGTCATCCTTGGTGAGGACGTGGGCCTGGACGGCGGCGTCTTCCGGGTTACCGACGGACTGATGGACAGGTTCGGAGAGTCCCGGGTGATCGATACGCCTTTGGCCGAGGCGGGGATCGCCGGCGCGGCCATAGGCATGGCCTTCAACGGCCTGCGGCCGGTCGCCGAGATCCAGTTCATGGGCTTCTCGTATCTGACCCTGAACCAGATGATAAACCATGCCGCGCGCATGCGCAACCGCACCCGCGGCAGGATGACCGTTCCGATGGTCCTGCGCATGCCCTACGGAGCGGGCGTCAAGGCGTTGGAGCATCACTCGGAGAGCACCGAGGCGCTGTACGCGCAGATTCCCGGGCTCAAGGTCGTCGTTCCCTCCACGCCACTGGAGGCCAAAGGCCTTCTGACATCCGCCATACGCGACCCGGACCCGGTGATATTCCTGGAACCTACCAGGTCGTACCGCATGCTCAAGGAGGAGGTGCCGGACGGCGAGTACCTGGTGCCTCTGGGCAAAGCAAGAACGGTGCAGGAAGGTGACGATGTCACGGTGGTGGGATGGGGAGCGATGATACCTCTGATCCAGAGGGCGGTGACGGACCTCAAGGCGTCGGTGGAGGTCATCGACCTGCGCACCATCTCCCCCATG
>JAXGRO010000043.1:0-1842 GCA_040765825.1 Methanomassiliicoccales archaeon
GCATCAACGGCCTGCTCGACGAGTTGGAGGGCTACCGGGCCCAGGTGCCGGAGGACCAGCGGAAGGAGGCCTACGTGGGCGGAATGTTCTACTTCATGCAGGGAGGCTTCTACAAGACCACGGGCAAGTACCTCCCGTTCGACCTGACCTGCGCGGAGAACGTCATGCCGGACATGAACAACGGCAATCCCTACGACACCTCCCTGGTGGACCTCATGGATGCCGATCCTGACTACATATTCGTGGACTCCATGAACTATGCCAGCAGCTCCACGGCCTTCCAGGCGGACGAGGCCTCCCTGTCCAACGTCACCGCCGTGGCCAACCAGGACATCTACACCACGCTGGTCTACAAGTACTACGGAACCAACTGGGAGACGGAGATCATCAACGCCTTCTACATAGGCACGGTGCTGAACCCGGAGGTGTACGACTACGACATGGAGGACAAGGCCAACGAGATACTCGCCCTGTTCTTCCCGGGCAGCGATGTGACCTACCAGGACCTGCTGGACATGCAGTCCCCGGGATGCGGGCAGGTGGACTGGTTCTGAGGCGGTCCGCGAGGGCCAAGGCGCTTGGCCGGGGGTGAATCATGGAAGGGGAGCAGGGGCGGTACCGGATATACGACGATGATGCGCAGGTGGAGAGGACCGCCTCGGAGGTCTCCTACGGTCGGGACGTCCGCAGGAAGAGCACGCTGATACTGGGCGGCGCGATCGCTATGGCGGTCACGGTCCTGGTCTCGCTCATGGTCGGCATGCCCTCCTCCTCCTTGGCGGACATATTGGTCCGCCTGGTCACCTTCGACACCGGGGACATCGTGGGCTGGAAGATATGGCGCATATACATGCCCATAATGGCGGCCGCGATGATCACCGGGGGCGGCCTGGCGTTGTCCGGCACGGTGATGCAGTGCATCCTGCGCAATCCCCTGGCCTCGCCCTACACCCTAGGCCTTTCAAGCGCGGCCGCCTTCGGGGCGGCCTTCGCCATACTCTTCCTGGACGGAGGGTCCGCCACCTCCCGCTACATCTCGGTGAGCAGCCCCTACGTGACCACGGCCTGCGCCTTCGGGTTCGCCATGGTGGCCACCGCGGTGATACTGATCCTCACCCGCATCACCCGGGTCTCCGCGGAGACCATGGTCCTGGCTGGGATAGCCATAAGCGCCATCTTCTCCGCCGGTCTGACCCTGATGCAGTACATGGCCGACTCGGTGCAGCTGAGCGCAATAGTCTCCTGGAGCTTCGGGAGCCTGTCCAACGCCAACTGGGGCTGGGACCTGATCATTTTCCTGGTGTTCCTGCCCATACTCCTGTACTTCATTACGGTCCGCTGGGACCTGAACTCCCTGGACGCCGGGGACGAGGTGGCCAAGGGGCTGGGGGTCAACACCGAACGCTTCAGGGTGCTGGGCCTGGTGCTGACCGCCCTGCTCTCCGCAGTGCTGGTCTCGGGCTTCGGGGTCATAGCCTTCGTGGGGCTGATCGCCCCTCACCTGGCCAGGATGATCATAGGCAGCGACCACCGCTTCCTGATACCCATGTCCGTGGTGAGCGGGGCGGGCATCCTTCTGCTGGCCAACATGGTGGCCATGAACGTTATGCGGCCCATGGTATTGCCGGTGGGGCTCCTGACCTCCCTGCTGGGCGGCCCGATGTTCATCTATCTGCTGGTGAGGAGGTACAGGCGATGATCCTCAAGGTGGACGGGGTGGAGTTCGGTTACAACGGGCATTCCACCATATCGAACATAAGCTTCGAGGCCGGCCCCGGGGACCTGGTCAGCATAATCGGGCCCAACGGCGTGGGCAAGACCACGCTGCTGAAGTGCATCAAC
>JAXGRO010000044.1:0-1528 GCA_040765825.1 Methanomassiliicoccales archaeon
ATAGTTACGACCTCCGAGTACGTTCCGTCGGAGGACCTCATCGTCGGCGCCCGCGTCGCCCTCAACAAGCAGACCTTGGCCGTGATGTCGGTGCTTCCGCAATCGCTTGACCCCATCGTCACCGGGGCCGAGATCATCGAGAAGCCGACCATCACCTACGACATGATCGGCGGACTGGACGATCAGATACTGGAGGTGCGTGAGGCAGTGGAGGACCCCCTGCTTCGACCGGAGCTCTACAAGCGCGTGGGCATCGAGCCGCCCAAGGGCGTGCTGCTGGTCGGCCCGCCCGGAACCGGTAAGACGCTGGTAGCGAAGGCCGTGGCCAACCACACCAACGCCACCTTCATCCGCTTCGTCGGTTCGGAGCTGGTGCAGAAGTACATCGGCGAAGGGGCCCGATTGGTCCGCGAGCTGTTCGAGCTGGCTCGCGAGAAGGCGCCCAGCATCATATTCATCGACGAGCTTGACTCCGTAGGAGCCAAGCGTTTGGACGTGGCGACGTCCGGAGACCGCGAGGTACAGCGCACCCTCATGCAGCTGCTGGCCGAGCTGGATGGCTTCAACCCGCTGGACAACATAAAGATCATCGGGGCCACCAACCGCCCGGACATCCTGGACGATGCGCTGCTGCGGCCGGGACGCTTCGACCGCATCATCGAGGTGCCCATCCCGAACTACGAGGCCCGGCTGGAGATATTCCGCATCCACACCGGCAAGATGAGCGTGGAGGACGGCCTGAACCTGGAGTCCCTGGCCACCAAGACCGAGCTGGCCACCGGCGCTGACATCAAGTCCATCTGCACCGAGGCGGGCATGTTCGCCATCCGCGACAACCGCGACGTGGTGAGCATGGCCGATTTCGAGAGGGCCATATGCAAGGTGCTGGAGAACGAGACGGCCAAATGCACCGAGTCAGGCGTCATGTTCGCCTGAGAAACCATCTTCCCCCACCTCTATTTCCTTTTCCAAGATGAAGGAGCCGATATAGCCGCAGCTGAGGCAGCGGTACTTCTGACCCAGCACCATACCTGCCTCATAAACGATATCGGCCGAACCACACTCCGGGCAGGTGGCAATCCAGGTCTTCATGCGAATTAGACAGACCTCGGCCGACTTAAATCAATCGTCCGAGAGGTCCTCGCCGCCCTCGAAGGACTCCTGCACCATGTCGTAGATGTCCTCCAGGCCGGACGGCTCGGTAGCGGAGGCGGGAATGACCCGGCGATAAGCTCCGATCGATTCTAACGCCTTGAACAGCTCTATGCTCAGCACCGCTCGGGAGTCGATCTTGCCAGTTAATGCGTCGTACAGGGCGTCCGGGGAATCGGACCAGCCGGTGATGGCCTCCAGGTCCTCCTCCTTCAGCAGGTCGCTCTTTGAAAGTACCGTAAAGAACGGCACGTTGAAGCGGAAGTGCACCGTGGCCGCCAGCATTATCGAGGAGACGAAACCGGAGGGCGTCTTGCACAGGTTAGGGTCGGCCAGGAACACCAGGCAGGAGTCCTCCTTGCCCAGCTCCTCCATT
>JAXGRO010000045.1:0-3965 GCA_040765825.1 Methanomassiliicoccales archaeon
CCGCCTGTTCGAGCGCCTGGCCAGAAATAAGGGGACCTTGGACCGGTTCTAACCAGGTCATGAGGGGCGATGCAGAGGGAGGGCAGGGGAGAAGAGAGGTCCGTGAAGATGGTCATCGCTCAGGGCTACCGAGTAAGAATAGGCAGAATAAAAATGCTTTTCATGTAATAATATTGACGAACTGCCTATTCGGCCATTGACGTTAGCAAGGGCCAGAATTGAATATAATGATTATTGAATAAAATAAGGCCGCGTGGGTTATTAAATATTGAGAACCGTATTATTTTCCTCAACATTTTCAAAGTATAGGGGATGTTAACAAGCAAGGGGAGTATATTATTGATTGTTGTGAGAAAGAGACAGACCGGTTCTTTGACCGCCTTGGCCGTCATTGCCGTTTTTGCTTTGTTGTTGACCGCACCGCTTCTGGCCGCCGGAAATTGGTCCGGCACATTCGTCATGGATGATGATCCCCTGACCATCGACCGCCACAAGGTCGTAATGGACAGCAACGGTAACACCCTGATCGTTTGGGAGAACTATGATGGTAGCGCCAGGAAGCTCATGGCACGCCTGTGTAGCGGAGAGGTTTGGGGGAACGTCATCACCCTGGTGCCCAGTGGATTGATCTCCGATTACTGGGATGTGGCCATGGACAGCACGGGGATGGCCGTGGTGGCCTATGCCAAGAGCGTGACCCCCCAGCAAATCTACGTCAAGACCTACCATAATGGACAGGAGTTCTCCGGGGAGACCAAGGTCTCTGACCTGACCGCCGGTCAGGAGGTTGCGAGGTTCCAAGTAAGAGCGGCCATGGATGGAAATGGCCGGGCCCTGGTGGCCTGGTCCCAGGGAAATGACAGCGATATGGCGGTATACTACTCCCGGTACGCATATACCTCTGGGAGTTGGCAATGGAGCGCTGCCCTGCCAGCCCTGGTAGTGACTCCGACAGGGATTGCCAGTGGTCTGGAGCTGACCAGTTGTGCTGACGGTCGTATCGCCATGACCTGGGTGCAGAACAAAGTCGTACAAATGACCTTCATGAACCGGGCGGGGGCCTTGTCCGAGGTGGTCACCATCAGCGACTCAGCCTACTACGGTCCGACCATGCTGTCCCTGAACCAGGACCTCGATGGGGCCCTCGTGTTCCAATCAGATGTTTCAGGAGATTATTACGTCGTCGTCCAGGCCATCAGGGCCGGTCTTCAGGTGGGAGATCCCATCGTGATGGATGGCATTAGCAGAACCCTGACCAGATACTATCAGCCATTGGCCCTTCCGGATGGAAGGACCTGGGTCATCAACACGGATAGGATCGATGCTTCATCTGGATATCGGAAGGTCATCGCCAGCGAGCTTATCGTTAGCGACGCTGGGAACGTGTTGACGTCTCCGATCACCATCAGCTCACATGACCTAGGCGAGGTCGTGAGGTCCTTGGACGGCGCGGTCGCCCCGAACGGGACGGCCTTGATAACCTGGCAACAGTTCACCGACACCAGCAAGGTCGAGAGCCAGGTGTTCGTTGTCCGATATGCGAATGGAGAGTTCCAGGCGGCCCAGGTCCTTGATTCAATGGCCCAGGCTGCGCCGAGCACTTCCACCGGTGGACCTGCCCTGGCCATGGACGCACTGGGCAACGCGGGGATATTCTGGAGGACCCCAAGGTCCGATGACGCTTCCAAGATGGACCTGACATGCAAGTGGATGAGGGCTGATGATCGGTGGAACGCCCTCAGGACCGGAAGTGATGCCAACACCAACGTGGGGGCCATCACCGAGAGCAACGGGAGGGGCGATGCGGTGACCGTGTGGACCAGGACCGAGAACGATGTTCAGGTCCTTTACGCCTCCAGACTGGCGGGGAATGCGTGGAGCCCTGCGGTGCGCTTACAGGGATTGGATCCCACCACTAGCGCGGCGTACTATTCCTTGGCCGTGAACAGCGAAGGGGACGCCCGTGTCGTCTATCTGCAGACCGCGTCCGGCATCGTGCGGGAGATGTGGACCGCAGCAATGGTGGGCGGGGTATGGGGGACCGCTGTGAAACTAGGTGAGTTCGATATGACCACCATAGAACGGCCCTTGATCAGCATGGACCGTTACGGCCGTTCCTTGGTATCCTGGGTGGAACATGACTCGGGTGGCGTAAAGAGCGTGTGGGCCGGTGAGATAGGGCCGGCAGGATTGACAGGCATCAGCCAACTGGACGGGGGGGTGACGGACGTTGCTCCATCGCAGCTGTCCATGGGCATGGACGATGCCGGCAATGCCGTGGTGACCTGGATCGGAACCCCGGTTTCCGGTAACAACACGATCCTCGCCGCGTACCGAGGTCCGACCGGATGGAGCGCTTCTCCATTGATCATTGAGGAAAGGACCCGTACCTACACCTGGAACTCGGTGGTCATGAGCGACGAGGGGAGGGCCGTGGCGGTGTTCGCTTACTTCCTTTCGGGAGCCATTATTTCGCAATACGTTCTCCGGACCAGCACCTTCAGCGATGGTTCGTGGAGCGATGCACAGCTGGTGATCTCTCGTTCCGCGAACCCCTTGGCCATGGTCAGCGATGGACAGGGCAGGAGCATGCTGATATGGCAGGACGAGAGGGCCTACTCACAGGACTCCATGACCTCCGTCTACGCGGCCTGGCATGATGCTGGAACTGGACTATGGGATGCCGGTCGTGACGCCTCGTACCTCATATCTAGAACGGACAGGACCAAGGTCCTTTCGGCCAAGGCAAGCATATCGCCTGGCGGGGATGCCGCGGTCGTATTGACCATGAACAACCGATACATGGGCAACCGGGACCTCACTTACGCATCTCTTTGTCATAATGGTGTTTGGGGACCGACCACCCTGACCTATGACCGTTACACCTGGGGCCAGCAGCTTAGCGGTGTATCGATCGACGAAAGAGGAGGAGCGACGATGGTCTGGCTTTCCGGAACGATCGCTGATGGAGGCGGTAACATCCTCAGGGGGCAGCTGCTGTTCCGTCAGTTTGCGAGGGAATCCGCCCCCGCGCTAAGCGCCAGTATATTCGACAACGGAGATGGCACGGCAAGGATCGAAGGCATTGTGGACAGGGAGGCCCAGGTCTATCTGGACGGAGTGCAGCTGCTGACACAGCAACAAGGGTTCATGGTCAATGGGCTCAGGCTCCTCGGAGGGGAGAACACCTTCGAGCTGGTGGCCGTGGGTTGGAACGGCAGGTGTTCCATGGTCACCCTGACCCTGCATTACACCGAACCGGTCGATGAGATGGCCCAGCGGCTGCAGGAACTGGAACAGGCCATGGAGCAGGCCTGGACCGACCTGGAGCTGTGGATGAACCAGACCGTGGCGGCCATCGATAACGTCACCGCGGTGATGGGAGCCATGCAGGACCTGATCGATGCTAGCATGGCCACCGGAAATCTGACCGAGGGACAGATAGCGGCCTTGACCTCGTTGCTCAACATGACCGCCGGCGACCTGGATGGCATAATGGCATCCATCGCCTCGCTGCAGGCCTGGATGGGTAACATCACATCCGACGGGAACCTGACCGTGGAGGACCTGGCCACCCTGCGCCTGGACCTGGATTCGGCATTGGATGCCCTGGCGAACATGCTGGCAGATCTGGAGACCACACAGTCTGATCTGGAGGCGGCGAACGCGGAACTGGCGGCCCTGCGCAGCTCCGTTGGCGGCACCTCCGAGGAGAGGGATGATACGTTGGCGATCGCGGCCCTGATCGCGGCGTTGGTGGGCATAGCCATGGCCGGAGCGGTCCTGTTCCTCATGCTGAGGAAGAGGCCTTGAGCGAAACGTGGATGGCGGTCGTGCCGCCATCCCCCGTTCCCATATTTTTCTTCCCGTGACGGTCTTGTCGAGGCGCACCTGCCGCATCTAAGACGCTGAACCGCTCGACCGGGGCGGCACAATAATATATCCATCAAGCTGCGTTGATGAAT
>JAXGRO010000005.1:0-104318 GCA_040765825.1 Methanomassiliicoccales archaeon
GGTGCTGCAGATGAGCGATAGGGTGGTCACCAGCATCAAGATCGACGACCGCAGGGACCGGGCATCGGACATGAGGCGCAAGGTGCAGAGCGTCGAGGAAAAGTTGGAAAAGGGTTGAGAATGGGTTTCCCGGCTCAGATGTTCATGTACTCGCGGGTGCGCATGTGGCTGAGCACTATGGACCGGGCCTCGTGGAAGTTCGGCAGGGCGCGGAACTCCGCCACCACGGCCTTCCCGACCTCCTGGTCCACGGCGATGAGCATGAGGGCGTTCCCGCCCTTGTCCGCCCTGCCGACGCCCATGCGGGCGATGTTGATGTCCCGCTTACCCAGGAGGGTGCCTATCTTGCCGATCATTCCGGGCATGTCGTGGTGCTTGGTGAGCAGGAAGTCGCCCTCCAGGGGCATGTCCAGGTCGAACTCGTCCACGCCTATGATGCGGAACTGGTCCGACGGGAATACGGTCCCCCTGACCTCGGCCTTGTGCTGGTCCGAGGAGATGCGCAGCACCAGCATGTTGGTGTAGTGGCTGCTCTCGTCCACCTTGCTCTCCACTATCTGGATGCCCTTCTCCCTGGCGATGCTGCTGGCGTTGATGATGTTGGTGCTGCCGCCGACGACTATGGACAGCACTCCGACCAGCGCGGAGACGGTGACCATGCGGGTGTCCAGGTTGGCTATCTCCCCGTGACACTCCACCTCGATCTTCTTGACCGGACCGTCGGCCAGCTGTACGCAGAAGGCCCCCAGCCTCTCGGCCAGGCCGATGAACGGGGCCACCTTGGGGTCCACCCGGCTTATCGGTACGTTCACGGCATTGGTGATCTTGTTGTCCACCAGGAACATCTTGACGTGCTCGGCCATCTCGATGGAGACCTTCTCCTGCGCCTCCTTCGTGGACGCTCCCAGGTGGGGGGTGGCCACCAGGTTGTCCAGGGTCAGCAGCTTGGAGCCCTTGGGAGGCTCGTCCTCGAATACGTCCAGGGCGGCTCCGGCGATGGTCCCGGCCTTCAGCGCCTCGTACAGCGCGTCCTCGTCGATGATGCCCCCGCGGGCGCAGTTCACGATCAGCGTGGAGGGCTTCAGCTTCTCCAGCTGGGCCTTGCCGATGAGGTGATGGGTGGTGGGGGTCAGGGGGGTGTGGATGGTAATGAAGTCAGCCTCCTCCAGCACCTTGTCCAACGGAAGGATGCGGACGCCCAGCTTCACCGCCAGCTCCTGGGAGATGTACGGATCGTAACCGACCAGCTTCATCTGGAAGGACTTGGCCCGCTTGGCCACCTCCCCGCCGACCCGTCCTATGCCCACTATACCAAGGGTCTTGCCCATCAGCTCGACGCCGGTGAACTTGCTCCTCTCCCACTTTCCGGACTTGACGGAGGCGTCAGCCCTGGGTATGTTGCGGGCCAGGGTGAGCATCATGGCCATGGTGTGCTCCGCGGCGGAAATGATGTTGGCCGCGGGGGTGTTCATGACCAGGACGCCGCGCCTGGTTGCCGCCTCCACGTCCACGTTGTCCACGCCCACTCCGGCGCGGCCGACCACCTTGAGCTTCTTGCCGGCCTCGATGACCTCGGCGGTGACCTTGGTGCCGCTGCGGACGATGAGGCCCTCGTACTCCCCTATGATCTTCAGCAGTTCCTCGTGCGGGATCTTCGGCCGAACGTCGACCTGCACCCCGGAGTCCTTGGTCAGCATCTCGATGCCTTCCTTGGACAGTTCGTCTGTCACCAAGAGCTTCATTTTATCTCCTCCATGGTCTCATCCATGACGTCCAGCAGGTCCTGGATGTCCTTCTCGGTCAGGTCTCCCATGTGGCCAATGCGGAACGTGACGTCCTTGACGTTACCATATCCGGGGGAGACCTCAAATCCCTTTTGCCTCAGGCGCTTGTCGAAGTCCTTGAAGTCCATTCCCTTGAGGTCGATCACGCTGATGGTGTTGGAGCGGAAACCGTCCTCGGCGTACAGGCCCAGACGCTTCATGGCCCACTGCCTGACCATATCGGCCATGCGCTGGTGGCGTTCGTACCGCTGCTGCACACCCTCCTTCAGTATCTTGTCCAGCTGGTAGTCCATGCCGTACATCAGGGACACCGGAGGGGTGGTCAGCGGAAGGTCCTTGTCCGCCATCTTCTTGTATTGGACCAGGTCCAGGTAGTAACCGCGGTTCTTGACCTTGGAGGCCTTCTCCATGAGCCTGGAGGAAACACACACCACGGCCAGCCCCGGCGGCAGCGCCAGGGCCTTCTGGCTCCCGAAAACCAGGGCGTCCAGGTCAAGCTTCCTGAGCTGTAGGTCGACCGCTCCCACGGAGGTGACCCCGTCCACCATGACCAGGGGGTCGCCCTGCTCCCTTATGGCCCTTACCAGCTCCCCGGTGGGGTTAAGCACGCCGGTGGAGGATTCGTTGGATATCAGGGTGACCGCCTCCACGTCCTTCTCCAGCTTCCCTTGCACGTGCGAGGCGCGCAGGGCCTTGCCCCACTCCCCGTTGATCCTCTGCACCTGCTTGCCGTTCTCCTGCCCTATGAGCTGCCAGCGGTCCCCGAAGGACCCGTTGGACAGTCCGGCCATCTTGACATCCACGGCGCTGCGGACGCATCCCTCCAGGAATCCAGAGGCCGAGGCTGGGGCCAGGTACACCTCGTTGTCGATGTCCAGGACCTTACGTATCTTCTCCACCACGCTGCGCTGCAGGTCCTGATAGTCCTTGCCCCGATGGACCATCATCCCCCTGTTCATGGCACTGAGAGTGTCTGGGAACACTTCCACCGGGCCGACCGTGAAAAGTCTTCTGCTCAAATTGATCCCTCGATTTCGATGCGATTCGCTCGATTTGGTTTATGCGCCTCGCCCCGAGCGGACCTTGCGGTCATCGGTGCTGCGGCCTTAAAGGGTAAAAACCCCGTCCTGAAATAGGTTTCCATGGCTCAGCGTTCCAACAGGCGCCTCAGCCGTGCCAAGGCCTCCTCGATATCCTCGGAGTCGATACCGTAGTGGGTGACGAAGCGGGCCTTGGTGGCCCCGAACTCGAAGACCTGCACGCCGATCTTGCAGGCCCTGTTGACGAAGTAGTCCACATCCCAACCGGTCCCGGTGATGTCCGCCAGCACAATGTTCGTCTGCACGGCGTCCATGTCCACATTCATTCCAGGGATGGTGTTCAGGCCCTCGGCAAGCTTGCGGGCGTTCTGATGGTCCTCCTTCAGGCGCCCCACCATCTTCTGCAGGGCGATCACCCCCGGGGCGGCGATGACCCCGGCCTGGCGCATTCCCCCGCCCACCATCTTGCGGGCCCTGGTGGCCTCCTTAATGAACTCGGAATCGCCCACCACGATGGACCCGATGGGGCATGAAAGCCCCTTGGACAGGCAGAACGTGATGCTGTCCAGGTGTCTCATGTACTCCTTGACGTCCACGTCCAGGGCCACCGCGGCGTTGAATATCCTTGCCCCGTCGCAGTGCAGCTTAAGGCCGTGATCGTGGGCCACCTTGGCGATGTCCCCGACCTCCTTGGGCGTCCAAACCGTTCCCCCGCCCCGATTGTGGGTGTTCTCGATGCACACCAATCGGGGAACTGGATAGTGCAGGTCCTCATGCCTGATAGCCGCCTCCAGCTGCTCCGGGGTGAACTTGCCACGCACCCCCGGGATCAGCCTGGGCACCGCACCCACCAGGGCGGACATCCCGCCCAGCTCGTAGTAGTAGATGTGCGCCTCCGACTCCAGGAATATCTCGTCCCCCCGGCGGCAATGGGTGAGCATGGAGACCAGGTTGCCCATGGTGCCGCTGGAGACCAGCAGTGCGGCCTCTGCCCCGAACATCTCCGCGGCCATGTCCTGCAGCTGGTTGACCGTGGGGTCCTCTCCTTCCACGTCGTCCCCGAGCTCGGCGGACGGAATGCTCTCCAGCATCTCCTTGCTGGGCAGGGTGAATGTGTCGCTCCTGAGGTCTATGCGGCGCATATGAATCTCTCCGGGGCGCTCGATAAGGGGAATCGCATAAATAGTTAGCGACCTGACCATTGTGAAAGGTTGATATCGGCCTGAGGCGTTCTGTTAGCGATGAAGAAGGACCTCATGGACATCCTGGCTTGCCCTGCCTGCAAGCATCACCCCCTGGAGCTGAAAGTGGAGAGGGAGAACGGCGATGAGGTGGTGGAGGGCCGCCTGACCTGCGGCGGCTGCCATGCCGTCTACATCATCGAGGACGGGATACCGAACCTGCTGCCCCCGGAATGATCAGAGCCTGGCCAGGGCCTCCTTTATCCTGGCCATGCCTTCCCTGATGTTCTCCCTGCTGGCGGCGTAGGAAAGTCTGAAGCGGTTCTTGCCCGCGGGCCCGAAGGCCTCCCCGGGAGTGATGGCCACATGCGCCTCCTTCAGCAGGTAGGCTGCCATGTCCTCGGTGCCCATGTCAAAATCGTAGGAGGGCATCAGGTAGAAGGCCCCGCTGGGGAGCGGGCAGTCCATACCAGGTATGTCCTTCATCAGCGAGTACACCAGGTCCCTGCGGGCCCTGAACTCCTCCTTCATCATGGCCACGGAGTCCTGCGGGCCGCGCAGGGCCTCCAGGCAGGCCTCCTGCACGAAGGAGGTGACGCAGGTTATGGATTGCGTCTGCAGCTTGTTGAGCTCCTTGAAGATGGGTTTGGGGGCCACAGCCCAGCCGGCCCTCCAACCTGTCATGGCATAGGTCTTGGAGAAGCCGTCCACCGTTATGGTTCGGTCGAACATGCCCTCCAGCGAGGAGATGGAGGTGTGCCTGCCCTCGAACACCAGCTGGTTGTAGATCTCGTCTGCCAGCACATACAGGTCGTGGTCCAGGGCCAGGTCCGCGATCCCCTGCACATCCTCCCTGGTCAGCACCGAGCCGCAGGGATTGGAGGGGGAGTTCAGCACGATGAGCTTGGTACGCTTGGTGATCTTATCCGAGACCAGCTCCGGGGTCATGCGGAAGCCGTTCTCGGGGGAGAGGTTGGCGTAGCGCACCTTTCCCCCGGCCAGCTTGGCGCACGCCTCGAATGTCCCCCAGGCGATGTCCGGAACGATGACCTCGTCGCCCTCATCGACCATGGCCAGCATGGCCATGAATATGGCCTGCTTGGTGGGGGTCACCAGCACGTTGGAGGCCTCGCATGGGATGCTGTTCAGCTCACGGCACCTCTCGGCCACGGCCTTCCTGAGCTCGGGGATCCCGGCGGATGGGGTGTAGTAGGTGAAATCGTTGGATAGGGAGCGCACGCAGGCGTCCTTGATGTTCTCAGGGGTGTGGAAGTCTGGCTCGCCCATGGAGAATGAGATTATGTCCACTCCCTCCCCCTTGAGCTTGCTTACCAGGTTGGCTATCTTGACCGTCCCCGATTCGGGGACGCTCTCCATACGCTTGGCGAACATCGGGCCGACTAACGAGCCCAATGTCTTTATGCTTTTCTCAGCCGCCCTTCGGGCGCTCTGCTGGGGAGGGGCGGGAAAAGTGATATATAACGCCCTGCAGGTAAGCCGGTCTGGTGAGTAAAATGGTTTTCAAGTTGGACCTATCCGGACTGCGGCACGGGACCGAGCTGGTCAAGCGCGGGTTCGCCAAGATGCAGCAGGGCGGGGTGGTCATGGACGTGACCAACGCCGAGCAGGCCAGGATCGCCGAGGAGGCTGGAGCGGTGGCCGTAATGGCCCTGGAGAGGGTCCCGGCGGACATTCGGGCGCAGGGCGGGGTGGCCCGCATGGCCGACCCGGTCAAGGTCTTGGAGATTATGGACGCGGTCACCATTCCCGTGATGGCGAAATGCCGCATCGGCCATTTCGTCGAAGCGCAGGTGCTTGAGTCCCTGGGCGTGGACATGATCGACGAGTCGGAGGTCCTTACCCCGGCCGACCCCTTCATGCACGTGGTAAAGAAGGACTTCACCGTGCCCTTCGTCTGCGGGGCCAAGGACCTCGGCGAGGCGCTCAGGCGCATCGACGAGGGAGCGGCCATGGTGAGGACCAAGGGGGAGCCGGGAACGGGCAACATCATCGAGGCCGTCCGCCACCAGCGCATAATCATGGGCAAGGTGCGCGAGTTGAAGGGCAAGGACGACGCCGAGCTGGCGGTCATCGCCAGGCAGATCGAGGCCCCCTTCTACCTGGTCAAGGAGGTGGCCGGGCTGCAGAGGCTGCCGGTCATCAACTTCGCCGCGGGAGGCGTGGCCACCCCGGCCGACGCCGCGCTGATGATGCAGCTGGGCAGCGATGGGGTGTTCGTGGGCTCCGGCATCTTCAAGAGCACGGACCCGGCGGTGCGGGCCAAGGCCATCGTGGAGGCGGTCACCCACTTCGACGACCCCAAGGTCATAGCCGAGGTGTCCAGGGGACTGGGGGAGGCGATGCACGGCATCGAGATCTCCACCCTGGCCAAGGAACAGCGCATGCAGGAACGCGGCTGGTAATAAATTTTAAAAGGAGGGGGGCTCCCCCTCGCCCTTTCGTTCCTTTCTTCCTGCTTAGGAGATGACCTTGTCCATGGCGTCGGCCTTCGCCGCGTTCTTGATCTCCCTGGATATCCGCCGCCCGGTGCTCATGTTCTCCTCCACCAGGTCTGAGTACGGAGAACCGGAGATGAACGGGTTGGATCCGGCCACTATGCGGGACGAGATCTCGAACACCTTGAACTCCAGCTTGTCGGTGACGATGCACTCCAGGCAGAAGGGGCCGATCATGCCGCCGAACAGCTCGAAGGACCGCTTGACCACCATCTCGCCCATGTCGAAGACCTTGGGCAGCAGGCTCTCCCGTATGACCACCGGCACGTTCCCGGTGACCACGAAGGTGGGGAAGAGACCGAGCTTCTTCAGTTCCTCGGAGGCTCCCAGCTTGTACAACTCGTCGATATTGCTCTCGTCCCGGCGGTCCATGGACATGAGCTCGAGCGAACCGTCATGGCAGTGGAAGCCGTCCTGCTTGACCGGGGAATAGAAGTAATGCAGGTAGTACCTGGTGCCCAGGATGTACTCCTGGATGGTGTACTCCTGCTCCATGTCCAGACCCATCTTGAACTCGGGGTAGTCCTTGGCGATGAAGAAGCCCCGGCCGCCCTTGGCCCCGTGGTACTTCACCAGCACCGGCCGGTCGATGGTCTTGGGGTCCTCGATCACCGTGGGCATCACGATCCCCGCGGACTCCAGCCACTCCCTCATGCGGTCGCGGTTGGACTCCCATCGCAGAACGTTGCGGTTCCCGAAGGTGGGCAGGGGCATCTTCTCGAACTTGTTGGTGCCCATGTATTCCACGAAAGAGCCGTGTGGAACGACGATGACATTGCGCGCCAGCAGCTCATCGACATTGTCCAGCAGGTCCTCATAGCTTTTCAAGCGGAGGAACTCGTCGGGCTTTCCCAGGGGGAAGGCGTCATAGTAGCGCGTGTTGTCCTTGACGGTGAGACCAAGGGTCCTCAACCCTTCCTTCTTGGCCCCGTTGAAGATCTGCAGGGAGGAATGAGAACAGAGGGTGGCCACGGTCAGCTTGTCCTTGTCGTACTCTTCGAGGATCTTGAGGATCTTGTCTTTCGGGACCATTACCTCAAAATTTTCCTGAGGGATATAAATGTTTCTAAAGGACTAGAATATGTCCCAGCCCAGCTCGGTCACCACGAGGTAGACGATGGCCGCCCTAGTGATCCCCGCGGCCAGATTGGTCAGGGCGAACAGCCTGAGGTCCCGGTCGGTCCTCTCCTTCCTGAAAATGGAGAACAGGTACAGCGGCACGGTGTCCACCATTATCGGCACGCTGAGTATGAGGTACAGGCCGATGTAGCCCAGCTTGTCCACCAGCCACTTGCAGGTGGAGACCACCATGCGGAAGAAACCCCATTTCTCGGTCAGGCCGATTATGGGCTTCTCCACGTTCAATCCGATGTAGAACACCACCACGCTGCCGACGGCCTTCCCCACTCCCATGATCAAGGCCTTTAGGATGAAGGGAGTGGCCGGACTGACGAAGAGCAGCAGCTCCACGGGTATGGGCAGGATGATGCTCGCGGCGATGATGTAGATGAAGAAGACGATGGAGTAGGTGAGAGGGTCCCCCTGGACCTGCTCAAGGAACGCCGTCAGCCCTTCGATGAAGCCCATTGGGCGAGTAATGCCATGTCATTAGAAAAGGTTATCCGCAACAGAGGGCACCAGCGCTAATGCTGGGTTATTATTTGAATGAGATATCTTTTTATGGTTGTATGGCAATTATGCCAGAGGAGACTCCAATGGTTCCAGAAAAGAAGGTGCAAAAGGCTAAGGACGAGGATTGGTTCGCCAAGCTGGATGCCGAACTGTCAGCCCGTACCGACGCCATCTCCAAGGACAAGGAAGAGATCAACTTCCAGAAGACCACGATCAACCGCACCATAATCGGAGATTTCTGGAACGTTCTGAACCGGTTCTCCCGCATCAACGTGCAATTGAACATGGAGCCGACCTACAGCGAGTTCGCCCAGTTCGAGGAGTTCCCGGTCAAGTGGCGGTTCAAGAACGAGTACGACTTCGAAGCCGTCACCAAGGTCCAGCTGGTCGATCGCACTCAGACCCAGGGCCGCATGGGGGATTCCCTCAAGGTCATGTACTACGCGGTGGACACCACGCCCTGCCTGCGCATGGTCTTCGACTATTGCGAGGGGGAGCATTACTACAAGTACGCCGGATGGAAGAGGATATTCGGGCAGTTCGTGATCTACGACTCCCCGCTCTCCAAGTTCGATATGGACCGTTTCCATGAGAAGTTGGCCGATGTGGTGCTGGCATGGTATGAGTCCCACCTGCGCAACAACCGTGACATACTCATCTCCCACCTGAAGGAGAAGTACGAGCGCGGCGAGACCTTCACCGAGTGATCCATTTTCAACGGTCCTCGGAAAATCATTTCTTTACTGGCCTCATTTCATTTGAGGCCCTTTCCTTCTCATTTTCAATTTCCGGTGAATAATGCTATTAAACGAAACGGGCATAATGTGCCGCCTTAATAGCTAAGGAAAGGAGGCATGAAATGGACAGAGAGGAACTCGCACCCCTAGTTGAGGAGATCGCCAGGGTGCTCGGGAACAAAGCGGACAAGGAAGAGATATTCAAACAGCTGGACACCTACCTGAACCATTACCGGGTCACCCCGGAATGGGCCAAGAGGAACATCCTGAAGAAGATGGGAGGGGACCCCAACGCCCTGGGCGGAGGGGGCGGAAGGAAGACCGTGTCGGAGCTCACGGGCTCGGAGCAGTCCGTGGACCTTCTGGTCAAGGTGCTTACGGTCAACCCCAAGACCATCGAGGTGGGCGGCGCGCAGAAGAGCATCGTCTACGGCTACGTCGCCGACGAGACCGGGAGGGTGCCATACACCGTCTGGGAAACGGAGTCGGTGCAGCTTCGGGAAGGGTCCACGGTAATAATACACAACGCCTACACCAAGGAGTACAAGGGTACGCCCCAGCTCAACCTGGGCAACCGTGCGGCGGTGGAGGAGAGCGACGAGGTGCTGGACGTGGCGGACCTGCCCTCTTCCGGAGGATCGGCCGAGGTGAAGGTGGCCGACCTCGCGGAGGGAATGAACTACGTCGTGATCTCCGGCAAGGTCGCCAAGGTGGAGAGCAAGGAGATCACCGCCTCCGGGGAGAAGAAGACCATACTCACCGGCATACTCACCGACGACACCGGCAGCGTCGAGTTCACCGTCTGGAAGGAGGCTCAGGTGAAGGAGGGCGACGAGGTGCGCATCGTTGGCGCCTACGTGAAGACCTTCCGGGGGATGCCCAAGCTGAACCTGGGGGACAAGGCCGAGGTCCAGCCATTGGCCAAGGGCGCCCTGGGCGACCTTACCTCGAGCGTTCCCAAACCCAGGACCTTGGAGGACGTGGAGCTCTCCGGAGGGGCCATGGACGTGGTCGTCCGCGGCACCCTGGTGGACGTGCGTGACGGCAGCGGCCTGGTCATGCGTTGCCCCGATTGCCGCAGGGTGCTGCAGAAGAGCACCTGCCGCGTCCACGGGAAGGTGAAGGGCACGGACGACCTGCGCATAAAGGCCATACTGGACGATGGCACGGCATCCATGAACGTGGTGTTCGGAAAGGAACTGACGGAGAAGCTTCTAAGCATCACCATGGAGGAGGCGGTCAAGATCACCACCGAGGAGCGCAACCCGGACGCCATCAAGGAGATGGCCGAGGAGAAGCTTTTTGCCAGGACCCTGGAGGTCAGGGGCATGGTGCGCAGCGATGACTTCGGCCCCATGATGATCGCTCGAGAGGCGGAGTTCCTGGAGGCCGACGTGAGGGAGGAGGGTGCCAAGCTCCTTACTGAACTGGAGGGGTTCAATTGATGTCCAGGGAGGTGGCCTGGAGGGTCTTCGCCGCGGAGTTCAACTCCTCCAGCTACGAGATCAAGGGCGAGGGGGAGAAGACACCTTCCTACCTGATATCCCCGTTGGGTGCCAAGATAAACCGGCTCTTCGTGGTGGGAGTGCTCACCGACAACGAGAACGTGGGGAACGAGAACGAACCGGTCTGGAGGGCCAAGATAACCGACCCTACCGGCACTTTCTACATGACCGCGGGACAGTACCAGCCGGAGGCCAGCATGGCCCTGGCCAAGCTGCAGCCGCCCTGCTTCGTGGCCGTGGTCGGCAAGTTCCGCACATATTCACCGGAGGAGGGCAAGCTGTACGTTTCCATACGTCCGGAGAGGGTGGGGAAGGTGGAGGCGCCCATACGCGACGGATGGGTCCTGGAGACCTGCCGCGCCACTCTGGACCGCATATCGGCCATGGAGGAGGCCATGAAGCTGGGGGAGCCCACTGTGGAGAAGCTCATGCAGATCGGCTTCAGCAAACCCCTGGCCGAGGGGGCGGTGGAGAGCATCGCCCACTACCATCCCGACGACCTGGCCCGCTACAGGAGCATGGTCACCGATGCCCTGAAGTTCTTGCTTCCCGAGTACCAGACCGGTCCGGAGATGCCCCATGAGCCGTCCGTACCAGAGGAGATCGAGGTGGAAGAGGAGGACGACGTGGACAAGGAGGCGCTGGTCCTCTCCATGATCGAGAGCCTGGATTCGGGGAAGGGAGCGGCCTGGGACGAGGTCCTGCAGAAGGGCAAGGCCCAGGGCATCGACCGCGAGGAGATGGACGCCATCGCCGGATCCCTTCTGGACAAGGGTTTCGTATACGAGCCAGTGCTCGGTCGCATGAGAAAAATATAAGAAAAACGGGAAGAGGTTTTTTCCCAAACCCTTTTCTTCCTTTTTACCGGAGCTGCGCCATCAGCTGGTCCTCGAACTGCCACTGCGCGGTGAAGTGGTCGTTGAGGTCCTTGATGATGAAGTAGTACCAGACGAAGACCACAATGCCTAAGAGCAGGGTCAGGATCAGCAGCAGTATGTTGGGCCTCTCCTTCAGGGTGCTCCAGGAGGGGGTCATTATGTTGATCCCCAGCTTCTGGCAGGCGGCCTGGGTGTACTGGGTGAAGGCGTGCCACCTGCGGTCGTGGTCGAACGGGTACTCGGCCAGGAAGTACATGACCAGGTAGTTCAGGAGCGGGAGCAGGCTGATGATGGTCCACAGGACCGGGGTCCTCTCCTTCTCCTTGTACATGGCCTCCTGGTTGATGCTCTCCAGGGCGGATATCTCGTTGGCGATAAGCTGGGCCCTTCCGGTCTCGGCGCCCTTCTCCTTAAGATAGGAGATGACCGCCATGCGCAGCGCCATCTCGCGCTTGCGGTGGTCGTCCATCCTCTTGAGCAGCTTGTAGTTGAGCAAGGCGAACAGCACTACGCCGATGGGAAGCGCTATCATGAAGCCCCAGAACCCGAGCAGTATGGTCAACACAATGCCGATGACCCCTGCGATGATCAGGGACACGACCGGCCACAGGATCCATATGCCGCTCGTGATCACATCGGTCATGTTGCGGTTCTGGATGGCGCCGGCGATCTGCCCCTTGGCCCCGCCGTACGATTGACCGTAGGGCTGGCCTGGAGCCCCGTAAGCGGGTGCTCCGTAAGCGGGGGCTGGCTGCTGCCATCCACCCTGCGGGGGCTGCTGATAGCCTTGTTGAGGCGGCTGCTGCTGATAGTTCTGAGGCGGCTGCTGATATCCCTGCTGAGGCGGCTGCTCAGCATACTGGGATGGAGCGCTGATGCTCCTCCCGCAGCCCTGACAGAACTGGGCGTCGGCGTTGGCCAACTTCCCACAGTAGGGACACGTCTTTGTTCCGTCCATAATGATCTCTCCCTTGAATGGCCCCCTCTGGGAGGGCCAATCGGTATATGTATTTCACTATATATTTAAAGCATCGATGGGTGGGCTACCTCTCCACCACCGCCGCCGCGTACCCCACCACATCGCCCATCGGCCTGACATCCCCGGAATTCCCGTAGTGCAGCAGCCGGGCCTTCCTCCCGCCGCAGGCCAGCAGCATGGTGGCCACTGGACCGGGCCCGCACATGCTAATGCTGTGGGATTCAACCACCTCCATAACACCCTCGGGGTCCAGGGCCAGCAGCCTATCCAATATCAACCCGTCCCTCTTCTTGGCCACCTCTGGCGACACATAGTGCGATAGGTCTGAAGAGGCCATGAACACCACGTCCTTGCCCTTGCACGCCTCGTGCAACACCCTGGCCGTCTCCCTCGCCATGACGATGTCCTGCTGACCCATCACCACCGGGACCATTTTTATCTCGGGGGACAGGTACTGCAGGAAAGGCAGCTGCACCTCCAGGCTGTGCTCATAGAGGTGGGCGGCCCGGTCGATCTCCACCACGCCCCTCAATCGCGAAATGATATCCAGATCGGCCCTGACCACTCCCAGCGGGGTCTCGAAGTCCTCGCTGCTGACAGATACCGGCCTTCCGTAACCGGTGTGATTGGGACCGATGATCACCACCGTCTCCGGCAGCCCGTCCGCGGCCATCTCCGCGTACACGTGGGCGGCCACCGGACCGGAGAAGACCAGTCCGGCGTGAGGGACCATCGCGCCCACCAGACTCCTGTTCCCCTCCATGTTCACCACGGGCAGCCGCCCAGGTCCCAGGGGGGAGAGGAAACAGCGCTCCAGCTCCTTTACCAGGGCGTTCTTTGACGAAGAATAGAATTGGCCAGCGACGGCCGCTCGGCGAACCATGAAGGAAAATAGGGAAAGGGAGTTGAAAAGGGTTGGGGTTTACAGGCTGGCTTCGAAGTCGTCGATGCCCAGCTTGAAATCCTCGTCCCTGACCAGCTGTCCGCGCTCCTTGAGGATCTCGCGGGTCAGCAACCAGTAGACGCAGGCCAGGGAACGCCTCCCCTTGTTGTTGGTGGGGATGACCAGGTCCACGTTCCTGGTCTCGTTGTTGGCGTCGCACAGGGCCACGATCGGGATGCCCACGTTGAGGGCCTCGGCGACGGCCTGCTGGTCGGCGGCCGGGTCGGTCACCACTATCACATCGGGCTCGATGTAGCGGTTCAGGACCGGGTTGGTCAGGGAACCGGGGATGAGCCTCTCCTCGAAGTACATGGCGCCTATGGCCTTGGACATGACCCTCACGGGCTTCTGGCCATACTGCCTGGCGGAAACGACCAGTATGCGGTCGGCCTTGAATCGGGAAAGGAACTTGGCCGCGGCCCTGATGCGGACATCGGTCTGCTTGACGTCCATGACGTACAGGCCATCGGTCCTGACCTTGAAGATGAAATCCTTCATGTCAGCACTCTTCTGCTGGGTGCCAATGTGGACGCCGGAGGTCAGATACACGTCCTCCGGTACGAGAAGATCGGTCTTGGTCTCGTCGCTCATTTCAATAACCTCATTTATCGCGCTTTACCGTTATCGGGATAATACCCTTGTCGAACTCCAATTGAGAAATTGTGATCGGGTCGATCATCCCTTCAGGGATCTCTAGAAGCACAGGCGCGCCTAGGGATATCTGAAGTGCCCTGGCACCGATAATGCGCGCCTTCTCAAATCTAGTATACTTCATGAATTCACCATAAGGGGGAGTGTCCCCATATTAGCGAGGGGCTTATAAATTTTTTCACGACCTGCGCAGGGCATGCCAGACACCGTTATACCGGGTTTTTCAGGGGGTAGCTGGGGACCTGCCTGCATCCACCCAATCCTTCCCCACTTATATACCTTCCTCTAGCGGAAGCGTTTGGCGGTATGGGCGACCAAACCCCCTTCCTTCAATATCTCCAGGAGGAAGCCTGGCAGGGGCTCGAACTTGGCCGTGGCCCCGCTGTTCTCGTTCACCAGGATCCCCTTCTCCAGATTGATGAGGGCGATGTCCCCCTTGTCGAACATCCCGGTGGCGTCGCATTCGATCACCGGCAGGCCGACGTTGACGGCGTTGCGGAAGAAGATGCGCGCGAAGCTCACCGCCACCACCGCCCCCACGCCTGCACCCTTCAGGGCCAGGGGGGCCTGCTCCCTGCTGGATCCGCATCCGAAGTTCCTTCCGGCCACGATTATGTCCCCGTAGGACACCTCCTTGGCGAAGCTTGCGTCCAGGTCCTCCAGGGCATGCCTGGCCATGTTCTTGACGTCGTAATCGTCCAGGTACCGGCCGGGAATGATCACGTCGGTGTTCACATGGTCGCCGTACCTCCAGACCCTTCCTCTCATGCCCACACCTCCCTGGGATCGGCGATGCATCCCTTCACCGCCGAAGCGGCGACCGTGGCCGGGGAGGCCAGGTACACCTCCGAATCCGGAGAGCCCATCCTTCCGCGGAAATTGCGGTTGGTGGTGGCTATGCACCTCTCCCCCGGGGCCAGCAGCCCCTGGTGGGCGCCCAGGCAGGGCCCGCAGCCCGGGTTGGTGACTATCGCGCCGGAGCGCACCAGGGAGGACAGTATGCCGCTGTCCGCGGCCCATAGGTAGACCTCCCGCGAGGCGGGGACGACTATGAGGCGAGTGCTATCAGCCACCCTCCTCCCGCGCAGAACCTTCTCCGCCGCCAGCAGGTCCTCGGCCCGGCCGTTGGTGCAGGAGCCGATGACCGCCTGGTCCATGGGTATGCCGGCCATCTCCTCCACCGGCTTGACGTTGTCCACGGAATGCGGATAGGCTACCTGGGGAGGGAGATCGGTCATATCCATGTCGAACTCCTTCTCGATCTCCGCCTCCGAATCTGACAGAACGGGTTCCAATACCGCGGTCGTCCTTCCCTTGAGATAGTCTTTGGTCTTTTCATCCGGGAAGGTTACTCCGGCCTTGGCCCCCATCTCCATGCTCATATTGCACATGGTCATCCTTCCGGACACGGACATCTCGTCCACGACCGGGCCCACGAACTCAGTGCAGCGATAATCGCAGCCGTCCGCGCCCATCTTACCGATCAGGTGAAGGATCACGTCCTTGGCCGAGGTGGGTCCATCCAGCCTTCCGTTCAAGTGGAAGCGGAAGGTCTGTGGGACCTTCATCCACAGTTCACCGGTCGCCCACACGGCGGCCATCTCCGTCGCACCTATGCCGGTGGAGAAGGCACCCAGAGCGCCGTATGTCGTAGTATGCGAGTCGGTCCCCACGATGAGCATCCCCGGCAATACATGTCCCTTCTCCGGCAGTACCTGATGGCATATTCCCTCTCGGAGGTCGTAGAAGTTGGGCAGCCCCTCCCCCCTCACAAAATTGCGGACTGACTGATGGCCTTCCGCCGCTTTGGTGGTGTTGGCTGGAATCCGGTGGTCGAAGAGCAGGACTATCTTCTCGGGGTCCCACACCTCCTTGGCCCCGATCTGCTGGAACGAACGGAGCACCAGGGCGGCGTTCTCATGGGACATGGCCAGGTCGATCCTGGCCGACACTATGTCCCCGGGGAAGACATCCTTACCGCTGGCCCTTGATAGAACCTTCTGAGCGAAGGTCATGGCTGCCATGTTTGCGTCAAACAAGCTCGCCGGATATATTCGTTTCTCCGAGATGATGCCGGGCCGAGGACCGGTCGTTGGAGGAGAAGCGCTCTTACCGCGATAATGGCCGGTATACAATTATAAGGGGGCTGGCCCGTCCCTGTTGGGGGAACATGCGGATAACTGTCCATGGAGGAGCGGGCGCCATCGGCGGGAACAAGGTCCATGTGGACCTTGGGGACCGGGGACTTTTCTTCGATTTCGGAGAGCCTTTCGACATCGGCAACCGCTTCTTCACCGAGCTCATGAGGCCCAGGCAGGGACGGGGGATCAAGGACTACCTTCGCCTGGAAATGCTGCCCCCCCTGGACTGCTATAGGCATGACCTCTTCCCCCGGGATGTGGACCGCGAGTGCCTGCGCCCGGCGAGGGTGGACGCCCTTTTCCTGTCGCACGCGCATTACGACCATTACGGGCACGCCGGCTTCCTGAGGGCAGACATTCCCATCGTGGCCAGCACCATGACCTATGCCCTGCTCCGCTCCTCCCTGGAGCTGCGCAACTCCTTCGCCCCCACCGACCTCTTCGACCACGTGAAGAAGGTGGGCAAGGATGACGAACCCCGGGTCCTGGTGTCGCCCCGAGGGAGGGACAAGGAGGTCTGCGGGCACCGCTGGGTTCTGACCGGGGAGGTCATAGATGACGATCCGGGATGGAGGAAGGGCTCCTGCTGCCAAGTGGAGGCGGGAACGGGGGACATTGGCGGCATAGAATACCGGGCGTTCCCGGTGGACCATTCGGTGTACGGTGCCACTGCCTTCGCCGTCCGTCACGGTGGGGGCGACTGGGTGGCTTACACCGGGGACCTCCGGGCCCACGGGACGAACGGGCACCTGACCTCGGAGTTCGCGGAGGGCGCCAGGCAGCTGCAACCGACGGCCCTGATCATCGAGGGCACCCGCGTCGGACGGGCATCCGAACAACAGGAGATGACCGAGGCCATGGTCCGGGAGAACTGCCGGACGGCGGTGGAGGAGAGCGACGGACTCACCATCGCCGACTTCTCCGCCAACAACTTTGAGCGCCTGGACTCGTTCATCGACATCGCCATGTCCACCGGAAAGAGGATGGTGGTCACCCACAGGGACGTGGCCTTCCTGGAGAGCATCGCCAAGGTCGACGGCAACGTGCGCAAGGACGGCCTCTGGGTCTACCGGTCCCTTAACGGCGAGGACCTGGACGAGGTGCAGGGACTGAAGGACAGGGGATGGCAGGTAGCGGACCCGGACGATGTGGCCTCCAACCCCCGCGAGTACATGCTGTGCTTTTCCTTCTGGGACATGACCAAGCTCCTGGACCTGGAGTGGAGGGGCGGGACGTACATCTACTCCAACAGCATGGCCTATGACCTGAGGCAGACCGACAACCTGCAGAAGCTCATGAACTGGATAGAGCTGATGGGTTTCCGCTGCCGGGGCATTTCCATGGACGGAGGGAGGCTGGACTTCGAGCGGGGATTCCACGCCTCCGGCCACCTCTCCCCGGAGGACCTGATGAGGCTGATCGAGCGCGTGGACCCGGAGGTGGTGGTCCCGGTGCACTGCTCCCGCCCCGAAGAGTTCAAGAAAATGTGTCCAGTGCGCTGCATCCTGCCTGAGAAGGACCGGCCCATCGTCATCTGAGGGCGGAGAATCTCTCCACGAACAGGTCCACGTCGAACTTGCGGTAAGCCCCGTTCAGGTTCATGAAGCGCACCTTGCCGAAGACTGGCCGTTCGTTCCAGGCCCGGTCGTGCACACCCCCGATGCTCCAGGCCGCCCCGGCGTATCCGTTGGGGTCCCGCCCGTCCATCTCGTACCTGTTGTTTAGGGAGTTGACGATGCGCAGGGCGTCCCCGGGCGTCTCCGTCCATTCCAGTACCTTCTTGGCCCAGTACATGCGCAGCCATCCGTGCATCTTCCCCTCCACCACCATCTGGGTCTGAGCCGCGTTCCATAGTGGATCGTGTGTGTCCGATCGCTCCAGCTCCTCCTGGGTGTAGAGGTACTCCCGGCGGTCCTTCAGATGCTGCCGCAGGGTGTCCTTGGCCCAGCCGGGGAACCCCTCCTCGGAATCGTACCATGGATTGTAGTGGCAGAAGTTGTCCGAGAGCTCCCGGCGGACTATCAGCTCCTCCAGGAAGGCCCCCTTGTCCTCCTGGAGGGCGGAGGAGCCCATCACCGCCAGCGCCACCTCCAGGGCCGAGATCATCCCGAAGTGCAGGTACGGTGAGAGCTGGGACTGCCAGCCCAGGTTGGGGTCGTTCCTATTGGAAGCGTATCCTACCAGCCGGTTCTCCAGGAAGCTGTCCAGGGCCGAACGGGCCTGCCCGATACCCCCTTGCCAATGCGGGTCAGCTTGGTCACCGATGCTCTTTAACGGCCCTTCGATGTCCGCCCCGGGAACGTCGCCGGGCCAGGGGAGCGATGCATGGGGCGTTGGCGCCCGGTCCAGGAAATCGTTCAGATGCAGGCGGACCTTGGGACGGAAGGTGTAGGCGGCGAACTCCTGCTTTGGTGAGGACACCCAGCAGGGGATGATGTTGTGGGCGTCCACCTCCTCGAAGCCGCATTCGCACCTTTCCATCACCCCCCGGACCCATTCCCGCTTCTCCCGCAGCGGATCGAAATCGGTGACCACCAGGGATACGCCCCATTCCTCCAGGAAGGGAAGGAGGGAGTCCCGGGGCTGTCCCGGAAGCAGGAAGAAAGGGATGCTGAGGCCCCTTGCCGCCTCCGACAGTTCCTTCAGACCGCGCAGCATGAACCGGTAGTGCCGCGGACGGGCCTCCAGAAAGGTGGGGGAGAGACAGAAAACCACGCCCATGGGCACCCCCTCCCGTTGCGCCAGGGCCTGGGCGTGAGATAGCGCCCAGTTGTCCTCGATCCGCTGGTCCCGGCTCATCCAGTATATGATCGGGCCCTTGGAGGCGGCGGGGCGCAGGACCCTCCGCCTCCTTTCATGGGAAGACGATGGCGGGAGCATGGGAATTATGAATCCTCCTCCTGGCTATTTATTCCTACCCAGGCCGTGCCAGGCAGCCAGACGGGACATGCGGCGGTATGGTCTGTCCATCCATGCGGCCGCCGCCACCGGGAACCAGGAGATGAGGAAGGGTATGGGAGAGGCCCACAGCACCATCAGGGAGAGCCCGATGGCCAGCGAACCGACGGCCAGGGGGACGAATATCAGGGAGTGCCTGCGCAGAGCGGCGCGGTAGCTGCGCCTGAAATCCGAGCCCTTCCTCAGGTCCATGACCGCCGCGGAGATGGACGCGGACCGGAAGGCCGCCTGATAAAGGGCGCTCCGGGGGTCCTTTCTGGGCCGGGTGAGGGAGATGCTGCGGGAAACGAAGCCGGGGGAGGGCGAATACCTGCGCAGACCCTCCCGCACGGCGTCCATGGGAACATCGAGGTCGGCTATAGCCGACTCGCGGCGGTCGTGGGATAGGCCCATGAGCCCCTTGGCCGTGGAGCGGTCCTGAACGTAGTGCAATGCCATGCCCAGATGCCTGCAGCCCTGGTAATTGTCGTTGCGCAGGAAGGACCTTCGGGCCATCCAGACGTGCAACATGATCACCCTGCGCGGAGGCTGGTGGTGCCCCACCCGCCTGGATCGGTACCGGTTTCCGATGCGCTCCTTGTGGCGGTCCGGCTCCACCATGCCGTCCAGGAAGGCCTGCTTCTCCCCGGGGGGCATCTGCAGCCGGTCGGCTATGGCCTTGCCGATGGAGATGTGGGAGCGCCACTTCATCGTTTCCGTAAGTGGCGGAGCCATTATTTATAAGTTGGATTCGAATATAAAAAAGGCCAGGCGATGAACCTGGCGGTGTTTGAGAAACGGTGAAGATACGAAGAATCACTTCTTCTTCTTGGCTTCCGCCTTCTTCTCCTCCTTCTTTGCCATAGGTAAACACCTCCAGTCCCTACTGGGGCCGATGTTTCACATTCGTTGATAGTATATAAGTACTTTTTGAGTTCCAGACACCAATTATCATCATCATAATATTTTTTGTTCAATATCAAACTTTTACGCCGTTAAACCGATTCCGCATCGGATAGGTCCGCATTTCGACAATGGGCTAAGTGAAATTCGCATGAGGGTCTTGGACTTTTTAATAAGGCGTAGATTTCTTACGTCATTCGACGATGGCGAACCCGTCGAATATTTTTACAAACCAAACGCTTATAAAATCCAACTTCGGTGGAGTCCACCTGATAAGCTCGATCGATGGGAGAGATTTTCACGCTAGAGATGTTGGCCGCTGCAGGGGATGTGCCGTTGCGCATCGCCATCCTGGTATCATCATACGCCTTCCTTGGCGGGGCGATAAAATACATCGATCAGGCCTATGACGAGGGGATCGGCTCCATCTCCTTGGCCAAGACCCTGGCGATCATCTCGGGCCTGATCATGGGCGCCGTGATGGTCCTGGACGGCGGGTTCTCCACCGCCTTCTTCTTGGCCATGCTCATCAGCTTGATCGTGACCAAGAAGATCGACAACTGGAGCTTCATGGCCGGAACCGTCACCGGATTGGCGACGTTCGCCTTGGGTGCCTTCCTATGGGGAGCGGACATCATGCTCGTCCCACTGGCGGTGTTCCTGATCGCTGGGGCGGTGGATGAGCTGGCCGACGGGTTCGCCCACGGCCGGAACCTGGGGAGGGCGGTGGAATACTTCCTTCATTACCGCCCCTTCAGCGACTTCGCCCTGGTGGCCCTGATAGTCCTCGTTCCATTCCATTGGGCCTACCTCATTCCATACTTCGCCTTCACCTTCAGCTACATGCTCATCGGGATAATGGACGAGGGGCAGATGACCGAGTCGGTGAGGGGCATCCTGCGCCGGGCCAGCCAACTGCGCCCCTGAGACGGCCGTGACAGCCCGTTCCCCATAAAGCCCACAGAAGGATTATATCGCAAGAGCTTCCATCCTTAACTCTGATGACAGATGAGGACAGGGAGTCGGTTCTAAAGGAGCTGCGGACCATACCGGTGGTAGGAGAGAAGGTCGCCGAGCCGCTCTACATGCTGGGCATAAGGTCGGTGAAGGAGCTGATCGGCAGGTCCCCTGAGGATATGTACGGGGAGCTGCGCACCATGAAGGGGTATTACGTTGAACAGTGCATGCTCAACCAGCTGAAGGTGGCGGTGAGCATGGCCTCCAAGATGAAATGAGCTGAGGGTGTTCACCTCCACAGCAAGTCTCATCGATCTCAGGCGGCCTAAGATATAAGGCATGCAGGGGCATCCTGTGTCCGATGCAGAGGCACTACTTCGTGGCCAAGATGCCCGATGAACCGGGGGCGTTGCACCGGGCTGCGGAGATCGTCAAGCGGCACGGGGGGAACATCGATCGCATCCAGTATGATAAGAGGATCGACCCCTACACCGTATTCTTCGAGGCCCGCTGCACCGATGAGGAGTACATGGCCATGCGTTCAGAGCTGGAGGAGATCGGCTACCTCCAGGGGCAGATGATCGTGCCCAGCTTCCTGAAGTTCCAGGTGCGGCTGCCCAACCGCAGCGGGGCCCTGTTCGACTTCCTGAACCACACCACGGCATCCAGGTGCAACATCGACTTCCTGGACTTCGATGACCGGGGAAAGCACCCCGAGCGCCTGACCGTGTCCCTGACCGTGGAGGAGGCCGGGGCGGTGGACCGCCTGCTGGGGGAGCTGAAGAGCAGGTATCCGCTGGAGATCCTGGAGTACGATACCACCGGGCAGAAGCTCGACGACACGGTCTTCTACATCCGCTTCGCCCAGGAGCTGCGCGGGCTGATCGGCAGGGCCGAGGATGCCTTCCTGCTCCGGCTGCTCTCCGACATCAACCACGTGGCCCAGGAGCTGATGAACCTTGGAGCCGACCCCAAGCAGGCCTTCGCCGACGTTCTGCGCAGCGGCCAGGGGTTGAAGGGTACCGCGGGCGCGGGCTTCTATGCCGACCTTCAGGGCGCTCGGCTGGGAGGAGCGGAGCTGCTCTGCGCCCAGCTCCCCTGCGGGGGCAACGCCTACCTGCTGAGGTACGACGGGGAGGTGGCCATGATCGACACCGGCTTCGGCATCTACTTCCGGGACCTGGATCGCATGATGGAGGTGGAAGGATGGGGAGGCGTGGGGCTGGTCCACCAGGTGTTGGTGACCCACGGGGACGCCGACCATTCCGGGTCATCCGGGCTGCTGACGGCGGACGTCTGGATGCATCCGGAGACAGTGGAGATGATCAGGCAGTCCAACCGGGCCTACGGGTCCGAGAGCGCCGGTTCGATCCTGGCCGAGGTCTACACCAAGCTCATCAACCTGTTCTCGGGTTTTGCCGCGGCCGAGCATCCGAACATCTTCCCCTCGGCCGCGATCGGCGAACGGGGCGATTTCAAGGTCCTGGCCCGCCTCCCGGTGGCGGGCATGGACTGCGAGGTCCTGGAGGGGTTCGGGGGGCATACCCAGGGGCAGGTGTTCTATTTCTTCCCGGGGGAGATGGCCCTCTTCACCGGGGACAGCCTGATCAACTTTGACAGCCTGACCGAGGAGCGCAGGGACTTCGCCACCCTGGCCAAGAACCTGATGACCTCGGTGAACGTGGACAGCGCCAAGGCCGCCCAGGAGCGCAAGGGGCTAATAAGGCTGATCGAGAAGGTGGAATCCGAGCGCGCCGACGGCAGGAAGTGCCTGGTCTGCGGGGGCCATGGTGCCATATCCACCCTCGAGAACGGCAGATTGGTCCAACACGGGAAGGTCAGAAGGTACGTGGTTGAAAAATGAAGGAAATGGTTTGGAGGGCTTAGGAGCCCACCATGGTGCCGGAGAACACCTGCCAGGCCAGGGCGGACTTGGCCACCAGGCTCAGGATTATGTAGAACCTCTCGCCGTAGAGATAATCCTTCCACTTTCCCACCTGCTTGTACTGCAGCACCATGTTCACCGCGAATATGTTGAAGAAGAAGGCGATGGAGATCATGATGCCGTAGACGAAGCCTGGCGGGCTGCCGCCCCGGACCCCGGTGAAGTACATGAAGAGGGCGATCCAGGGTATCAGTCCGGCGAAGCAACCGAAGATGAAGGATGTCCAGTCGGTCCTCTTGGTGGTCTGGTTGTGCAGCTCCATCATGTAACCGAACAGGTTCATGCAGGCGTTCAGGCAGAACAGCAGCATTATGGATATGAAGTCGAACATACCGCAGAGCCAGGCTATGACCACCAGCATGAACGAGGACGACACGGCGTACTCGAACCAGCGGGCCTTGTTTATGTTCTGCTTGAGGTTGGCCACGTACCACTTGTATCCGAAAGTGGATACGGAGAAGTGGGCTATGGCCGACATGAGTAGGAAGATGGCCACCATAGGGCCCAGAGGCACGCTGAAGAACAGTTCAGCGGAACCGGGGCCGGTGGGCGGGAAACCGCCCGAGGCATCGATGTACGAGGTGGTGAACCTCATCTGCACATCGTAGTTCGCTATCGCAAGCATAATGGCGGCCTGGATGAAGTGGAAGAACCCCATTATCAGGTTGAACCGCCTCAGTTTTTTGAACTTGGTATCGTCCGCTCCAGCATCGTCCATCTGAAGAACCTCTAGGTATGAAGGCCTTGGACGCATATAAATCGTTATCTGTCGAATTTCAAATGATACCCTTTGTGGGGGTCCAGCGCATAGAAATATCTAGTTGACGATTGTTATTATGTCGATACTCATGAACAATCACGAACTGAGGAAGGTCATCGAGAGCAGGAAGTTCCTCTTCTTCGGGGGGAAGGGAGGGGTAGGGAAGACCACCATGGCGGCCACGACCGCCACTTGGCTATCGGACCACGGCTACAAGACCCTGATCGTGGCCACCGACCCGACCGTCAGCCTGTCGGCCATTTACGGCCAGGACATCAGCGCCACCGAGGTCACCAAGATCGGTATCGAGCGGAACCTGTGCGGCCTGAACATCAACCCCAAGAAGGCCATGGGAGTGTTCCAGACCAGGCTGGAGGGGATGATGGAGGGATTCTCCTCCATGTTCGGCAGCGAACTGCTCTCCACCCCCTGCACGGAAGAGATCGCGGCCTTCGATCAGTTCGTCAGCTACTTCGAGGACACCGAGCACGACAAGGTGGTGTTCGACACCGCCCCCACCGGCCACACCCTGCGGGAGCTGTCCATGCCCTTCGACTGGTCCGGGTATATCGCCAACCAGATCAAGAACCGCCGGGAGCTGTCCGAGGTTCTGGGCTTCGTGTATGACGAGAACATGGTGGCTGACCTGGAGGCGGAGAAGGCCAGGTACGACAAGTCGGTGAGGGGGCTTTCGGACGAGAGCATCTCCGCGTTCAACCTGGTGCTGCTGCCGGAGAAGCTGCCCATAGAGGAGACGGCCAGGGCCATCGAGGACCTGGGCGGCTTCGGCATAAAGGTCCGCTCGCTCATCGTCAACGAGGTCATCCCCACCGAGGTGCTGAAGGGCAACTGGTTCCTGGAGAGGAGGAGGGCCACCCAGGAAAAGTACCTGAGGGAGATAGCTGAGCGGTTCAAGGGCATTCCGAACAGGGAGGTGCCGCTGTTCGACACGGACGTGTACGGCATGGAGATGCTCAGGAAGGTGGGAAGGGAGCTGTATGGCGAATAAGCTGCGCCTGACCATATTCTCCGCGGCCTGCTGCCAGCCCCAGACCGCGGTGCACGACCGGCGGTACATCGAGCTGATCAGACGGGTCCTGAAGGAGACCGGGATGGAGGCGGACATAGACCTCATCACCGCCACAGAGGCCAGGATCAGCATCAGCTACTACTTCATCGCCGAGATCCATCCCCTGTACCAGAAGTACGGGCCAGCAGTGGCCCCGGCCCTGTTCATCAACGAGAAGCTCACCCTGTTCGGCGGCGTGCCCACCGCAGAAAAATTGAAGGAGGTCCTGAGCAAGGCCGCCCAGGATTCTCCGCTGCCCCTTTGACCTAGCGGAGCTTCAGGAGCAGGTTGGCCGCCCCGACCGGCACCAGGGACAGCAGCAGCACAGCCAGGTTCTGGTAAAGGCTGTAATCCCCGGCGTAGATGAGCAGCCAGAGGCCTATCGCGACCATCCAGGCCAGGGCGAGCGCCGCCTTGGCGGCCCCGTGCTCCTTCTCCGGGCATTGCAGGTCCTCCAGTCCCTCCATCCTCTTGGCGAAGGATATCCAGACCGGAGCGTTCATCGCTGCCAGGGCAACCACCGACAGCAGCAGCACCCCTATGTTCTGCAGCAGCCCGTAATCCCCGGCCAAGAAGAACAGCCAGGCGATCACGAAACCGAACCAGCCCAGGGCCGATACGGCGCTGAATGTCATCCTCCAGGTCAGTCCCTTGACGTCCCTCCAATCACAGTGGTCCGCGCACTTCCATTCGTTGTCGTTCATGTCTTGCACCTACCTTTTCCTTGATGCATGGTTAGGATGGGCACCTTACTAAACGGAGTTGGACACTTGTGACCACTGACAGTGTGACACGGGTATCCGATCGGACCGAACCTGCCCTGGCCATTGATGCGCACCGGGGACCATGAACACCCATACGTTCCTCCCTCAGGTCCCCGACCATGGTTCTCGTCCACCCCAACGTGTAAATTTCCGCAAAGCCCATGAGATGATCATGCCCGAGCTTCCAGAGGTGGAGACGGCCAGGCGGTTCGTCGAGCATCGCGCCCAGGGCCATACGTCCTTGAGGGCCGAGGTGGCGGACCTCAAGATGCTGGAGGGAGGGAGGGATGACCTGACGGGGCTGTGCTGCGGAAACGACCTGATCGGGGCGGCCAGGCATGGAAAGAACCTGTTCCTGGACCTGGGCCGGGGGTTCGTGCGCATCCACCTGGGCATGAGCGGTTCGCTGCATTTCCTGGATGCCGGTGAAGGGCGGACCCGCCACGAGCGGTTCCGGATGGTCATGGACCATGGGTCACTGGTCTTCGACGACCCCCGGCGCTTCGGGCGTTTCGGCTACGTACGATCGGTGAATGAGTTCGTGACTGCCAGAGGGTTGGGACCGGATGTCTTGGGCCTGACGGATATGGAGATAGCTCAGAGGCTGGGCGCCCGCAGGGGGTCCATCAAGCCCATCCTGCTGGACCAGAGGGTGCTGGCCGGGGTGGGGAACCTCTACGCCGACGAGGCTCTTTTTCAGTCCGAGCTGCACCCCCGCACGTTTGTCAGAGACATACCACCGGAGGCGAGGCGCCTGCTGGGCAGGAAGGTCCGGGAGGTGATGATCGCCTCGATCGAGCAGGGCACGGATTTCGAAGGATTGCCGGCGGGCTTCCTTCTGAGGAGGAGGGCGGCCGGGGAGGCCTGCCCCCGATGCGGCGATGCCCTGCGCACGGACACGGTGGGCGGAAGGACCACCATATTCTGTGGATCATGCCAGAAGCTGCCACTCCCAGGCCACGGGGATTGATGGTATCTCTTTATATGATACGATACCCATATTAGCTCAGGGGGAAGTCGATGGAGCTGGTACATGTAGTGAATCTTTTGCTCTGCCTGGCGATCGTGGTCCTGGGGGTGATGGGGTACCGCAAGAGCAGGCATCGGCTGCCTCTGAGCCTGGCGGCGGTGTTCGGCCTGTTCGCACTGTCCCATGGCCTGGTGCTGAGCGGCCTCTTTCCGGACATGGGTGTGATAATCATCTCCCTGCGCGTCGCCGCCTACTCACTGGTCATCCTCCTGCTGTACAAGTACATCCAGGTGCTGGACGTCTTTTAACGTCCATCGCAGGTTTGATTACCGCACCGCCGCGTATCATCAGTGGTGACAACGGTGCTGAGCATATCGGAGGAGATGGAACGCCTGACGGAGATGGTCAGGGGTTTGAAGGCCAGGACCGCGGTGATCGAACCCAGGGAGGTGGTGGTGGCCGATTGGGTGCGCTTCAAGTGCCGCTACGGGTGCAAGGGCTATGCCAAGCATCTGTCCTGCCCCCCTTACGCCCCCACCCCGGACGAGACCAGGAGGATGCTTTCGGAGTACGAGCACGCCCTGCTGCTCCGGTTCGACGGGGTCCCCGGGCGGGAGGGGGCATCGCCGGAGGACGTTCCAGAGGACTTCCATCCCTGGTTCAAGGAGCTGATAATTTGGGTCAACCGTACCGTGCATGCCCTTGAGAAGACCGCCTTCTACGACGGTTTCTACAAGGCCTTCGGGTTTGGGGCCTACCCCTGCATATACTGCCAGGAATGCGTGGCCGAGGAGGCGGACGGCCCGGTGGACGAGAGCTTGCGCAGGAAGTGCCGGCACATGGACCTGGTCAGACCGAGCATGGAGGCCGCGGGGATGGACGTCTTCGCCACGGCCAGGAAGGTCGGTTGGAAGATCCGCACCATCCCCTGCCGGGACATGGAGTACGGAAAGGTCGCCCATTTCGAGTTCAGGTCCGTGGGCCTGCTCCTCATATCCTGATGGGGCGGGCAAAAATTTAATTGCTGGACACGGTTGATGTCCGTGGGTCAAATGGTGGAAGAGGGCAATGGTCGGTCGGGGGAGGCCTGCGAGAGCCTCCCGCAGGAGGTGGCGGCCGGATTGAGGGCGGCCGGGGGACGGGAGGGCCTGAAGGGAAAAGCCCCGGACGCGGCGGAGCTCAAGGCCATGGCCGAGAGGCATCAGGCCCTGTCGGACCCGGTCAGGCTGCTCATACTGCACCTTCTCTCCTCGAGCGACCTCTGCCCCTGCGTGCTCAAGGAGCTTGCGGGATTGAGCGACTCCAAGCTCTCCTATCATCTGGGGATACTGGAGAAGGCCGGCATGATCGAGTGGCGGCAGAACAAGAACTGGCGTGTGTACCGCCTGACGGAACTGGGCGGCCGCTCGCTGTTCTAGAAGATCGTTCCAAAGGCCCGTTCCGTCAGGGACAATATTTAAATCATGCGCAATGCCATCGACAGAACATGACACCCAGTTCTGCATCCCCAGGTTCATTGGAACCCCTTTATGCCAAGATAGAGGCCGCCGCCCGCGAGGCCGGTTCAGGCCTGGTGGGATTCGCCAACTTGGCCCCGCTGAAGGGCATACAGGCCGGGGACGCCACCACACTCGAATTCCCCTACGCGGTGACCTTCGCAGTGGAGATACCCAAGGAGGCCGCGCTGGCTTCGCTGAAGAAGCCCAGCGAGGAGATGCGCTCGGCCTACAAGATGTGCAACAAGAAGCTTATCGCGGCGGGAGAGAGGATCGCTGAGATCTTGACCGCAGAGGGCTACAAGGCCAGGTTCATACACCCTGCACAGAGGGTGGTCCCAGAGAAGCTTTTGGGGCCGATCTCCCAGAAGGCCATCGCCTCCCTGTCGGGTATGGGATGGATCGGGAAGAACGGCCTTCTCATAACCGAGCAGTTCGGGGCCAGGCAGCGCATGGGAGCGGTTTTGACCGACATGCCTGTGACCCGCAAGGTTGAGCTGATCAACAACAAATGCGGGGATTGCACTGCGTGCATTGACCGCTGCGCGATGAAGGTCCTCAAGGGACCTGATTTCGAGCACCACCCCGAGAACCGTGACCTGGTGATCGATTGGGCCAAGTGCGGGGAGTACGAGGTAAAGCTCATCGGCGATGGTAGCAAGCCGGAGAAGGCCTGTGGAAGGTGCATTTCGGTCTGCCCCTTCTCCAAGGTGGAGGGTTGAACGAGGCCGCCACCTCACCTTTTCTTTTTCGATCCGTAGCGCACCTTCATCAGCAGCAGTACGCAGTTGAGCCCGATGGCCACCGCGTTCCAGAATATTATGGGCAGGTCTTGCAGATAGATGCCGTAGATCAGCCATAACGTCATTCCGACCATCAGCACGATGGGCATGAAGAGGGAGACGTCCTCCATGCTCCCGCTGCGGTATCCCTTGATCACCTGGGGTATGAAACCGGAGGTGGTGATGAGGCCGGCGGCGAGCCCGATGAAGGTGAGATCGTCCATGTACAGGCAGCTCCCTTCCGGATATTGACCTTTTTCCGCTCACATGGAAGCTGCGTTCGCGATCTCCGCCAGTCGGGCGGACAGTTCCAGCCCGGTCATCTCCTCGGAGAGCTTCCAGACCCGGGAGGCCAGGGCCATGTCCCTGCCCTTGCCATGCGGGCGCACCACCTCGGCCCGGCCCCTGAACTCCATCCAGCCGTTTGGACCGTAGAGAAGTCCGCCTTCGGCCCTGGGGTCGAGGGCGGCGCGCAGGGCCGGCATCGCGCCACATTCCAGATCGTGCATGAACGGCCTCAGCCATCTCCTCATCCTCTCCCTGTTCCGGTACAGCCCAGTGTTGACAAGCCCGGGATGGCTGGCTATGCTGAGGGGGGCCTTCAACCCCACTGCCCTCAGCCTGATGTCGAGCTCCCGGGAGAAAAGAAGGGTGGCCAGCTTGCTCTGCTTGTATGCCCTCCAGGGGCTGTACGACCTTTGGGAATTTATGTCCCTGAAGTTGACCGAACCTCCGCGGTGCACGATGCTGGTCTGCGTCACCAGGCGGGACCCGGGGGTCGAGGACAGTGATGGCAGAAGATGATAGGCGAGCGAGAAATGGCCGAGATGGTTCACCCCCCATTGCGACTCGAAACCCCTGGAGGTCCGCCCGTACGGTGGGGTCATTATGCCGGCGTTGTTGATGAGAAGGTCCAGACCGCCGTGCTCATCCCTGTACCAAGAGGCGAAGCGCTCGATGGAGACGGGGTCGGCCAGGTCGAGCGGGCGAACCGACGTCATGGCCCCGGGGACCGAGGAGGCTATCCTTCCGGCCACCGATATGGCGCCCTCGACATCCACGTCGGCCAGGACGACCGCGGCGCCCTTTTTGCAAAGTGCCTCCGCGATGAAGGCCCCCAGCCCGGAGGCTGCGCCCGTCACTATGGCGTGCTTCCCGTCGATGCGCGGCACATCATCATCGTGCCAGTCCCACCTGCCGACCATGCAGGGTGGAGGGGCCGGTCCCGAGATAATCGTTTCCTGTCGGAAAAAACCGCCCATGCAGGCATGTGGGCTATCGGATCGCCAGCTGAGTCGACGATATGAAAAAAGGATCTGGTCCGCAGCGAGACCTACTTCTTGGCCGCCAATTCCTTCTTCTTCCTCTTGTTGAGCACCATGAAGACCATGGCCAGGAGGACTATCGTGGGAAGGAACGGTGCTATTATGAGTATCATGCCGTCTATGATGTCACCACCTAGGGTTGTATCCGGACTCGGGAACGCGCTCCCCATACTTATTTTCCACTGTTCCCGGCCCGCCGTCCCGGAAACAATGCCCTGCATCAGAACAATGGCCGAAGGACCGGGTTCCACGCGGATCAATGCTCCAGCATCTGACAATTCTTCCCGGGCCCTTGGGAAATGATTATCAGTCCGCAGTCGCAAGTAAAACAACATGACGAACGATGACAGGAGGATGTTGCCCTCGGGGCAGCGCGAGACCCTCATCGCCGCCCTGCGGACCCGTTTCGAGGAGAACGCCATCCGTCACAGGGATATGGAGTGGAGAGGGATCGAGGCGAGGCTTGACTCCCAAACCGACAAGCTCTGGTCCCTCATGGAGATGGAGAGGACCGGAGGGGAGCCTGACGTGGTGGGCTGCGACAGATCGGCCGGCGCCATCATCTTCTTCGATTGCTCGAAGGAGACCCCGAAGGGGCGCAGGAACATCTGCTACGACCAGGATGGACAGGGGGCGAGGGAGCGGAAGGGCGTTCATCCCGCCGGTAACGCCCTGGGCATGGCGGAGGCCATGGGGATCGATCTGCTGACGGAGGAGCAGTACCGTGAGCTGCAGAGGCTGGGGAGCTTCGACACGAAGACCTCCAGCTGGATCAGGACCCCGATGAACATCAGGACCTTGGGAGGAGCACTGTTCGCGGACCGCCGCTACGGCCATGTGTTCGTGTACCACAACAGCGCGCCCTCGTTCTACAGCAGCAGGGGATTCCGCGGATCGCTGAGGGTCTGAGTGCCTGTCGAAAATGAAGGTGAGGTGGCGGGCCCGTGGGGATTCGAACCCCAGTCTTCGGCTTCGAAGGCCGAAAGGATAATCCAGGCTACCCTACGAGCCCGTCGCCTTCCCGTATAGGGACGCGGAGTTAATACTATTGGCCTCCGTGCCCACGACCTTCCCCTCCATCCCCATAACGCACCTTGAAGGTGTTCATTATGCCGTGGCAGGCGCAGCTGGTGGCGATGGCCACCGCATCTCCTTCCTCCAGTCCGTTGAGCAATGCCCGCACCTCCTTGAGCTGCCCATCGGTGATGACCCCGTAGTTGCCTAGCCTCCTGGGCCTGATGACCAGCCCCTTGAGCGAGAGCTGACCGATGAGCCCTTTCAGCACCTGGTCCATGTCCAGCTCCCTCGGCCTCCCGGTGATCGGGCAGACCTCGCCCTGCGGGCAGTCCGCCGGGCAGCGCACCGGACCGGTGTTCAGCGTGCAGACCAGCGTCCCATTCTCCGGATCCATGGCCGCCAGCCCGCGGCCGGAGAGGGCCGAGTTGAGCGAATCGAGCACTGCGGTGGAGCCCCGGGGGGACAGTCTTCCGCCGGACCAGGCCATGGCCAGCCTGCCCATGGCGTGCCCGGGGATGCTGGGCACCAGCAGGTCTATCTCCGAGCGGTCCAAGATCTCTTCCGCGGTGGTTATGGCCTCCCCCAGGACCAGGGAGGGGCGCCCTTCGGCCCAGATGTCTTCATCCAATGTCCTGACCTGGCAGCGTTCCGCCACCTGGCATCGCCGGTCGCGGTCCACCACGGCCACGCCGCAGCCCATGCCCAGCAGGGGGTCCATCAGCGCCGAACATATCGAGCCTCCGCCCAGGCACAGCACCCTGGCCCTTCTTCCGGCAGGAGAATTCCAGCTTTTCTCGGACATTGTCGCATCACCGCATTTATCATTGGTTTTTGGTAACCTTAATAATCTGCCTCCTGTTTCCGCAACCCATGAAGCGGGTCACCATGGGCCACGGGGCTGGCGGGGAGATGATGCAGGAGCTCATCGCCAGGTCCATAGCGCCTTTCCTCCCCAAGATCAAGACCGAGGTCCCCCTGGACTCCATGGACGACGCGGCCATCGTGGATGACATCATCTTCACCACGGACGGACATACGGTCAAGCCCCTGTTCTATCCGGGAGGGGACATAGGGTCGCTGGCCGTGAGCGGCACGGTCAACGACATAGCGGTGATGGGCGGAAGGCCCTTGGCACTGTCCATGTCCATGATCCTGGAGGAGGGCCTGGAGATAGATGTGCTGGAGAGGGTGAACCGGAGCATCGGCCGGTATTCGGAGATCTCCGGGGTGCCGGTGGTCACCGGGGACACCAAGGTCATGGAGAAGGGGGCCATCGACAAGATGGTCATATCCGCGGCCGCGGTGGGCAAGCGCCATCCCTCCATGGACCACAACCTGGAGGTGTCGTCATCCTACCGCAAGGTGGACTCTCGGTGGCTCACGGACGACAACGTCCGGGACGGGGACGCCATCCTGGTATCTGGAACGCTGGGGGACCATGGCATCGCCCTGCTTTCGTTCCGCGAGGGGTATGGTTTCGAGAGCAAGGTGCAGAGCGACTGCGCCCCCCTGAACCACATGATCGAGAAGCTGCTCAAGGTGGGCGGCATAACCTCCATGAAGGACGCCACCCGCGGCGGCTTCGCCAATGCTATCAATGAGTGGAGCTCGAAGTCCAAGGTGGGCATGGAGCTGGTGGAGAAGGACATCCCGGTGGCGGAGGCGGTGCGCAACGCCAGCGAGATGCTCGGTCTGGACCCTCTCACCATAGGCAATGAGGGCAAGGTGATCATCGCCTGCGTGCCGGAGATGGCCGAGGAACTTCTGAAAGCCCTGAGGAACGATGAGCACGGCCGGAACGCGGCTATCATCGGCCATGCCAGCATGTCCGCCAAGCACGTCATGATGAGGACCGAGGTGGGCGGAAGGCGCATCCTGGAGCCACCGGTGGGGGACCCCGTGCCGCGCATCTGCTGAGCTGTTCGGCAGCGGCCTAACTATAATTAAGCCCGGGGCGATTCTTCCCCTGATAGCCGATGACGGAAGATGGGGGGAAGGACCAGAGGGCGCATTGGGACAGCGTTTTCGGAGATGCGGGAAATTACTTTGGAGAGGGTCCCAGCGAGTTCGGGAAGAACGCCCTGGAGATATTCAGGGGCATGGGGGCGAGGGACGTGCTCGAGCTGGGATGCGGGCAGGGTAGGGATTCCTGCCTGTTCGCCAGCGAGGGATTCAACGTCACCGCCCTGGACTATTCCGAGACTGGAATATGCCAGATGAGGACCAGGATATCCGACCTATGCCTTTCACCCCGGGTCCATTGCATGGTGAGGGACGCCCGTTCCGGTATCCCGCTCCCGGACGCGTCTGTGGACGCCGTCTACTCGCACATGTTCTTCACCATGGAGCTCAGGGAGGAGGAGCTCCAGTTCATAATGGATGAGTGCAGAAGGGTGCTGAGGCCGGGAGGTGTGAACCTCTACTCCGTCAGGAACGATCACGATCCCCATTTCAGGAAGGGGCTGCACCGGGGCGAGGACATGTGGCAGAGCCCGGCCGGGTTCGTGGTGCACTTCTTCACCGAGGATAAGGTGAGAAGGCTGGCCAAGGGCTACGACATCGTGCGCATCAGGGAGTTCGACGACCCGGCCAAGCAGTACACCCGCAGGCTTTACGAGGTGCTTCTCCGTAAGCCGCTCACACCGCCCCGCCGATGAGGTAGCAGACCACGAACGCGCCTATGCCGACCAGGGCCATCCTCAGGCCTTTCCACCAGGGGTTCCTCTCGCTTATCCGGCCCATCACGAAGCCGGTGATGAACAGGAGGGATATGGCCAGCACGATCGCCGCCTCGGCCGCCACCAGCAGGGTGCTGTCGTCCATGAACACGAAGGGCGAGACGATTATGGCCCCGCTGACCAGCGGGGCGATGGAGTTGATCAGGGCTATGATCGCCGCACTGGCCTTGCTGGCCTTTCCCAGGTTGGTGTCCTCGACCGGCCGGAGCATGGCCCGGCCGATCTCATCCATCCGCCGGGACTGCTCCAGGGTCTCCGCCTCGTACACGCTGGTGCCGGTGGATATCGCCAGGGCGACACAGCTGGTGATTATGGTGGCGATGACCAGGGACTTGTCCGCATCGTAGCTCAGCGCTGACCCTATTATGATGCCCAGCACCGCGAACGTGCTGTCGAACATGGTATTCACGAAGTACCTGCGGAGGGCCGGACCGGTCTCCGGAAGGCTCATCGCCTCCTGGAACCATGAGCCGTTTCGGTCGTTCTTGGCCAAAATCATCTCACCATTGGTTGGCTTACGGATGATGGAAGGCGACTAAATCCTTTTCGGACCGGTCCGTGAGGGACCGGGTTCCATCCCCGTCGACACCGGTGATTATGTTAGTATTTATATTAATCCCGGATTTTTCAAACTGACCAATCGAAACATTATATAATCCTGAAGGAAATATTCGCTTTAAATCGCCCTGTGGAGAATATCACCAAAGGGGGGCAGGAGGAGACAATTGATGATGAATAATCTGAAAAAGATGATTGCTATGGTAATAGTATTCACCATGATATCTGGGGCCTTGTTGGTAATGGTCCCCCAGGCTGGTGAATCGTCGGTCACTAGCGAGTTGCCATATGCTGATCAGATTCCAATTTATGCTGATGAGAACATGAGGAACCGCGGCGTCGAGGAGCTCTCCACTGAGTTCATCGACCTTGGCAAGATGTCGCCGCTGGTCGACAATGACCCCATAAACACCACCAGGGACTTCCTGGCATCCGGTCTGTTATGGAGCGACCTGAGGGGAGATTTCGTTGACGCCTTCTACTTCGAGGAGATGATGAAGCGTGGCGAGGGCAACCATTGCGAGGTATGGGTCGCCACCGATCTGGCCTTCAACACCACCGACGACCCGAGGAACGACCGGGTGAACATAACCGACGACATGGTCCAGTACATCATGGACGAGTTCGATGAGAACATCTACCCGGTCATGACCGATACCTTCATGGACGCTCCTGGCCTTAACGGATCCGATCCGTACATGCCCAACTGGCAGTATGTGTTCGGTAACGACTCCCTGACCAAGGACAACATCACCGACTATCCGGGCCTGTTCCAGACGAACGACACCGGCAAGTTGATGATCATGATCTTCAACATCAAGGACGAGAGCTTCTATGACCCTGACTGGGAGGGCGGATATGTGGCCGGTTACTACTGGAGCACCATCCGCTGGATGTATGACCGCAACGTCATGCACATAGACTGCTGGGACTGGACCAACAGGACCGGCGAGCAGTCCGATATTCCCGATTCCGGCCACTACTCGTACGTCTATGAGTCCACCGTGGCTCACGAGTATCAGCACCTCCTGCACTATGAGATGGATGGAGCCGAGGAATCCTGGATAAACGAGGGCCTGTCCATGATGGCCGAGTACCTCTGCGGTTACCCGCTGTCCACCAGCCACATGGCCTGGTTCATGGCCACCCCGGACAACTCCCTGACCATCTGGGGAGACCAGGGTGATATAAACATCCTGGCCGACTACGGCTGCGTGCTCATGTTCCAGCTGTTCCTGTACGACAACTACGGCGGAACGGAGATGATGCAGGCCATATTCAACAGCCAGCTCCAGGGCATCGACAGCATTAATGACGCCCTGCTGACCATGGGCTACAACCGCATGAGCTTCGACAGGCTGTTCAGGGACTGGCGCCTGGCCAACCTGGGCTTGCAGATTGGCGGCATTCAGGTGCCCACCGGCGTCTACACCTATGAGTCAATAACCTGGTGGTCCATCGGACAGGAGCTCGAGATCATCCATCAGAACGTTTGGGGCAGCGACTATTTCGACGAGTCCAGCTGGTGGTATTCAACCCACACCATCAAGGACGTTGACACTGGGATCTACACCATGGATGCCTACGGTACGGACTACATCTACGTGGAAGAAATGGACCTGGACATCGAGGACATCATGACCAGGCTGTACTTCGATGGCAGCGATGTCAGCGAAGAGGGATGGATGTTCGACGACGACTACTGGGAGTGGTGGTCTGGAGATGGCGATGAGAAGGATTACCTCCTGACCATGGATGTCGACCTGACCCAGCCCGCCGGAGAGGAGGGCGAGTACCTGCACTGGCTGAACATATCCACCTGGTGGGACATCGAGGACAACTGGGACTTCGGGTTCGTGCAGGTCTCCACCGACGGCGGCGAGACCTGGACCTCCCTGAACGACACCGGAGATGTGTTCACCGAGGAGCACGACGCCGACGCCATGCCCAGCATCGTGGAGAACCTGCCTGGACTTACCTCCTGGCCAGGGGACTATGATTACCATGAGCTGAGCTTCGACCTGTCGGCCTACGACGGCATGGAGATAATGGTCGGGTTCCGCTACATGACCGATTGGGCCACCTCCTATTACGGATGGTACATCAACGGCGTGTGGGTGGACGGAGTGGAGCAGGACCTTCTGGACATGACCCCGGTGTATCCGGAGATGGACTGGATGGTCACCATCTACCTGCCCGGGAACGGTGACAGGATGCCTATGCTCATAGACATCCCGACCCAGGACCTGGACGAGACCGCGGTCAAGTTGATGGGGTCGCTGATCGGGTACGACCAGATGTACATACTGCTGTCCAACAACGGCAACTCCGGTTCTTGGTACCTCTGGATGAGCAACTCCGGTCGTATGCTCCGCTAGGTGAAACCACAATCAAACCCTTTTTTCCTTTTCCTTTTTATAATCCCTGAGTCATGACCTCTGCCGAAGGGCCCATGGTCTAGCGGTCATGACGACTCCCTTACACGGAGTAGGTCGCCGGTTCGAATCCGGCTGGGCCCACCACATCGTTCCATCCACTGGGAACTGGACCAGGCCTGATGGAAAATAGGTAGGTAATTTTTTATTAGTATTATGGATAAATTAATTAAAAAATAAAAATTGGTCATCATGTTCGATGAACGATCTTTCATCTGAGGGGAAGAAGGGCGTCTGGACGGCCATCGCCCTGGGCGAGCTCGTGGTGGCGGGGCTGGTCATCTACCTTGACCTATTGCTGCCTACGCTGGTGATAATTGGCATTTGCGTGATATCCTTGGTGATCAGGAGGGAGGGCCTGAGCGCTTTGGGCTTCAAGAAGCTGGAGAGGCCAGCTAGGACCGCCCTGATCGTGCTGGCGGTGGTCCTGATCTGGACGGTGTTCCATCTAGCGGTCTCCATGCCTGTACTGAACCATCTGACGGGCACCACCCAGGACCTGAGCTCCTACGAGGAGCTGCAGGGAAACCTTAGCGGTCTGATCGTGCTCCTGGTCCTTACCTGGACCTTGGCGGCCTTCGCCGAGGAGGTGGTTTTCCGGGGATATCTCTTCAGGAGGGTGAGGGACGTGCTCGGCGACGGCCGCCCGGGCATCGTCTCCGCGGTGGTCATCACCTCCCTGCTCTTCGGGATGATCCACCTGGAGCAGGGGGTGGTGGGAGTGGCCTTGACCACCATGGACGCGGTGGTGTTCTGCGCCCTGCGGTTGAAGTTCGCGGACAACCTTTGGCCGGCGATCATGGCCCACGGGTTCAACAACACCATCGGGATGGTGGCGGTGTTCTTCGTCGGACCGATATATGGGCTGTGGTGACCTCCGGGGAATGAATGGCGTTAATGATTGAAACGAGATTATTCGTAAATATACGAACGATTATTATGAACAGGTATCATGGGAGAGGAACAGACGGATAGGTGTCCCTGCCTTTGGCATGCGTCGGACGGTAGATGCGCCAACTGCAAAGCCCGTCGTTTTCGCCTCGATGCCTTGGGCATGAAGGACAACTACGGCGAGTGCAGCGGGCAGAAGGACTATTGCACCTGCGAGTTCTACAAGGCCAAGCCTGTTCCTAAGGCCTGAGGGGGATGCAGCATCCTCATGGTGGATATCGACCTGGGTAGCATGCTCAAGGGGCTGCGGTCCCTTGACGTGGAGGAATGCCGGGCGGCCCTGGAGGATACCCGGGAACTGCTCACTTCCGGATGGGCGGACCGGAGATTGCTGCTGGCCCTGATCCCCCTGACCTCCGCGGAGGACGACCAGGTGAGAAGGGACGCTTCCTGGTGCATCGGAAAACTGGCCCTGATGAAGCTCGGGGACGCCCGTTCAGTAGATAGGCTTATAATGCTCACCACCGACCTTGATCCTGAGGTTCGGGCCAACGCTGCCTGGGCCCTGGGGGAGCTGGCAGGCCTGCAGATAGGCGATTCGCTCTCCATCGAGGCGCTGAACATACTTCTCACGGACGATGACCGGGAGGCGAAGGGCATGGCCGCCTGGGCCTTAGGCCGCATGGCCGAGAAAATGAGGGTGACCTCGCCCAGCTCCATCCCCCTGCTGCGCAGCCTTCTGCAGGAAAAGAGCGAGTACCTGCGCAAGGGCGCCCAGTGGTCCCTGGAGCGCATCGAGCGGCTGCACCCCATATGAGGGGAACGGTTAAATCGTTAGGCGTGCAATGCGCTAGGGTATGCCCCTCGAGAACAGGTTGAAAGTGGGATTGGTCCAGATGGCCATGTCCTCGGACCAGGGAGAGAATTTGCGCAAGGCGGTGAGCATGGCCGAGGAGGCCGCGGCGAGCGGCGCCCGGATCATCTGCCTTCCCGAGCTGTTCACCACCCCTTACTTCCCCAGGGAGGAGGACCCCCAGGGAACTGGAGAGAGGGGCGCGATGCTCAGCACCATTCCTGGCATGGTCACCGATGCCCTGTCCCAGCTGGCCCGGGGGACCGGGACGGTGGTGGTCGGGGGTTCCATCTATGAGGCCGCGGATGATGGCCTGTACAACACCTCAGTGGTTTTCGACACGGACGGCAGGATGCTGGGCAGATACCGCAAGACCCACATCCCCCATGACGACCATTTCTGGGAGCAGCATTACTTCAAACCCGGGGACACGGGATTCCAGGCCTTCCGGACCTCCCTGGGCAGAGTATCCCCTCTGATTTGCTACGACCAGTGGTTCCCGGAGGCGGCCAGGTGCTGCGCCCTGCTCGGGGCGGAGGTCATATTCTACCCCACGGCCATCGGCACCGTACAGGGGGTCGAGCAGGCGGAGGGCGATTGGCAGCAGGCCTGGGAGAACGTGATGCGCGGACATGCCATAGCCAACGCCGTTCCGGTATGCGCGGTCAACCGGGTCGGCACGGAGGAGGACTCGGAGTTCTTCGGGGGCTCCTTCGTGTGCGACGCCTTCGGAAGGACCCTGGCCAGAGGCGGGAGGGGGGAGGAGGTCGTAATGGCGGAGATCGACCTGGAGCACGGAAGGAGGATAAGGGAGGGCTGGAGGTTCTTCCACAACCGACGGCCGGAGTGCTATGGAGCGCTGGTGGGGAAGGTCTGATTGGCTGGTGAGATGATGAAGGGAACACCTCTGTCCAATGGTTATCACATGCCTGCTGAATGGGTGAAGCACGATGCCACCTGGCTATCCTGGCCCAAGAACCCCCTGACCTTTCCGCCGGAGGTCATCGATGAGGTGGAGGGCGTCTACGCCCAGATGGTCGCCGCGCTCAGCGATGGGGAGCTGGTCAAGGTCCTGGTGGACCACGAGGTCATGGAGGAGAGGGCCGCCGGGATCGTGGAGGGGGCCGGGGCCGATATGTCCCAAGTGCGCTTCCTGCGCATAAGGAGCGCGGACGTGTGGATCAGGGACTACGGTCCAACATTCCTATTGCACCGGGAGACCGGGAGCAAGGCCGCGGTGAAATGGGACTTCAACGCCTGGGGGGCCAAGTACGACGACCTGCTGTACGACGACATTGCCGGCCAGCATGTCGTGGAGAGCTCCGGGGTCCCCTACTTCAAGCCGGGCATCGTGATGGAGGGGGGGTCCATCGACGTGAACGGGAACGGACTGGTGCTCACCACCGAGCAGTGCCTCCTGAACAGGAACCGCAACCCGCACCTCGACCGCCGGCAGATCGAGGGATACCTCCGAGACTACATCTCCACGCCGGACGTTATCTGGCTTTCCTCGGGCATCGAGGGGGACGACACCGACGGGCACATCGATGATTTCGCCCGCTTCAGCTCCCGGTCCTCGGTGCTGTGCGCCCATTCGGAGAGGGGGGAGAACGCCCCGGTGCTCAGGAGGAACTGGCAGCTGCTGGAGGAGTGCCGGGACCGCTTCGGCCTGGAGCTGCAGCGCCTGCCCATGCCCGAACCCCTGTACCTTGCGGAGGAGGACAGGAACCTTCCGGCCAGCTATGCCAACTTCTACATCGGCAACAATGTGGTGCTTCTTCCGGTGTTCGGGGATCCCGCGGACCGCCTGGCGATCGAGATAATGTCCTCGCACTTCCCCGGCCGGGAGATCGTGCCCATCGTGGCCAGGGAGCTCGTCTACGGCTATGGCGGCATTCACTGCGTTACCCAGCAGGAGCCCACCGAGCGCGGCTGAGGGGTGTAATCCTGCAGGAGCTGGCCTCCCTGCCAGTCGCAGCGCCTCCCCATCAGGAACACCTGGTCCGATATCCTCTGCAGCCCTCCCGGTTCCGTTCCACCTACTATGACCGTGAATATGCGCGCGCCCTGCCTCTCCTTCAGGCAGTTCCAGTCGTGAAGACAGCCCCGGTCCTTGATGCGGGCCAGGCCGTCGGTTATGAAGAGTATGTCCGCGCCCTGCCAGTCAGGGTCCTGCAGGCATTCGATGCCCTTGCGCAGGGCCGCGTCGAAGTCCGTGCCCCCGCCGAAGGTGCAGCACAGGAAGTCCAGGAACCGGTCGGACCCGCGCCCTCCGGTCAGGTCGTAGCTTTGCACGTCCACCGAGAACATGAGCACGCGCAGGGGCCTGCGCTCCTCCACCAGGCCGCGGGCCAGGGAAAGCAGCAGGGCCTTGGACGCCAGCTCCGGCTCCCCGCTCATGGACCCCGAGGAGTCCAGCAATGCCACCACTGGCCCCGCCTTCTTCCTCACCCCGTCCGAAAAGTTGCGGCCGCGCAGTTGGTAGGTGAGCAGGCGCCTTTCGCACATGCGGGCGTAGAAGAGCAGCTTGAGGCGCTCGTCCGCCAGGTTCACCATCTCCTGCGGGAGCATCCTCTGCAGGTCCCCGGAGAAGCGCAGCGAGTGCGTCTCGGCGCTGGAATGATGGTTCGAGGAGGAGAGCCTCTCCCTCTCTCCGTCCCGGCGGCCCAGCAGCTCGGCCAGGCGCTCCACGTCCGGATGGTCGCGCAGCAGGGAGGCGTACCTCTCCAGGTCCTCCAGGGCCTTGCGGTGCAGGTCCACGCGGTGCAGGTCCCAGCCCTGCCCTGGCAGCAGCCTCTCCAGGCTCACCATCGTCTCGGCGTCCTTCATGAGCCTCTCCAGGAGGGGAGCCAGGCTGCGGTCCAGGGCCCTAGCCAGCATCCGCAGGAGGAGGACCAGGGTCCTCCTCTGGTCCGGGGTGACGGTCATTTCCGCCATGCCATCCGGGCTTTCCAGCAGGGCCCTCAGGAACGCCGCGAGCCGATCGCTTTCTCCTTCCTCCAGTTCGGACAGGTCGGCCTCCAACAGCCCGGTCACGGAACGCAATACCTCGGGCAGCAATCGCCTCAGGACCTCCGGCACCATCCCCGGGCGTTCCCGGGCCAGTTCGCGCGCGTCCCGCCAGGATCGGCTGTCGGCCAGCGACGACATGATCAGTCCGGGCATGCCCTCGGAGGCGGGGATCGCCTCATGGAGCAGGTCGGCGGCCATCATGGCCGCCAGGAGCTCCCGGTCCCTCAGGGGGACCGAGGATGGCGTCGACAGGGCCTCCCGGACCTCTGGGGCCCCCAGGACCTCCAGCATGCTCAGGCCCGATCGAAAGGAGATGCCATCACCCCTTGAGTCCCGCTTCCACGTCCCTTAGGGAGCGCTCAATCTCCGCCAGCGAGTCCAGGCGTCGGTCCTGCCGGGCCAATATGTCCCGGCGGTCCCTTCCGCTCAGCCAGATGTTCCCTTCCAGCCTGCGCTGCAGCTCCCTCCTCTCCATCTCGTGAGAGCCCCTGACCTTCTCGTATACGGCCTTCAGTTCCTCCCATTCCCGGGAGTAAAGACGCTGCTCGGCCCCTCCCCTCAGGCAGGTCACCTTCCAGCCCCGGAGGTTCTCCAGGACGTGCAGCAGTTCGGCCATGTCGAACTTGCGATAGGAGGGGTTGACCCCCTGGGCCTCCCGGGCGTAGGGGTCCATGTACATGTGGTTGGGGAAGGATTCCCCGTGCCGGCACAGCTCCTTGGCGGTCATGAAGGTGGAGCCGCAGTCGTAGCAGCACACCGGCCTGGGGAATCGGGTGTCCGAGACCGAGCGCTCCTTGGCCTTGGCCATCAGCGACAGCAGCTCCTCGCTGCTGGAGTGCAGCCTGCGCAGGTCCACCCCTCCGCTCCCGGTGAGGTCGATCAGCATCTCCCTCAGCCCCTCCTTCTGCTCAGGCCGGTCCCACAGCATGTGCTGGAGCAGGGGCAGGAAGGTCAGGTCCACGGACCCCCGGCCCAGGGCCGCGGCCGCCGTGCGCAGCACCATCAGGGTCTTGTTCCAGCGGCGGTCGGAGACATAGACGCCCTGGGATCGGAAATGCTTGCGCAGGCTGAGATAGGCCTGCAGGACCTCCTGGTCCACCTCCACCTTGACTGCATCGGCCTTCACCGCGGCTATCTCCTCCAGGGTGATGTTGGACCCCCTCCCAGAGCCGTTGGTGGATGTCAGTACCTTAAGGAACCCCTGCTCGTCCTGCACGTTGGTCACGAAGAAGCGGTAAAGGAAGCGGTCGTAGAGGGCCGCCAGCCCCTCCTCGTCGTCCGGAAGCTCGTTCGAGGCCCCGTACACGGAGAGTATCGGAACCTCGGTCACCTCGCTGCCGTTGTGGAAGCGGCGCTCGTTGAGTATGGTCAGCAGGCTGTTCAGGATTGAGGAGTTGGCCTTGAAAATCTCGTCCAGGAATGCTATGTTGGCCTGCGGCAGGTATCCCTCCGTCCGCCGGCGGAACTCGTCCCTCTGCAGGGAGCTTAGGGAAAGTGGGCCGAACACCTCCTCGGGGGAGGTGAAGCGGGTGAGCAGGTAGTAGTAGAACGATCCGCCCTCCAGGCGCTCGCATATGACCTTGGCCATCTGGCTCTTGGCGGTGCCCGGGGGGCCGATGAACAGGACATGCTCGCCGGAGAGCATGGCCAGCAGCGCCCCGGCGACCTCCTCCTCCCTTTCCACGAAATGGGAGCCCACCTCGCCCATAAGCCGATCGAGCCTCTCGGACAGCCTGGATGGCTGGGTTGACTGCTCATCCGCGTTCATCATAGCACCGGGAACTGGTCCTCACAACAGTGGTAGCAGGATTTATAAAATCGTAGCGGAGGGTCGATACCGATAAGTGTTGGTAGCGCTGATAGCTTAGTTCGACCATGGAGCTGGGGCTGGGCATCGACACCGGGGGCACGTTCACAGACGCGGCCATGCTGGACCTGCGGGACAAGCGGCTGCTGGGATGGAGCAAGAGTCCCACCACCCGCCTGGACCTGGCGCAGGGGATCTCCGACGCGGTGTCCGCGCTGATGAGGGAGCATCGCTTCGACCCCTCCAAGGTGCGGCTCGTGGGGCTCTCCACCACGCTGGCCACGAATTCCATACTGGAATCCCGAGGGGGCCGGGTCGGCCTCATCGGGATCGGGTGGGACACGGACGACCCCGCCCGGCTGGGGGCCGAGCGCCTGGCCTTCGTGAAGGGCGGCCACGACAGCCGCGGCCGGGAGATGGCCCCCCTGGACATAGAAGGCCTGCGGGACTCCATAGCGTCCATGTCCGGAGAGGTGGACGCCCTGGTGGTCTCCTCCATGTTCAGCGTCTATCAGCCCCAGCATGAGGAGAGGGCCAGGAGGATGGCCAAGGAGGAGGCCGGGCTGCCGGTGGTGGCCGCCTGCGAGCTCAGCGGGGAGCTGGGAGTGGTGGAGAGAAGCGTCACCGCGGTGCTCAACGCTCGGCTGCTGCCGGTGGTGTCGGACCTCCTGGACAGGGTCGAGGGGGCCCTAAGAAGGGCGCGCATCGAGGCCAAGGTCATGGTGCTCAAGGGAGACGGCAGCATGATGCCGGTGAGCGCCGCCAGGGAGAGGCCGGTGGAGACCGTGCTCTCCGGCCCGGCGGCCTCTCTGCTGGGCGGTGCCAGGCTGGCCGGCCTGGATGACTGCCTGGTGGTGGACATGGGCGGGACCTCCACCGACATCGCCCTGATGGACGGCGGTTTCCCGCGCATCGCCCGCGAGGGGGCCGCGGTGGCCGGCTGGCGCACCCGGGTGAGGTCGATCGACGCCACCACCGTGGCCCTGGGAGGGGACTCGGAGATCAGCTCAGACCTGCAGGGGGACATGCGTATCGGACCGGAGCGGGTTCTGCCCTTGGCCCTGGCCGGGGAGCTGAAGAAGGAGCTTCCGCGCATGATCATGGAGCGGCGGCGCACGGACTTCCTGGTCATCGCCAACGGACCTCATGGATTGGACCAGGGAGCGCTGCGCATCTACCGGAAGGTGCAGGAGCTGGGGCTGTGCGACGACGACGAGGTCCGGGAGGCCCTTCCGGACCTCTACCTGGTCAAGGAGAACGTGGCCAAGCTGGTGCGCGGCGGATACCTGCTGAGGACCGGTCTGACCCCCACTGATATTTTCAACCTGGAAGGGCTGTTCCGGATCGGTTCCCTGGAGGCCTCCCGGGCTGGGGTGGAGCATTACTCCGAGGGCACCAAGATGGACGTTGGCGCCTACTGCTCCCGGGCCATGCACCGCATGGTGGGAAGGCTGGCCGAGGAGGTGGTCCGCAAGGTGGTGGCCGGGGAGGTGGGAAGCCTTCCGGACGACAGGGCCGTGGACCACCTGCTGCGGATCGCGGCCGGAGAGCGACGGGCGGGTTCCTTCCGCCTCGATCTGAAGCTCGACCGGCCCCTGGTGGGCCTGGGAGGGCCGGCCAGGCTGCTGATGCCTTCCCTGCGCCAGGCCCTGGGGGCGGAGGTGGTCATTCCCGAGGGATGGATGGCCGGGAACGCCGTGGGCGCGGTCTGCTCCCGCATCTCCGAGACATTGACCCTGAGGATACAGCCCCTGGTGGATGGGCAGTTCCAGCTGGTGACCCCGTTCGGCGATTCCCAGGACTACAGAAGGGCCGAGGAGGCCATAGCCCGGGCCAAGGACCTCGCCGGGCAGCACGCCTGGGGCAAGGCGGACCGCGCGGGGGCCAGGGACATAGCCCTGCGTGTGGACGTGCAGGAGGTCCGCTTCAAGGACCAGAAGGGCATGGACCACCTCAATTGGATCGAGGTCACCGCCCGGGCCACCGGGGAGCCCGGATGAGGGCAGTGATTATTAACCCTCGAACCCTTTTTCCATCATGGTCGCCCCCAAGGTATACTTCACCGATATGCACACCTGCCAGGACAGAAGCCTCCTGCAGAAGATGGAGAGGCTGCTGCGCCGGGCGGGCCTGGAGCGCTTGGACCTGGACGGGAGGATGGTGGCCATCAAGCTGCACATGGGAGAGCCGGGGAACCTGGCCTACGTGCACCCCAGCCTCGCGGCCGTGCTGGTGCGCATGATCAAGGAGAGGGGCGGCAAGCCCTTCCTGACCGACTGCAACACCCTGTACCTGGGCGGGCGGTCCAATGCTGTCGACCACCTCAGGAGCGCCATGGAGAACGGCTTCAACCGCATCGCGGTGGGCTGCGACGTGATCATCGCCGACGGGCTGCGGGGCAGCGAGCACCGGGAGGTGCTCATAGAGAAGGAGCTGTGCCGGACGGCGAAGATAGGCAGCGCCATAGCCGACGCCGAGGTGGTCATCTCCCTGAGCCACTTCAAGGGACACGACCTGACCGGGTTCGGCGGAGCCCTGAAGAACCTGGGAATGGGCAGCGGCAGCCGCTGCGGCAAGCTGGAGATGCACGCCTCCTCCAAGCCCGAGATCGACCGCAAGAAGTGCGTCGGGTGCGGGCAGTGCGTCAGGAACTGCCCGGAGAGGGCCATACGCCTGGATGAGAAGAAGAAGGCGGTAATCGATCACCAGCGCTGTGTCGGGTGCGGACAGTGCGTGGCGGTGTGCCGCTTCGGCGCCCCGGAGGCCGAGTGGGAGGGATCCTCGGAGATCGTGAACAAGAAGATCGCCGAGTACGCCTACGCGGTGATGAAGGGCAAGCCGGGGCTGCACGTCAGCGTGATGACACACATCTCCCCGAACTGCGATTGCTGGCCCTTCAACAGGGCGGCCATAGTCCCGGACGTGGGCTTCGCCGCCTCCAGGGACCCGGTGGCCCTGGACGTGGCCTGCGCCAGGCTGGTCAACGAGGCCCCGGTGATAGAGGGAAGCGAGCTGGGCGGCAAGGACTGCGGCAGGGGGGACAAGTTCAAGGCGCTCTATCCCAACACGGACTGGATGGCCGGGGTGGAGCACGCGCAGAGGATCGGACTTGGGAAAATGGAGTACGAGCTGGTCCGTTTGGATTGATGTAAAGGATATTATTGGCGATCGCATTCCACGTTCATGGTCGACTTCCGTCCCTTCCGGCCCTTCATCCCGCGCCTCGGGAACGGCGAGGGCATGATCGAGAGGGTCTCCCCGCCTTACGACGTCATCTCCGCAGAGGAGCTGGCCCGGCTGAGGTCCAACCGCTTCAACGTCACCAACATCACCCTGGGTGGGGTGGACGGGGACTACACCGCCGCCGGGGAGGCCCTGCGCTCCTGGATAGAGGAGGGCGCCCTGGCCCAGGACCGCCGGGAGGCCTTCTACACCTACAAGCAGACCTACTGCGAGGGGGAGCACTGCTGGCAGAGGACCGGGATCATCGGGCTGCTGGCCGCCAGGGGGTACGCGGAGGGCGTGGTACCTCACGAGGAGACCTTCCCCAAGGTCAAGGAGGACCGCCTGAACCTGCTGAGGGGAACGGAGACGCATTGCGAGTCGATATTCGGCATTTTCGATCACCTTTCCCCCAAGCTGAAGGACCGCATCGAGGACCTGGAGACCAAGGTCCTGGAGTTCACCGACCCCCAGGGGGTCAGGCACTGCCTGTTCCGGGTGTGCGACCAGGAGACCGTGGCCGGCATCACCGAGGAGCTGAGGGGCAAGACCGTGCTCATCGCCGACGGGCATCATCGCTTCGAGACAGCCTCCCGCTACGCCCAGGAGAACGCCGGGGACGAGAGCAAGGGGTTCGTGCTGACCACGCTGGTTCCATCGAACGACCCCGGGCTCCTGGTCTTCCCCACGCACCGTTTGGTCCGCGAGCTGCCCATGCCGCCCCAGGACTTCCTGGCGCAGTTGCGCGACCTCTTCGATCTGGAGGAGGTGGCCTCGCCGATGGAGCTGGCCGGGGCGCTGGAGGGAAGGGGGCCATCGGACCTGGGACTGGCGGTGGGCGGAAAGGCCTACGTGGCCCATCCCAGGGAACTGCCCCAGGACCCCATGTGGGAGCTGGACTCCTACGTCTGCCAGGAGTGGGTGCTCAGGGGCGGAATGTGGAAGGAGGAGCCCAAGGTGGTATACGAGCACGACACCGCCAGGGCCCTCGGACTGCTGGACCAGGGATACCAGCTGCTGGTGCTGCTGCGACCGCCCTCCCTGGACAAGATATGGGAGCTGGCCGGGCAGGACCGGCGCATGCCCAAGAAGTCCACCTACTTCTGGCCGAAGATGTGGTCCGGGTTCGTCTACCACCGGATGGGCTGAGTCACTTCCTCCGCTTCCAGGACCAGACGACCAGTGCCGTGATGGCCACCGCCGCGGCGATGGCAAGCGGCCAGTATGGGACGTCGGCCGAGCCTTCCTCCTCCACCATGATCACATCGCCCACGTCCATGTCCTGGCCGGGAGAGATGATGATCGCGAGCGTGCCATTCCGATATCCCGACAGCTCGAACCAAACAGTGTGATCGCCAGGTTCCATCACCAGGGAGAACGTTCCGTCCGCGGAGGTGTTGGTCACCTGCGCCCCCGCGATCACTCTGACCCCCGCCAGGGAGATGGACCCGGGGCCGACCACCCTGCCGCTCACCGTGGCCTCGGGGCCTTCGGTGCGGAACTCCCATCGGAATTCGGACATGTTGTTGCCGGCCAGATCGCTGCCGGAGACCGTCACCTCGTATCCAACGTCGAACTCCAGGACCACGTCCAGGACCATGGAGCGGTCGTTCCAGAGCAGGTCGGCCGGCTCACCGTTCACCGTGGCCTGCACCGAATCCTCGTCCATGTCCTCGGAGAAGGTGACCGATACCCTGCTGTCCTGTGCGACGGAATCCCCTGTGGGAGTCCAGTTCAGTACCGCCGGGGGAACGATGTCCTCGGGAATGATCAGACCGGGGATGCCGCTCAGAGGGTAGAGGTCCTGGCATCCGCCGCTTATGTTGTAGGGAAGGTCCACGATCCCGTCCTCGTTCGAGTCAGGGGAGAGCCAATCGGCCCACAGGTTGCCCGTTCCCGAGTACCAGGCGTTGCCCTCAGCCCCGCAGTAGGCCTGGGACCGGAGCGGGGAGTACTGCCTTCCAGAGCCCTTGTTGAACACCAGGGCGTTGCCCTCGATGACATTCCCGGAGCCGCTGGAAAGGTATATGCCCTCCTGAAGGTTGGACAGGAAGACATTGCCCCTCACGAGGCTGTCCTCGGTGCCCTGCATCCGGAGGCCGTACTGCCATCCCTGGAACACACGGTTCCCTTCCAGGGTGAGGTTGTGGCAGTTGGTCACCGCGACCCCGTTCCCGCCGGAGCCTGTGATGGTGTTGTCCTCGACTCGCCCATCCTCCACGTAAAGCAGGGTCAGCCCCTCGCGGGAGGAGCCGTTCACCTCGTTCCCGGACATCACCAGGCCGGTGATCGTTCCGGAGGCCGTGCTGGCCGCACGCAGGCCAGCCGAGCATTGCGAGACGGTGTTGTTGAGTATCAGCGCATCCTCCACCTTCCCGATGCCCAGGTACACCCCGGCGGAGGCGTTGCTCCTGGCCATGCGGAGGATGGTGTTGTTCTCCACGGTGTTCCCCTGGCTGGGGGAGACCAGCACGCCTATGTCCCCGTCCAGGACCGTGTTTTCGGACACCGTGTTCCAGTCAGCGCCAGTGGAGATGGATATTCCCTGGGTGTTGTTGTGCAGCAGATTTCCCGAAACGGTGTTCCCGGGGGAATCCAGGCGTACGCCGTACAGGCATTCGGAGATCTCGTTGCCCAGAACCTCCTGCCCTTCCCCGATCGAAACGAGAATGCCTGCGGACCCCGCCTTCCGGACATTGTTGCCGGATACGACGTTGGCCTTCCCATCCGGAACTCCGGCCACCGAAATACCATTCCCACTGGGCGCGGATATCTGATTGCCGTCGATGAGGTTGGAATGGCTGGAGAGCAGGCGGACGCCGGTCGTTCCGTCACCGACGGTGTTGTTGAGCACTGACACATCGTGACAGCTTTCCAGGAGCGCCCCGTCCTTGCCGGTCTCTCCCCTCTCCATGAGGCAGTTCCTTATGGTCACGTCCTTGGTGGACGTGAGGTGCACCGCGGCCTCGATGTTGTTGCTGAAGCGGGAGTTGGAGATGGTGATGTTCCCCCCACCCACCACGGTCACCCCGCGCACGTTGTAATCGCTCAGGTAACCGGATACCTCAGCGTTGGTGACGTTAACCAGGATTATCCCGGACCCGCTGGCGCTGATGTTCAAAGGGTCCCTCTGCGGGGAGAACGCGTCATGGACCATGCAGTTGACCAGACGGAAGTGCTTGGTGGTGTTGGCAATGAAGATCCCGTGGAGCTCGCTGGTGGCGTTGACCCGGAGGTCACTGAGCACGTACGGATCAGTGGGTGTGCCGCTGCCGCTGAAGCCCGCATCCTCGAAGCCCGCGTCGCCCTCCACCACCAGGGGGTCCTGCAACGTGACGGCCTGGGCGGACGGGGAGGTCAAGGGCGCCAACAGAACGACGAGCATGAAGACCATCGCGACGGCCTGGACCGCGCGCTTCCCCGGGTGAGCCATGGACCCGCCCATGGGGATGATGGATAATCAATTTTTGTTGAGAAGGATGTGGAGCCACTGGAGGGGATTGAACCCTCGACCTACGCCTTACCAAGGCGTCGCTATACCTCTAAGCCACAGTGGCCTGCCTCACCGACAAACGGGTCGTCATTCATAAACCTTTTCATGCTGGGGACCAGCAAAACAATTTTGACTACGTGGGCGCTAGAGGTGGGCGATGAAGAAGGAGATGACGGCCTTCGACGTGGCGGCCATAACCTCGGAGCTGCAGGGCGTATGCGGAGGATTCCTGGACAAGATATTCCACTGGGAAGGCCGCAACGTGCTGATCAGGATCAACGTGCAGGGAGAGGGGAAGAGGGAGCTACTGCTGAAGGACGGGCGGTGGCTGCATCTGGTTGCCGATAGGCCGGAGACCCCGGACACCCCCTCTGGATTCGCCGTGCACCTCAGGAAGGTCCTCTACAACACCCGCATCCTGTCGGTCAGGCAGCGGGAGTTCGACCGCATCGTGACCATGGACCTGGCCAGCAAGGAGGGCGCATACCAGCTGATATTCGAGCTCATCGGTGACGGCAACCTGATCGTGGTGCACGAGGGGAAGATAATCAACGCCCTAGAGCAGAAGAAGTGGAGGCATCGCGACGTGCTCATCGGGGCCGATTACTCCTACCCTCCGTCCCGCTTCGACCCGCGCACCGCGTCCGAGGAGGATTTCCAGAAGGCCGTGCTGACCTCCCGTTCCGACCTGGTGCGCACCCTGGCCACCTCCGTAAATCTGGGGGGGCAGTACGGGGAGGAGATCTGCCTCAGGACCGGACTGGAGAAGGGAAGGAAGGCCTTGACCGCCAGCCCGGAGGAGGTTACCGCCCTGCGTTCGGCCACACTTTCCCTGTTCCATGAGCTGGGGTCCCCCTCGCCACGGTTGGTGCTGGACGGAGAGGACGCGGTGGACGCGACCCCCGTACCGCTCATGGTCAACGGCCACCTGCAGGCCCAGGAGATGCCCTCCCTCTCCGCGGCCCTCTCGGCATTCCTGGCCCGCCGCAGGGAGGACGAGGTCAAGGTGGACGCGGAGCTGGAGAGGCTGCGCAGGCAGCTGGACCAGCAGCTGAAGGGCATCGAGGCCACCGAGAGGGAGGCCGCTGAGCTGCAGGCCCAGGGGGACCTTCTGTACACCTCCTACGGCGACGTGTCCCTGACCCTGGAGCGCATGCTCTCCCTGTCCCGGTCCTCCAACTGGGAGAGGCTTAAGGAGCAGGGGGTCAAGGTTCCGCTGGTGACCTCTGTCGAGCCGCAGAGGAAGAGCTTCACCATGAAGGTCGGGGAGGCCGATGTCGCCCTCGACTACACCGTGAGCATCGATGAGAACGCCAACCGCTTGTACACCCAGGCCAAGGAGCTGAGGGAGAAGACCGCCGGTGCCCGCCAGGCCATGGAGGAGACCCGAAGGGCCATGGAGAAGAGGGTGGCCAAGGGAGAGAGGGAGGCGGCCTTGGGGAAGGACAAGGCCGCCCCGACAAAGCGCTTCTGGTTCGAGTCCTACAAGTGGTTCTTCACCTCCGGAGGCCGGCTGGTGGTGGGGGGAAGGGACGCCAAGAGCAACGACCAGGTGGTCAAGAAGCACCTCGGGGACCGGGAGAGGTACGCGCACGCAGACCTTCACGGGGCGCCGTCCATAGTCCTGAAGGACGGGATGGACGCCAGCGAGGAGGAGATGCGCGAGGTCTGCCAGTTCGCCCTGTGCCACTCCAAGGCCTGGAACGCCGGTGCGGCAGAGGGCACGGCATACTGGGTGCTCCCGGACCAGGTGTCCAAGCGCCCGGAGGCCGGGGAGTTCGCCCCCCGCGGCGCGTTCATCATCCGGGGGAAGAGGAACTACCTGCATCACCTTCCGCTCCGAATGGTCGTGGCCGAGGTGCAGGTGGAGGGTTCCAGGAAGATCGCCTGCGCCCCCTGGGAGAGCCTGCAGGGCAGAACGGAGAGGTATGCGGTGATCGTCCCCGGCAAGACGCCCCGGGGAAAGGCCTCCGCGTCATTGGCCAGGGCCTTCCAGGTCCCGGAGGAGGAGATCTCCCGCATACTGCCGCCCGGGGACATGGAGATAAGCGAGTTGCATGGGATGGAGATGGAGTGAGAAGAGCGCCCGGGCCGGAATTCGAATCCGGGTCTAGAGGTCCGCAGCCTCTTAGGATATCCAAGCTACCCCACCCGGGCTTATTTTGTGGACAATATGCTCCAATTACTAAAGCGTTGTTACTGCCGGCCCGGTCCCGGACCGTGCGTAAGGCCGGTGCCAGAACGGCTTACGGTCGTAAAAAGGGGCATGGGGCGCCCTGCCAGCTAGAAAATTGACAAAATGCGCGATCTGGGCCATGCCCTGAGGGCACGGCCTTGGGGTTTCAGAACTCCTTGGTCTGCCAGTAGCGGGAGATGTACCCGGCGATGCGGTTCCTCATCATGATGGAATCCACATTGGTGAGCCTCTGGACCAGCACCTTGTTGTTCTCAAAGTCGGCGCTGAAGGCCCGGGGGTACTTCTCGACCAGTTCGACGGCCACCCTCTTAATGTAAGTTGGTCTGATGTTGCCCATAGCAATCTTCCCAGATGAATTCGGCCAAAGGAATGGCATTATTTAAATCTTAGCTCCACCCGGGGCTTGCCGCAGCTGAGCTTGCCCTCCGGGCACTTCCCACGCAGGCAGGCCGGGCCAGCGTCCCTGAATATGGTCGGCGAGACCCGGCGCACCTCCATGAGCATGAGCTCGGCGGCGGCCCGGATCTCCCACTGGGCCCGGCGGCAGGTGCGCAGGGTGAAGAAGTGCCACAGCTCCCGGGCGTTCATGGTCACCACGATGTTGGTGGTGCAGGCGTTCGGCAGGACGTACCTGGCGTCCTCCACCGGCACCATCGTCGAGAGCTTCTGATAGGCCTCCCAGGCCTTTTCCATGGCCTCCTCGAAGGTTTTCAGGGCCTCGGGGTTGTCCCGCACGGTCTCCGGGACCACGTAATCGGGCTCCAGCAAGGACACGTACCTCTGGCTCTGCTGGGAGAAGCTGGCGATGCGGTGCCTGACCAGCTGATGGGTGAGGGACCGGGAAACGCCCTCCAGGGAGAAGGTGTAGGAGGCGTGCTCTATCACCGAATGGTGGCCCATGCCCACCACCCGGTCGATGAACTTTCCGGCCTTGCCATCCTCCACCCCCTCCAGTATCTCGCTGGCGGGGTCCGGCGAGTAGCAGGAATGGGCGGCCGCGGCGCAGAGCCGCTCGGCGTCCTTGGTGTAGGAGAGCAGGATGACCTTCATCGCAACGGGTATGCGATGCAGGGAAAAAGGGTTTGCCTCATCCCAAGGTGAAGGAGAAGGACACCTCGGAGTTGCTGCCCTTGGGAGGGAGCTGAAGGTCCCTCAGGTCCTTAAGGCGATAGGACACCAGGTCCTGGCGGGCGAGTATGCGGCGGATGCCTTCCACGTGCCCGTCCCCGATAACGGCCAGGACGCTTCCGTGCTCCCCCTCGGCCCTCAGTATGGCCTGGGCCATGTGCTCGTTCCTCTCGTCGATGAGCACCCTCTTCACCGTGGGATACTCCCGGGCCATTACCTCCATGTAGGCCTCCTCGTTCTCCTGGAACTCCTTCAGCTCCCGCTCCACCCTCTTGCGGCTCATGAAAAGCCCGGATACGGAGGAGACGACCATGAGCACCCGCTCCTTGAGGGTCATGCGCTGCAGCAGGGATCCGAACATACGTCCGGCATCCTTGTCCACGAAGACCACCTGGGCGTTGTTGGCCCTGGCAGCCTCCACCGCGGCCAGCATCTCCGCGCCGACCTCGCCTCCGAACTGCTCCGCCAGGCGCCTCTGCATCAGCGAGAGGAGGCGGTAGGCCAGGGGGACGTTGCTGGACCTCTCGCCGTCCCTAAGGGCCTGGTAGCGGGAGGGGTCCAGCTCCACGCCAACCGCGCCCGGCGAGTAGTACGATACCAGCTGGCCTATCTGCTGGGAGACGTCGATCACATGGGCCACCCCCACCAGCACTATCATGCTGCGGGGATTGCAGCAACGTTCATATAATCATTCCCTCCTGGCAAAGAACGATGCCCGACAACGGTAGGAAGTTCGACCTGGTGGCCTTCGACATGGACGGGGTGCTGGTCGATTATCTGTCGTCCTGGACCTGGGTGCACGACCGGTTCGGGGTGAGCAACGAGGAGTCGGTGATCTCCTTCATGGACGGGGACATCGATGATATGGAGTTCATGCGCCGGGACATCGCCCTGTGGATCAAGCACCGTCCGGGACTGGCCCTGCACGACGTGGAGAGGGAGCTGGCCATGCTGCCCATCAACCCCGGGATCGGGATGACGGTGCGCGCCCTGCAGGAGAAGGGGACACGAACGGTGATCATCAGCGGGGGACTGGACCTCATTGCCGAAAAGCTGGCCAGGCAGTACGGCTTCGACGCATGCTGGTCCAACGGGCTGGAGGCCGATGGCAGCGGAAGGCTGACCGGCGAGGGAGTGCTGCGCGTGGAGCTGTGCAACAAGATCAAGGCGCTGCAGGAGGCCCAGCGCATGTTCGGGGCCTCGCCGGAACGCACCGCGGCCATAGGCAACAGCTCCATCGACGTGTCCATGTTCCAGGGTTCCGCCCTGGGGATCGCGTTCAATCCCATCGACGAGGAGGTGGTGCGCGGCGCGCACCACGTCATCCGCGGACCGTGCCTGAGCGCGGTGCTCGACCTCCTACTGTGAGGGCCGGTGTCCCATCTCCCCGATGAGGGGAACGAACACCACCATGCCCAGGTCCTCGGGGATGATGCGCCCGCCCAGCTTCCTCACCCTCTTGAGGGTCTGGAACTCCAGCTCCCCCACCGGTATGACCATTATTCCGCCCTCCTTCAGCTGGTCCAGCAGGGCGCCGGGCAGCCGGGGGGCTCCGCAGGTCACGGAGATGCGGTCGTAAGGGGCCTCCTCCGGATATCCGACAGAACCGTCCCCCACCACCACGGTCACGTTGTCGTAGCCGGTCTCGCGCAGCGCCCTGGCCGCCGTTTCCGCCAGGACAGGATGCCTCTCCACGGTGATGACCCTTCCTTCCCGGCCCACGATCTCGGCCATCACCGCCGCGTTGTAGCCGGAACCTGCGCCGACCTCCAGCACCTTATGGCCCTTGGCCAATCTAAGGGCCCCGGCCATGATGGCCACCATGTGCGGCGCGGATATGGTCTGCCCGGAATCTATGGGCAGGGGGGTGTCGCGATAGGCCATGTGGCGACGGTCCTCGGGAAGGAACAGGTGGCGCGGGACGGCCAGCATGGCCCTCTCCACCTCGGGGGAATCGATGACCCCCCGCTGCACCAGCGTCGAGACCATGCGTTCCCGTTCTTCCCTCATCTGATCACGAGTAGGTGGTCCTGGCCTTCTTGGCGTATATCCTGACGATGTCCCTGGCCGCCACGGAGCCCCTGCGGGCCATGGAGTCCTTGGTCTTGATCTGCGTGATCACCACGTTGTAGCGGCCCACGCTCATCAGGTCCCCCACGAAGAACTCCTCCTCCGGAAGGGCGTCCATCTCCATGGGGATGGTCTTGTGAACGTCGTTAATGGATATCTTCACGTGCACCTTGTCGAAACGCTTGGCCCAGATGGCAGTGACATCCTTGGCCAGGGCCTTGTTCACCCGGGCCTCGCCCTTCTCCAGCGAGCTGATGATAATGGGAAGGTCTTCCAGGAGCAGCTCGTCCTCCACCCTCAGCTCCTCGTCCTCGGGCAGCTCCAGCTCGGACCTGCTGGACTCTCCCCTGTCGCTGACGATCACCGGCACCCTGATGGTCTTGGCCTCGCGCACCACCGCGGAGTGCACCCGGCCGCACTCATGGCATCTCAGGGTCCCCTCCAGGGTGTCCCCGTCCTTGCCCAGCCTTCCCTTCAGCACCTCGTGCAGGGTCTCCTCGCCGCAGTCCGGACATTCCACATAGATAGCGTTCGGTACGTTCATCCATTCACCTTCCTTTTCCCTTGAACTCGGCGGCCGCGAATTGGGGGCCGTGACCGGGCACGATCACGTCCGCGGCCTCAACTATGGCGGTCATGCTCTCCATGGCCTTGGCCCGGTCGTAGTGGTGCCCGGGCGGCACCCACTTGCGCACGTTGTCCACCGTGGGTATGGCGTCCCCGGCCATGACGTAAATCTGCTCGGCCTCGACCAGCAGGCTGATGCTTCCCGGGGTGTGGCCCGGGGTGTGGAGCAGTCTTACCCCGGGCATTAATTTCAGCTCCCGGTCCATGGTCAGGTCCCCTCCCTCGGATCGATGCGCCAGCACCCTGGCGCCCTTGAACAGCTCCAGGTTGCCCAGGTGATCGCCGTGGGAGTGGGTGAGCACCACCGTTCCGATGTCCCCGGGGGTCATGCCTCTCCGGCCCAAGGCGTCGATCAGTAGCTGCCGGTTCTCCGGGCCGCTGGTGTCCACGATGATGTGCATATCACCTCGGCTCACCAGGGTGGCGGTGGAACGGGCCTCCAGGACCATCGGTCCATCCCGCCTGATCATCCCAGGGAGGAGCACTTCCACCCTGTTGTCGCTCATCTCGCTCTCTTCTCCCATCCGCATGCGCACTTAATACGGTTTCCCTCCAGCACCGGCCGGGAACCGCAGGAAGGGCAGGTCGACCTTTCCACGAACCTCTCCAGCCAGGCGTTGCGGACCGCCGGCTCGCTCTCCCCCTCTATGCGTTTCAGCAGCTCCCGGAGCTCGTCGGTATTGGCCAGCTCGCCGAGGTCGATCGCAACCTCCGCCTCTTCCCTTGCCCCGGGTAGAAGGAAGGCCACGGCCAGCCCGGCGACGAATCCGCCGAGGTGAGCGCCGTAGGCCACCCCTCCGGAGGCTATCCCGGAGGGGAGGGTGAGCACGGTGACCACCTGTATGGCGAACCAGGCGCCGACGGATATCCATACCGGCACCCGGGGCAGGAACAGCGGGCCCAGGAACATGGGTATCTCGTCCCTGGGGTACAGGTAAAGCAGCGCGCCCATGACCCCGGATATGGCCCCGGAGGCCCCCAGTATGAGCACGTTGGAATCGATGCCGCGGACCAGGACCTCCAGCCCGAGGGCCAGAAGACCGGGGATGAAGAAGCAGAGGGCGAAGTTGCGGCGGCCGACCCGCTCCTCCAGGGGAACGCCCACCAGGAACAGGAACAGCATGTTGAACAGCACGTGCATTATGTCCGCGTGCGCGAACATGTGGGTCAGGACCGTGAGCCAGTTCGCGGGATCGTCGAGCGCGGAGGGCCTCAGACCCAGGGACAGCTCGACCGGCGAGAGGCCGTACGGATTCCCCCAGGAGGATAGGGCGCTGACCGTGAACACCGCCAGGTTGATCAGCACCAGCGAATGGGCCAGAGGGTACCTCCTGACGTAGGCCAGGAGAAGGCCGCCGATGATCAGAACGAGGCATACCAGCCCGTAGGTCTCCACATTCCCGCCATGCCACGGCCATGATTAAAACCTTCGGGAAAGGTTATTATCCCCCCGGGAAGCTGAACGTCCGTGTTCAGGGACCCTTCCATCATCATAGAGGTGGACCAGGGGGTGTACGCCCCGGCGGAGGACAGCCTGCTCGCCCTCTCCGCCCTGGAGGTCCGCAAGGGAGAGAGGGCCCTGGAGATGGGCTGCGGAAGCGGCTTCCTGGCGTTGCACATGGCCAGGGCCGGGGCCTCGGTCACCGCGGCGGACCTGGACCCCAGGGCGGTCATGAACGCCGAGAGGAACGCGATGCTGAACGGCATTCCCTTGCGAGCGGTGCGCAGCGACATGTTCTCCGAGGTCCGGGGTTGTTACGACCTCATCGTGTTCAACCCGCCGTACCTGCAGGGCCGGGCGGAGGACGAGGACGACCTCTGCTGGGCCGGCGGCCAGGGGGGCATGGAGGTCACCGCAAAATTCCTGCGGGAGGCCGGGAAGCACCTGGCCCCTGGAGGGAGGGTGCTGCTCCTGGTGTCCAGCGACGCGGACCCCGCGGCCACTGAAGATGCGCTGACGGGATGGAATATCGAGGTCCTGGCCTCCAGGACCCTTTTCTTCGAGGAGCTCAGGGTGCTGGGGCTCAGCCCTTCAGGAACTCCCTGATCCTCTCCCTGAGCAGGTCGGAGGCGGCCTTGCCGTCGACCTTTCCGCGCAGCTCCTTCATGGCCACGCCCATGAGCGGACCTATGGCCGCCTCACCCTTCTCGCGCACGAAATCCGCCCTTTCAGCTATGAGTGCGTCGATGACCTGCACAGCATCGCCCTGGTCCATGGCCTCCAGGCCCAATTTGGATATGGCCTGGTCCGCATCAGACCCCTTGGCCATCTCCTTTAGCACCGAGGGAAGGGCCTCCTTGGCGAACCTTCCAGCGGACAGGGCGGCGAAGGCCTGCTTGACCATGTCGTCGCCGAACGACCCCGGGTCCGTACCCTCCTTCTGAATCTCGGCGTAGCTGTTAAGGAAGGTCCTGGCGGCCACCGCGGCCATGGAGCGGTCCCGGGCCACCTCCTCGAATATCTCGTCATACCCGTCCTTCACCAGTTGCCGGGACTGCTGCTCGTTGATGCCGTACTCCCTGGCCAGGCGTTCCATCCTGGCCTCCGGAAGCTCCGGAAGGTTCTCGGAGATGTTCCTCAGACGCTCCCTCTCGATGAGGATTGGGCGCACGTCCGTCTCCGGGTACATGCGCCCCGCGCCGGGCAGGGGGCGGCTGTAAACGGAAGTGCCGTCAGGCAGGGGGTCCCGGGTCTCCTCCGGTACGCCGTCCAGGGCCTGGTTGGCGCGGGCTAGAGCGGCCAGCAGGGCCGGTTCGGCCCGGTCCGCGGCGTCGGCGCACAGGGCGAAGGCGTCCCCCTCGGCCGATCCGAGCGCATGGCGTATGGACTGCACCTCCTCTGCGGTGATGCCGTAGGCCGGCAGCTCGTCGGAGTGGAATATCCCGGCCACGCCCCTGGAACGGGCATGCTGGGCCATCTCCGCACCCAGGCGCAGACGCCCGTCCGCGCTGCGCAGAACGCCGGCGAACTTCGGAAGGGGCGCGCAGAAGACCTTCCCGCCCTTGGATATGGCGGAATGGATTACCTTGGACCGGCTGCCCTGCAGCAGGGGGGTGATGTCCATGGCCTCGACATGCACGGCCGTGGCGCCCCTCTCCCTGAGAATGTCGCGGATCTCGATGAGCGAGCGCTGCCGCTCCATCTCGTTCCGTACGTAGGTGGGCAGCAGCCCCAGGTCCTGGGCGCCCTTGATCTCCACCCTGGCCCCTCCGGGGACGGATATGTTCAGGTCCTCGCGTATGGTGCCCAGGCCGCGCTTGACCTTGCGGGTTGAGCGCAGTATGGAGCCCAGCTTCTGGGCCACCTCCCTGACCTCCTCCGGGTCGTGCATGTCCGGGGCCGTGGCTATCTCGATGAGCGGGATGCCCAGGCGGTCCAGGCGGTAGGTGACCTGGCGGTCCTTGGTGTCCACCTTGCGGGCGGCGTCCTCCTCCAGGCACAGGGACAGGATGCCAATGCTCCGGCCGTTGACCTCCAGGGTGCCGTCCACGGCCACCAGGGCGGTACGTTGGAAGCCGCTGGTGTTTGAACCGTCAATGACGATCTTGCGCATGAAGTGCACCTCGTCCATGACCCGGCACCCCAGCATGGTCGAGACGATGAGCGATGCATGCATGGCCTCGTGGTCCGCGTCGTGCGGCGGCTCCTCGTCGGCCTCCACCAGGCAGGATACGCCTGCCGGAGCCTGATAGGCGAAGTGCATGCGCCTCTCCGCCTGGGCCATTGCGGCCCGGTCGATCTCGCCCATCTCGCTCTGGGTCGGCCGAAGGCGTCGGTTGAAGCATTTCCCCTCCTCCTCCACCAGCTGGGAGCGGCAGGAGCAGAAGAGCTTGTGCGTGTCCAGCTGCTGATGGATCTCGATTCCGCAGGTGACCTGATGCATCAAAGCTCCCTCCTTTCAGATATCTCTCCCCGGAGGTCGTTGAGCATCAGCTTTCTGATTTCCTCCATGTCGTTGGTCCTGCCTAGCACCCACATGAGCTTGACCAGGGCGGTCTCCGGCAGCATGTCCTCTCCGGGGATTACTCCAGCGGACAGGAGGTCCCTTCCGGTATCGTAGACGTTCAGGTTGACCCGGCCGCCCAGGCACTGCGTGGTCATTACCACTGGTTTTCCCTGGGAGACCATGCCCCGCAGGGTGCGCACGACCTCCTTGGAGACGTGCCCAAGCCCGGTGCCAGCAACGACCAGGCCCTTGAGCTGCTCGCCGACCTTCTCCACCAGCGAGGGGGGCATCCCGGGATAGAATTGCATCAGGGCCACGTCCGGCTCCATGCGCGTGTCCGGTGCCACCTTGCCGGCGCCCTTCCGGTGAACGGGGGAGAGCACCTGCATGCCCCCCTGCAGGTCCACGGTAGCTACCGGAGAAGCGTTCAGGCTGTGGAAAGCGTCCCTGCGGCTGCTGTGCATCTTGCGCACCTTGGTCCCGCGGTGCAGATGGGCGCAGGTGTCGGAGGTCTCCCCGTGCATGAGCACGAAGACCTCCGCGGCGTCAGCTTTCACGCAGAAGCGGGCCGCGGATAGCAGATTACCGTATGAGTCGGATGAGGGGCGATCAGAGGAACGCTGGGCACCCACCAGAACGACCGGCCGCGGCAGGTCCCCGAGCATGAAGGAGAGGGCGGCGGCGGTGTACCCCAGGGTGTCCGTGCCATGGGGCACGATGACCCCCTCCACACCGGAGTTGAGCTCTTCCGCCACTGAATCCGCAAGCTCCCTCCAGGTCTGCACATTCATGTTCTCGCTGAATATGGAGAAGACCACCTTGGATCGCATGCGGCATATCTCCGACAGCTCGGGAACGGTGCCCACCAGTTCCTCGGCCTTCAGGGCCGGGTGCACCGCCCCGGTGCGGTAATCCACATAGCTGGCGATGGTCCCCCCGGTACCCAGGAAGGAGAGGGTGGGCAGGTCCGAGCCAGAGGAGGCCGCAAGGGGCTTGGCGGCCCTCCTTTGGGCCGGGGACCGGACCTCCAGGGAGGTGCGCTCATCCACCATGACCCCGATGTTGTAGCCGCTCTTCAGCTTGATGACGATGACGTCAGGATGACTGAAGTCGTGATGGGGCATCAGTATGCCCGTGTATTGCTTATCCGTGGTCCTGAGCTCCACGGTGTCCCCCTCGGAAGCCTTGCTGCTGGCCAATAGTTGACGGGCCCTCTCAGAATAGGTCATTTCGCTCGCCCGGGAATGGCGCTCCCGCCTTAACAAACTATCTTAAAAATGGAAAATTAGGAAAAGGTTTGGAACGGAAGATGTTTGGCCGATCTACTTCCGGCGCCTCATGACCACTACCGCGGCCACGATGAGCAGGATGATGACCAGTACCCCGACCACCGCCAGGATGGCCCCCATGTCGCTCTCCTCTTCGCCCTCGATCGTGGCGTCCATGTACGACTGGTTCGCAGTCAGCTCCATGGACTCCTCGCCGGACTCAAAGGTGGCGTTGATGGTGTAGGGGTTGAAGCCGTCGTCCTTGCCCTCGGAGGTCCAGGAGTACTGGGTCAGCAGCACCTTGACCTTACCCTCGGCATCGGTTACGCCCTCGAAGACGATCTCGCCCTTGGCGTTCTTGATGACGATGGTCACGTTGGCGGCCGGTTCGCCCTTCTCCACGGCGGTCAGGGTGAGCCAGGTACCCTCGTTCAGGCTGTGGGAGTCCTCGACCTTGGCCCGGTCGTAGGTGGTGGCGATGTTGAACGCCTCGGAACCTCCGAACAGGAAGTAGTCGTAGTCTCCGGCCATCAGAGTGGCGCCCTCGACCCAGGCCTCGCAGGCGTCCAGCACTATGGCGTCATCCAGCACCTCAATGGTGGATCCGGTCACCCAGATCTGGGAGTGGCTGGCGTAGATGCCGTTCAGCACGTAGACGCTCAGGGGGAACTCGTAGGTCACACCCTCGATGACGTGCGGCACGTTCACGGTGATCGTCCTCACGTCGTCGTTGAAGTGGACCTCGCTGCGTATGGCGTACAGGGCGTTGTTGACCAGACCATAGACGTTGCCGCTGGTCTGGACCTTGGAGTTCTCGGCCCAGATACCGTTGTGCGCCTTGATCCAGCCCACGATCTCATACATGTCCAGGCTGGAGACGCCCAGTATGGACTGCAGAGCGGCCTCGGGGCTTTCCGAGGTGTTGAGCTCGGTCGAGTCCTGGCTGCTGACGAAGTGGGACAGCAGAGGCGCGTAATTGGCCAGGACCTGGAACAGGTTGGTGTAGCCGATCTCGTTGTCCTCCACGCTCACATCGCTGTCGCGCAGGAGTATCTCGATCTTGTTGGCCAGCAGTATGTTGTCGTGTATCCGGCCAACGGACTCCTCCACCAGCAGACCGGACATGGTGTTGAGCACTATGAGGTTGTCATAGATGCCGCCCATGTCCATTCCCTTGGCGTATATGCCGTGGTCGTTCAGGGCGATGATGTTGCCGACGATTATCGGGGCCGCACCCTCGCCCTCCACCTGTATGCCGTACTTGCCGAAGGCACTGAAGATCAGGTTGTCAGCGATGACAGGGGAGCTTCCGTCCACGAATATGGCCGTATAGACATAGTTCGTGAAGGTGCTCGACCTGACCTCGGCGTCGGAGGTCGGGAACAGGTGCAGGGTGACGCTGTCCGTCTGGACCAGGTTCATCCACAGGCTGCCGTGCACGGCGATGCTGGCCATCGGCGGTCCGGTCTCGTAGAAGCTGGTGCCCCGGAGTATGTTGACGTTGCTCATGTACAGCAGGCCGCCCTCGTCCACCACGATCTCAGTGGGGCCGCGGAACAGGAACTCGGTGACGTCCTGGATGGCCAGGGAACCGCCGGCGAGCACCTCGATCTGCTTGTCGCCCTTCAGGATCATGACGTTCCGGGCCACTTTCGCCTCACCGTCAATGAACCACAGCACCTTCTCCTCGTTGTCGGCGATGTACAGGCCGCCCATGAGGTCGTCCTCGTCCTCGTCGATGTAGTCACCGTTTCCGCTGACCTCGTTGTTCCACAGGACCACCTGATCGTTCTCAACGATCATGGCGCCGTACATCAGGTTGTTGGTGATGGTGTTGTTGCCGACCACCACGTAGTCGCAATCTTCGACGTACAGGCCTTCCTGGCTGGAGGTGATGAGGTTGCCCTCTATCAGCACCCAGTCGGTTTCGTAAACCATAACGGCGTACTCGCAGTTGGAGACCGAGTTTTCCATTATGGTCAGGTTGTCGGTCTCGTCCACGTATATGCCGTATTCGGCCGTGGTGATCATGTTGCCGGCTATCAGGACGTTCATGGAGTCATACACGCCCACCCCATCATCGCTGTCCTGGATTCCCCGGACGGTTATGATGTTGTCGAGTATGCTGACCGACGTGGAATCGTTGTAGTAGTCGTCCACGTCGATCCCATTGTAGGTGACCACGATGGTGTTGTCCTGTATCAGCACGACGAGCGGGTAGTAAACCTCGATTCCGTTCTCGCAGTTGCTGATGCTGTTGCCGGTCACGGTGGCGCTGGTGTAGCTCAGGTCGATGCCGGTACCGCAGTCCATGATCACGTTGTTGCGGATGATCGCGTCGGATTCGTAGACCGCGATGCCGGTGCCGGATTTGCTGATGTGGTTGTTCTCCACCACGATGTTCATCTCATTGACGAACGGTGCATCGAGCGTCGCCGGGCCTACACCACCCTCGTAGTCGTAAGCGCCGACGGAAAGCCCCATGTCCCCGCCGATGATGGTGTTGCCGGCTATCAGCACGTTCATGATCTGAACCATGCCGTAGGGTTCACCTCCAAGGGGTTCCTGCTCTGGACCCACGTACATAGCTGTGGAATCCCGCCTGAGGTCATACGCCTCGGACATGTTCAGGACATTGTCCAGGATGTTGACGTCCAGGTTCATCTCGGTGTAGCCGCTTCCGTCAAGTTCCTGGCCCAGGGTCATGCCCATGCCGCCCGTGAACGCGAAGTCCACGGTGTTGCCGGACATTTCCAGAACATAGTTCTGCACCAGGTACCATCCCGGAGACTCTGCCTCGGTGACCAGCTGTACGCCTATGCCGTTCTCGAACGGCCCGACGACCTGGTTGCCGGTTATGGACCAGCTTACATCAGCCATCAAGGTCGGACTGTCGGTGGGTATGTCGTAGTTGCCATCCAGGCTCACGTACTCAAAGACGTATATGCCGTACCAGGCAGGGTCGACCATGGCATACATGGAGTGAACGTTGTTCAGGACATTGTTCTCCACCGCCATGTCCACGGCCACATCCAGCACTCCGGTCTTCTCGCTGTAGGAATACTGGTACAGGGTTATCATCGCGTTCCTGCCGTCGGTCTGCGTGATCTGGTTGCCGCTGATGGAGATGCTTCCGGCCACGTGCACGTAGGCTTCGGTGAACAGGGTGCTGGGGTCTACCTCAGCTCCGTAGTTCATGTATACATAGATTATGCCGTACTCCATGTCGCTTCCCAGATAGATGCTGGTGACCTCGTTGTTGTCCGCGGTGACCACGTAGTTGAGGGTGTGGTTGGCCACTGCGACCTCGTCATAGTAGGGCCAGTAGTCGCTGCCGAAATCCGCCCAATCGTACATCGCATACCGCAGCCCATAGGTCACGTTGAACATCTGGTTGCTGTCCATGTGCACGGTCACATCCATGACCCAGTTGCCCACGGTGTTGTACATCCAGTAGTCCACATAGGCCCAGGCGCCGCCCTTCAGCCCATCGACCAGGTTGTCGATTATGGAGATGTACACCAGGGACTCCACGTCCAGGGCCTGGTGGCCCTCGGTGCGAATTTCCATATCAACGCCAATGCCCCATAGGTTCCAGTAGTCGGCATCCTCGGGCATGGCCCCGAATATCTGGTTGCCTTCCACTATCGCGCTGCTATCAGAACTTACGGTTCCGAGGTCGGCGTAAACATCCGAGTATACCGATATGATATCTCCGTAGTAGTAGTCGCTACCACTCTCGTAACCCCAGATGTTCTCCAGGATGTTGTCGGTGATGGTGGCCGCTAAGGCGTAATCAGTGGTTCCGTTGTTCTTGTAGACATAGCTCTCCACGGATATGCCACCATAGCAGTTCACCGCCTGCATGAGGTGGTTCCCGATGACGGTGACCATGTGGTCAACGGTCAGCGCGGTGGCCTCGTCGACAAAGTCGTAGACGGTCAGGCCGACATCGATCATCGGCGGGTGGTTGGTGTCGGTATAGTGGTTGAACGGATATTCGCCCTCATACCATATCTGCTCCATGACGTTGTTGACGAAGGTCTGCTCCACGTTGATGGTCCAGTCCACCAAGTCCTCGGACAGCAGGATCACGTTGTTCCCGAGCCCGTAGGAGTCGGTCAATACGTTGTCCTGGAAGTTGGCCATAACGTCAAGGGTGGCGTTGGTGGCCTCCTCGTCCGGATCGCTGAACACGATGACCGAGGTGTGCACGCCGTAGACGACCTTGTTGAACTGGTTACCGGTCACCTCGAAGGAGTTGACCCCGCCTTCCCCGTTGAGGACCCAGGCGATTACCGCCGCGGTCCACAGGCGCTCGAAGGTGTTGTTCACCACGGACATGTCCATGGTACCGTCGAGGACGCTAAGCGCGACCACCGCGGCCGGACCGTAGTACCACTCGGTCGCGTGCAGGTAGCTGAAGTCGTTGTCCATGGCCGAGAACATCATGTCCCCGCTCTCGGTGGTGGCGAACACGCCACCGGCGAAGTAGCTGGTCACGGTGTTGTTGGTCAGGGTAAGGTCGACATCTCCGACCTGGGAGATCACCCTCATGCCCATACCCGGAGATATGGAGTTGGGGGTGAACAGGTAGCTGGTATAGTCCGCTTCCCAGGCCGTCCAGCCGAACACGCGGTACATGTTGTAGTCGATGTACGGCCACTCGTCGTTCAGCAGGCCCCAAGCGTTGGATCCGCCCCAGCCGTCCATGGCTGCGAAGTTGAACTGTATCTCGCCGGTGGCGTACAGTATCACCTGGAAGGCGTTGCTCTCGCCGTCGCCGGAGTTGTCGTTCCTGGCGTACCAGTTGAAGAGCACCCAGGAGTTGTCCTCGGCCACCTTGTAGGCGTTGAAGTGATCTCCATAGTAGTTCAGGTTGGTGTTGCCGACCGGCCTGATGCTGGTGTCGCTGCCGTCGAAGTCCAGCGAACCCTCCTCGTTAAAGAAGACCTCGCTGTACCCGTACCCGTTGTACTCGAAGATGAAGGGCAGTTCGACCGTCCAGGAGTCGCCATAGTCCCAGTCATCCCAGTCGTTACCGTCACCGACCTCGGGCCGGCCGTACAGTATGTATTCAGGGTCGATCTGTTCGAGCACGTACACGTTTCCAGCATACTCGGCGGTGCTGCCGTCGAACACGCTGTCCACTACGTCCATGTCCACCAGCCCGTAGAGGGAGTCGTAGGTGAAGCCCACCTCGTTCTGCCCGAGGAACTGGGAGTTGTGGATGACCACCGTTCCGCCATTCACGGAAACGGCCCATATTCCGAAGTCGCCGCCCTCGAGGACGGAGTCCATGACGGTGACATCGATCACATGGAGCTCGTCCTCGGTCAGTGCGCTGACCTCCACCATTGCCCCGATGATGTTGGTGTTGAAGTGAACACCGGTGAGCTCCAGCTCCAGACTGCCATCGTTGGCGTAAGCCCAGACGCCCAAGCCCACGTTCACCATGGTCACGTTGTCATAGGACAGGGAGACATCGTTCTCGCGGACATCGAGATACATGCCGTATCCAGTGATGTTCACGAACTCGGTGTCGACCACGGTCACAGGGGACATTTCAATGCACCATGCCATTATGGCTATGTCCGCACCGAAGAAGCTCGAGCCGCTGACATCCATGGTCACGAAACCGGTGTCCAGGGTGTTGGAGTTGACAACCAAGCCAACCAGGACGTTATCTCCGCCCAGGTGGCTGTCGGTGATGGTCAGGTCGATGTTGCCGAAGCCCACCTCGGCCATCAGGCCGTTGCCGACGTCCTCCATCATCACTCCATCCAGAACGATGGTGGTGTTGCCGGACTGGGCATAGCTGCTGACCACGGTGTCGCCGACGTTGAGGAACACAGAGTCAACGATGGACACCGAGCTGACGGTCACTCCCTCCACGTTCAAGGCGCTGCCCCAGACGTTCTCGAAGTGGCAGTCGGTGACGGTGAGTATGACGTCCCCGGTGCTCACGACGTAGGAGAATCCAGCGCTGACGTTGTCCACCACTACCCCGTCAAGGGTGAGGGAGGTGGCGCTGATCCCGCCGTACATCCTCATTATGAACTCAGGGGTGGGCGTCGGGGGCCCTATCAGTTCGGATTCGATGATCAGGTTGCCGACCCAGGAGAACCAGGTGTCGGTGATCGTCACGTCCCCAAGTATGTCCCCATAGACCTGCATTCCCGAAAAGTAGCAGTTGGTGAACTCGCACCCGATTATGGTCATGTCTATGCGACCGTCATCGCCCCAGGCGTGAGCCCAGAAGTATCCGATCTCTTCGGTCCAGTTGACCATGACGCCGTCAAGGGTGACGTCCAGGCTCCCGTTCGTGTTGGTCACGTAGAAGGGCCGATCGACATCGTGTATCTCCACCCCGGAGATGGTGAGGCTAATGTCCTGGCGGACATCGCTGAAGAACTCGTACCATATTGCAAGTTCCCCACCGGTCACCACCACGTTGGACATAGAGGGTCCGTCGGTGGTGTTGAGATATCCGAGAGCATACTCGGCGTTCTCGATCAGGAGGTACTGTATGGACCCGCCGGCGCCATCGTAGAAGATCATTCCGTTCCACGATGAAGTAGCGGACGCGTTGTTGGTGAAAGTGGTCCAGTTGTCATCGGCACCGTTGATCACCAGGTCGCCTTGAACATTGATGACATAATAACCCTGGAAAACCACGGTCACGTTCTTTTCGATGGTGAGCGTGACCCCTTCATTTATATTCACATCGCCTGTCACGTTGATTATGCTGTCGGATGCCCAGGTCGTATCCACGGTGATGTCGCCTGAGACATCCTCGGCACTGGCCTGTCCAGCTCCCAAAAACAGAAGCAGGACCAGGGCGAACGCCAGTATACCGATATACAAGGCGGCCCTCTTGACCAAGCCAGTGCTCAAATTGTCATTTCGATTAACAGTTGGATTGTCCATTGAATTCCCCCATTAAGATCCCATCCACCTATAGGGACCCCTGTTTGGTTGAAGAAACATATTTGCGTGACATTACTTAAAAGTTATTCGATAAAATGACCTTTGAATTGGTAGCCATACATACTGTTAATCGGCGTTAGGCAACTTGACGATAATCGGAACCTCGACCCTACTGGAAGCTTTTAAAGCAAAGTTATTAACTCGGGAGCGGAAATCCGCTGCCGTGCACAAGATCACCCACATCAGCATGGAGACAGACGTTCTGGCGGAGAACAGGCATCTGGCCGAGCACAATCACGAGAAATTGCAGGGGGCGGGCATCCGTTCGGTGGATGTCATGGGCACCACCGGAGCGGGCAAGACCGCCCTGATCATCAAGCTGTCCAAGATCCTAATGGATAGGGGGTTCCGCGTGGCTGCCATAGCCGGCGACGTCACCGGGCAGGACGACTACGACCGCTTCCAGGCCGGGGGGGTCAAGGCCTTCAACCTCAACACCGGGAAGGAGTGCCACCTGGACGCCCATCTGCTGGACCATGCCCTGGACGACATCGACCTGACGGGCATCGACTTCCTGTTCGTTGAGAACGTGGGGAACCTGGTTTGCCCGGCGGACTTCCCACTGGGCACGGATGTCAGGCTGGTTGTGATATCCGTCACCGAGGGGGACGACATGGTGCGCAAGCACCCCATGATATTCCAGGGCGCGGACCTGGCCGTCATCAACAAGATGGACCTGGCCTCCTACATGGAGATCGACGTGGAGAGGGTCAAGGCCGACTACCGGAAGCTCTCCGGAGGACGGGACCTGCATCCGGTCAGCGTGCGCACCGGGGAGGGCCTGGAGGCCCTGGTGGACCGCCTGCTGGATTGAGCGGCAATTCATTTATTACCGTCGTCGCCCATCCCCGCAGCGCATGAACACAAAGGTGCTGGTGGTGGGCGGCGGAGGGCGTGAGCACGCCATAGTTGAGGCCCTACTCAGGGACGGGGCGGCGGTCTACGCGGCCATGAAGAACCAGAACCCGGGCATCGCCCGCGCGGCCAAGGAGTTCCGTCTGGTCAAGGAGACCGACGTGCCCAAGGTCGTGGAGTTCGCTATGAGCACAGGAGTGGAGCTGGCGGTCATTGGGCCGGAGGCTCCGCTGGAGGCCGGGCTGGCCGACGAACTGGCGCGCAAGGGCATTGCTTCCGTGGGACCGACCCAGGCCGCGGCCAGATTGGAGACGTCCAAGCGCTTCTCCCGCCGCCTGCTGAAGAAGCACGACGTCCCGGGGAACGTGGCCTTCGGCACCTTCCAGGACTATGCGTCCGCTAAACTGTTCGTCGATGACTTCCCGGGCGAGCTGGTGGTCAAGCCGGAGGGGCTGACCGGCGGCAAGGGGGTCAAGGTGGAAGGGGAGCACCTGAACGGCAAGGCGGAGGTGCTGGAATACGTCAGGGAGGTCCTGGACCGTCGCATAGGGGGCGCGGGAGTGGTGCTGGAGGAACGCCTGGTCGGCGAGGAGTTCACCCTGCAGGCCTTCTGCGACGGTAAGGACGTCCGGGGGATGCCGTTGGTGCAGGACCACAAGCGGGCCTACGAGGGGGACGTGGGGCCGAACACCGGTGGAATGGGCTCGTACACCGACGCGGACCATCTGCTGCCCTTTGTCACCAGCGCAGACCGCGAGGCGGCCGAGGGGATCGTGCGCCGCACCGTCCAGGCCATGCGCGACGAGGGCTGCCCGTACCGCGGCGTGCTTTACGGGCAATTCATGCTGACCAGGGACGGCCCCAAGGTCATCGAGTTCAACGCCCGCTTCGGGGATCCCGAGGCCATGAACGTCCTGACCCTGCTGGAGAACGGGTTCTTGGACATATGCCAGCAGGTGGCCGAAGGACGCCTCTCCTCGGACGCCCCGTTCCTGCGCAAGGCCACGGTCTGCAAGTACGTGGTGCCCGCCGGTTACGGCACTGAGCCAAAGGCTGGCCTCCCCATAAATGTGGACGAGGCCGCTCTGGCAAACAGCGGGGCCAGGCTGTACTACGCCGCGGTGGATGAGAGGGATGGAGGCGTATACACCACCTCCTCTAGGACCCTGGGCGTGGTGGGGGTGGCCGACAGCATCGAGGAGGCCGAGGCGGTATGCGAGGCTGGACTGATCCATGTCAAGGGGGATGTCTTCGTCCGCCACGACATTGGCAAGGCCGACCTGGTGCGCAGGAGGGTGGAGCACATGCGCCAGGTCCGGGGCTGAGCAAGCTTTTCATATTGTCCCGGGAATCTACCTGCATGCAGAACCTGGAGCGCATAGCCCAGAGCATCCAGGGGTCCCTGGACGAAAAGGATACCGTTAGGGAGATAGCCATCAAGTCCTCCCGGGCCATAATCCGCATGTCAAGCGGGGTGGTCCACGGCATGCACAAGGGGATCGACGGAAGGGAGGCCCTGGCCGAGGCCATCGACGAGGCCCACCGGCTGAGGAGCGTGCTCTCGGAGCACGTGGAGATATGGCATTCCGGCATGGTCCAGGATGCCCTTATGGAGGTGGCCGAGGCGGCCATCCTCTCCTCGATCGTGCACGGGGAGGACCTTCCCGAGCCGGAGCAACTGGGCATGCCCGGGGCGGCTTACCTTATGGGCATGGCCGACACCATCGGGGAGCTGAGGCGCTTCTCCCTGGAGGCCCTGCGCCGGGGGGACACCGCCTCCGCCGAGCGATACCTGGACCTGATGGAGGAGATGTTCCTGGTCATAATGCGCTTCGATTACCCTGATGCCCTGGTGTCGATAAGGCGCAAGCAGGACATCGCCCGTTCGGTGCTGGAGAAGACCAGGGGGGACGTGGCCATGGCCGTGTCCAGCGAAAGGCTGCACCAGCGGCTGGGCGAGCTGGAGAAAAGATTGTAGGAATGGGTTTCAGCGCTTCCTCTTGCCCCGGCTCGGCCTTCTCCAGATGAGGAATACGGTCACCCCGAGGACCGCCACCAGCACCCAGAGCAGGGTGTTCATCCACCCGTATCCGGATACCTTGTAGTAGATGGTGGTCTCGTAGATCGAGTCCCCGCCCTCGAAGGTCACGATGTGGCTGCTGGGATCCAGGACCATGCGCACGCGGTGCTCCCCGGCATCGAGGTCGGTGGCCGTCCAGTTGTACTTGAAGGCATAGGAGGCCCCGGCCGCCAGGTCCACGGTGGTGCTGTGGAACTCCACCCATTCCCCGTCCTTCAGCACCTGCAGGCTAATGGGTATGTCGGTGGCGCTCACGTTGCCGGTGTTCCTAAGGGAGGCGGTGAGCACGATGGGCTCCACCACCACCACGTTCAGCTCCACCTTGGCCGTGGAGGCCTTTCCGGAGGCGGAGGAGGTGCAGTCCACAGCTATGGTCACGGTCTGCGGAACGCTTGGCGCGGTCAGGTTCAGGAAGAACTCGCCGGTGGCCTTGGGTCCGCCGGTGACCGGTGATATGGCCCTTCCAGCCGTCTCGCCGTCCCCGGTCAGTGTGGCCATGTAGGAGTAGTTGCCCGCCCCTTCCCCGCCCGGACCGCCGATCATGGTCAGCGTGTACTGGGTCACGCTGCCCGCGGCCACCATCAGGGGACCGTCGAGGCTGGCGTACAATGGTTCGTTCTGCGCCTCCTCCGCCTGCCCGAGGGGCAGGGAGAGCAGGAGCAGGCTGGCGACCAGCAGGAGCATCAGCGCTTTCTTCGTGAGAACACCCCCTTCTGAATGCTGAGGACCAGGAACATCGCCATCAGGGCCATCGCCACCCCCAGCAGGACGATGGTGTCATTGCCAACTCTGGGCGGGCTGTCGGAGACCCCCGAGCCGCTGATGACCAGGCTGCCGACGCTGAGGCCCACCATGTCCGGTCGGACCTCCAGGACCTCCTGCACCGCGTCATCGGTTTGGGACACCGCCACCAGCTGCACGGAGGCCGTGGGGCTGGGGTTCTGGCGTATGGGCACCATGGATATCTGCACGTCGGAGGACTTGCCCGCGGTAACGGTCACCGAAAGCTCATCAAGCAGATCTGTGCCGCTGACCAGGCGGACCTCCCAGCCCAGCTCGCGCAGGGCCAGCCGGTTGCCTATGGTCACGGTGTAGGTGTCATCGACGTTGCCGTTGTTGGTCAGCTTCACGGTGTGCACATAGCTGGTGCCGTCGGTGACCTTCGCACCGGCGTATGATGCGCTGACCGAAAGGAACGGGGATATGTTCGCATCCAGGCTGACCGAGCCGCTCACCGAGCTGTTGGACACGGACACCGCCCTCACCGTCACCGGGGTGTGCTTCACGTTCACGGTGCTGGAGGGGGTGATCTGAACGGTCACGATCTGGCTGTTGGTCGCGCCATAGCCGATGGTCACCTCGGTCTGCGAGAGCACCACGGTCCAGCCGGTGCCGGAGGCCGTGAGCCGGTAGGTGTCCGGAACGTTGCCCCCGTTGGTGATGCGTATGGTATACGTGGCGGTCTCCCCGGCGGAAAGGGTCACCTTCTGAAGCGTATCCCAGTTCAGCTTGACCGAGCGGGATACCACCTTGTCCATCTCGATGCCCTTGCTGATGACCCCGGACAGGGCCACCTGGGCCTCTCCGGAATAGGTTACCGCCAAGCCCGACTCGGCCAGGATGGCCGAGGCCGCCAGCAGGTAGTCGCCGGAGGGCAGGTAGACCTCGTAGTGACCGTCGAGACCGCTGGAGGTCTTCAGCCCTCCAATCCCGGTCACGGTTATCTCGGCGCTGACCGGGGAGCCGTCGGCGAAGGTCACCCCGGAGAGGCGGAAGGCCTCCCTCAGGGCGATGTCGTACACGACGTCGCCAGGGGCATCGACGTCCAGGGTGCCCATGAAGGCCTGGCTGTCGCCGTTGACCGCATAGACGTCGTATCGGCCCGGTGCGAGCTGCACGGAGTACGAGCCGGTGGCCTCCACCGACAGGTCCATGGCCGATTCAGAGGCGGCCTGGAACTGCAGGACGGCCGAGGCCGGCGTCGCGGAATAGGTCAGGTCGCCATGCACGGTGGCGTTGTCCAGAGCCTGTTCTGTATCAATCTGGATGTTCCTGAGCACCCCGGACAGGGTGAAGTTGGCCTGGCCGGTGTACCTGACGAACCGGGTAACGTCCTTGATGACCACGGTCGTGGCGTGATCCACCGAGGCGGTGTAGTCGCCCGGAGCCAGATATACTGTGGCCAGCCCGGTGGATTGAGTGGTGACGTTGTAGTAGGCCCCATCCCTCTCGATGCTGATCTCGACGTCCCCGGTCTTGGCCCCGGCCATCTCCGCGCGGATCAGGGCCTGGATGGCGGTGTTGGCCGCCAGGTTCACGGTGGATGGAGCGCTGACGTTCACCCTGCTCAGGTCCGCGGAGCGCAGGGAGCCGTTGTCCACCCTCACGTACAGGGAATAGCTGCCAGGCTGCAGATACACGGAATAGGAGCCGCTGGCGGCCACGGTGGTCCGCTCCGGACCGTCGAACACCAGGGTGGCGCTCCCGCCGGGGCTGATGGCCCCGGAGACCAGCATCCTGTCGACCACCTGAACCTCCAGGGCCGAGGGGTCTCTCCCCACGGCCACGGTCAGGTCCATCGGGGCCAGGGACTGGACGCGTATGGAGCTGTCACCGGGGGTCTGGTCCTGGTCCACGTACACCTGGTATTGCCCGGGGTACAATTGGACGGCGAAGATGCCGCCGACGCCGGTGACCGCGCTGGCGTTGGCCGCCGGACCGCCGACGGCCTCGAAGCGCACCGTTATGCCCGTGGCCCCAGAGGAGATCGTGCCGGTGACCGCCCTCAGCTGGGCGACCATCTCGACATCCTCGGTCACCTGGGAGTCCAGGGACGGGTAGCTCCTTGCCGAGTCCTCGAATCCGTTCTTGGTAACGGTTAGGGTGTATGACCTTCCCGAGGGCAGGACCATGGAGTAAGCACCGGTTGAGCCGGTGCTGTAGACTATGGCCCTTCCATCCTGGCCCGTAACGGTGACTGTCGCTCCCATCACCGATTCATTGGAGGAGGCGGCGCCGTCGCCGTTCGCATCGTACCAGACCTTGCCGGAGACCTTTACCCCGGCCAGCAGTACGAAGTCCGAGGAAATGGACGAACTTACGAGCAGGTCGCTCCAGTAGGCCCGGGTGCCATCGGACATGTAGGCGGAATACAGGCCCGACGGAAGCACCGCGCGGAACCAGCCCTCGCTGTTGCTGACCGCGGTGAACACCGCTCCGCTGCTCTTGTCCTGCATGCGGACCGTGGCCCCGGAGGCAGCGGAACCGGAGCTGGTTATGGACCCCTCGAGCACCCGGCCATCCTGCAGCTGCAGGTCGATGTTGGCGCTGGAGGTGGCGGTGACCTTGGAGAGGAAGACTGCCTCCTGACCGCCCACGGTGGCCGTGGCGTACAGTGATATGTCGCCCTTGGGGACCACGGCCGAGTAACGGCCGCGGGAATCGCTGCGCACCCAGGTCTGGCCCAGGTCCCCGGTCAGTCCGACCATGGCGTTGGACACGGCCTGGCCATTGTAACTGACCAGCCCGGTCACGCGCATGGACTCGTAGAGCACCAGGTCGCGCTGCAGGGCCTCGGCCTCATCCAGGGAGATGTCGGCGCCCTGCACCACGGTGCCGTCGGGCGTGATGATCGTGTAATTTCCGGGAAGCAGGCCCTGGAACGAATATTCGCCGAAGCTGTCGGTGATGGATTCGATCACGCTCCCGTTGGATTGGTCCAGGAGGGAGATGGTCACCCCGTTGGCAGGAGAGCCGTCGGCCAGAGTGGCCGTCCCGGTCAGGTTGGCCGGTTCCACCGAAAGATCGGTGGGTTCGGTGGTGCTCACCTTGGCCTCCACTGAGGTCCTGCCGAACGCATGACCCTGATATTCAGCCCAGACCTCGCCCTTCATGGGCGGTATGCCCGGGATCTCGTAACCGGTGAGGGTGGATATGCCCTCGGCCCTGAAGCCGTTGGTGGCGTTCTCGAATATCACCTTGGCGCCGACCAGCTTCTCGTCCATGGAGGAGGAGTATTCGCCATCGCCGTCGTTGTCGATGAATACCTGTCCGCTCAGGGCGGCCACCTCGACCACCACGTCCAGGTCTATGAGGTAATCCAGCTGCCCGTCCTTGTCCAGGTCCGCGTTCACCCTCATGGCCTGGTCATAGGTTATGTCCAGGGTGGTGGAGTAGAGCTCGGTTCCGTAGAGCATGCGGGGGTCCAGGTCCCCGTAGGAGAACACCAGGGTGGTCTCTCCGAAGGGGGCCAGCACGCTGTAGCGCCCCTCGTCGTCGGTCCTGACCACCTGATGAGGTATGCCCAGCTCGTCCAGGACGGTGACCCAGATGTTAGACATGGGGCGGCCAGTGTCGGAGACCGCGGTGCCCTCGATGATCGCGCCGTCATAGTACTGCAGGAACACCACGCCGGAGTAGAGTCCGGACGAGGACAGGTCCACCGTGCCGATGAGCGCGCCGGACTGTATGAGGTTGTACATCTCCACGCCCTCCGCGTAGGAGATGGCCCTCCAGGCGTCGGTGTGGTTGGCCACCTGGTCGCTGGGGAACGGGTTGTAGTAGGCGGTGCGGTACACCATGCGGAAGTTGGTCATGTTCCAGCCCTGCATGGAGGGATAGGACTGCAGGCTCCCGGAGATGCCCGGCAGGCCCTGCTTGCTCTCCCCCACGTCGCTGGGACCGTAGCCCATGAAGGTGCGGTAGAGCATGGTGTCGTAGAAGGCCTCGGTGTAAACGATCTCGTAGTTCACTATGAGGTCGTCGGCGGTGACCTGGTCCAGGGGGATCCTCTCCCCGTAGTAGTCCACGGCGTATATCTGATAGTAGTCGTACGGGATGTTGTTGCCGTCCACCCTCTGGTCCGAGAGCTTGGCCGGGGCGTAGAATATGTTGAAGGAGGTGGCTGTGAAGGGGAACAGCCGGCTGTCGATGGCCACGTAGCCTATGTCGTTGCCGGTCATGCCCCGCACCTCGTTGTACAGTGAGGCCAGCTGGCCCTTGTCAAGCCTGCTGAGCACCTCGCGGGCCGCGGCGTACTTGGCGTTGCCGGCGCTGAGCTCCTGGTCATATGGCCCGTACAGGTCCGGGTTGTTCCGCACCTCGTCGATGTAGTTGGCCGGGTTGCTCATGATGTCCTTGAGCCGCACGGTGTCCACACCGTAGGAGGCCATGAGGGAGTACAGCGCCTCGGCGTCATAGGTGTGGGCGCTCTCCATGCAACGTACGATGAGGAGGGCTATGGCTCCCTCCTCGGTCTGGGTCATCAGGAAGCTGCCTGCGAACTGGTATCCGTTCTGGAAGTTGTCGGCCACGGCCGGATGCCCTCCCTGCTGTATGGCCTCGAAGCCGTAGTCCCACCAGGACAGGAAGGCCGGGCGGTCCAAAGGCGACACCCGGTCGGTGTTCTGCGAGGAAAGCCACTTCCAGGCCACCGGCCAATACTCATTGGGCAGGGACATGCCGTAGTTGAAGGCGCCCAGGTACCAGGAGGTGCCGTTCTCCACATCATAATCGCCGGGCCTCAGGAAGTCCGGCATGGCCAGGTATATCTGTCGGTCGTAATCGCGCTTGGTGGTGGACGGGATACCCGCGTCCAGGGCGTACCAGACATTGGGCACCAGGATCATGAGGGCGATGAAGATCACGCCCACGACGTGGCGCAGCTTCACGGAGCTGCGTATGGTCTTCCATAACCCGCCGTGATCGGTGCTCAGCCCCTTGACCATCTCATCGAACTTGAGGCGGTCGATTATCAGACCGAGCATCCAGCCCGCGGAGACCGCGAAGGCCGGGGAGGCGTTGAAAACGAACCTGGCCGCGGAGGCGGCCATGTACACGGAGATGCCCACCCACACCACCACGAAGATGAAGTGGGGGTTGATGTTCTTGGGGACCTTGTACGCGGCCCACCCGATCCCGATGAGGGATAGCCAGAATGTCACCATGCCGAAGGACATGGCCAGGCTGGAGAACCCGGGGGCCTGCGCCTCGGAGATGGTGCTGTAGAGCTTGCTCTTCACCAGGTACCCCTGCCCGGTCACAATGGACTCGAAGAGCCCGGGGGCGAACAGGGAGAGCAGGGCCAGGACCGCCACGATTATGACCGTGAACACCGGCAGCACCAGGGTCCAGGGGTAATCGCGGGTGACCACGAACATGAGCCCTCCGACCATGCCCACCAGGTACAGGAATATGGGGGTGTCCAGCCAGGTGTCCACCAGGTTCAGGCTGACGTACATCGGGGCCATGACCAGGAAGGCCAGGCCGAAGAAGACGGCGATGGGGAACAGCACTCCCATGGAATCGGCGTTGCGGAAGCGGTCGACCAGAAGCTGGACGATGAAGTACACGAAAACGATGATGAGCAGGTACGTGTAACCGGTCCATATCAGACCGACAGCGGCCACGCATATCCCGCCCAGTGCGGCATAGAGCAGCGAGAGCTGATTGGTGCCCAGGTATCCCTTGATCCCGGGCAGGATGGTCTTGGGCCGCCTCCAATCGGCGACCCATCTGCTGCCGTTCACCGACTGCAGCGAGCGCAGCAGGAAGTAGAAGGAGAACACCACGAAGAACAGCACCATGGCGTCATGGTCGGCGTTGGAGAGCACCGTCCTTTCCACATGCCCGGCCATGAGGGCGAAGATGAACGCCCCCAATATTCCGGCCTTGCGACCGAACGCTGCGTTGCCCAGCAGGAACACTGGAACCACGGTGAGAGCGCCCCAGACCGCGGTGGAGAACACCAGGGTCAGGCCTACGGCGTCGTTGACCGCCAATCCGGTGATGGTGCTGAGGAGCATGCCGACCACCGCCACTGACCAGTCATAGAGCGGGGGGCGAGGGTTCCTCATCCCGTTGGGATAGTTGAGCATGTCATCCCACACCAGGTGGTCCCCAGTTGCCACCGCGTGGTCGATGACCCTCATGTGATAGTAAGAGTCGGATCCACCTGAGACCAGGTAGCCGTTCTCCACCGAGGTGGAGTAGCCGAAATAGCTCCTGACGAACAATGCCAGGAACACCATCATGACCAGCAGCAGCACTGTCTGCCAATTCCTTCCGATCCAAGAATCCTTGAGGTTCCGGGAGAAATTGGACAACGAGCTAGAATGCTGCCTTTCAGTAGGGCGACTGGACCCCTGCTGTTTCGTTGCCATCAGTTAGTCTCCTCTGGGGTGATTAGCAGTTGATGACGCAACCCGTATAAATACGTTGGTCCGACCCAGGCCAGTAAAATCGGACGCCTGGCTCATGCCCGTTAAAAGCGGATTTTAGACCTAGGCGCCCATCGCTCCCCGGGCCTCCCTCGCCACCTTTAGCGCGGCATCCCGGGGGTCCTCGGCGCCGTAGATGCTCCGGCCGACGATTACGTAGTCCGCCCCCATGCGCAGGGCCTCGGCGGCGCTGCCCCCCTGGGCCCCCACGCCCGGGGAGAGTATCAGCATATCGCCGACCAGCTTGCGCATGGCCGCCACCCTCTCTGGCCTGGTGGCCGGGGCGATGATCCCCGAGGCGCCGCATTCCACGGCCATCATGGCCAGGGACTCCGCCGCCGGGGCGGTGAACTCCCTCCCCCCGGGGTGCGACATCTCGGTGACCACGTATATCTGGCGGCCCTCGGCGGCCTGCACCGCTGCCTTGACCGAATCGCTGCCGGTGAAGCCGTGCACTATGACGCCGTCCGCCCCGCGCTTCACGGCCTGAGAAACTATCAGGGAGACGGTGTTGGGTATGTCAGCAACCTTGAAGTCGCAGATCACCGGACCCAGCCTGGAGAGCCGGGTGATCATATCCGGGGAGGATGCCAAGACCAGCGGCCAGTTGATCTTTATGGCGTCCACCACGTCGGCCACCTGCTCGGCCACATGGACCGCCCGCTCCTCCCGCACCTCATCCAACGCCAGAATGACCCTGCTGCTCCTCTTCATGCTCTCGACGAAGCCAACGCCTCCCCCCGATTTAGGATTTGCCGTGGGCAAGCGTTAAGTCCGCCTTGGTCGGTAGAGGTCCCATGCGCGCCATCGCCATGGAATCGTCGTCCTGCTACACCAAGCGCCTCTCCCGGGGCTGCCGGCTCTGCCGCAAGGGGTCCAAGATGGTGCTGCTGGTCACCGGCAAATGCGGCCAGACGTGCTATTACTGCCCGCTCTCCGAGGCCAAGAAGGGCCGGGACGTGGTCTACGCCAACGAACGGCCGGTGCAGGAGGACGGCGAGGTCATCGAGGAGGCCCTGTCCATAGGGGCCAGGGGCACCGGTGTCACCGGAGGCGATCCCCTGGCGGTGATGGACCGCACCGTGCATTACATAACCTTGCTAAAGGAGCGCTTCGGGGCCGCGCACCACATACACCTCTACACCGCCACGGTGGACAGGGAGAAGTACCTCCGGCTCCAGGACGCGGGACTGGACGAGCTCAGGGTGCACCCTCCGCTTCAGGACTGGACCCGCCTGGAGAGCATCGGACTGGCCCGGGCCATCCAGGGACTGAGGATGAGGGTGGGGTTCGAGGTCCCCGCCCTCCCGGGGGAGAGGGACGGCCTGCTCTCCATATGCCGCTTCGCCGCCGAGCACGGCCTGGACTTCGTGAACCTGAACGAGCTGGAGGTCTCGGAGACCAACTGCCAGGCATTGCTGGGGCGCGGATTCCATATTAGGTCCGACATCTCCAGCGCCATGCAGGGCAGCCAGGAGCTGGCCCTGGATGTCATGGAGGAGATGGGGTCCGCGGTCCCCATCCACTTCTGCTCCTCCAGCTTCAAGGACCAGGTGCAGCTCAGGGAGCGCCTTAAGCGCCGGGCCAAGAGAGTGGCCAGGCCGCTGGACCTCATCACCTCCGAGGGCATGGTCCTGCTGGGGGTCGTGGAGGCCGAGGACCTCGATGCAGCGGTGGAGGCCCTGAGAGAAATGGAGGTGCCCGAGGAACTGATGTTCCTGGACCGAAAAAGGAAAAGGTTGGAGGTGGCCTCCTGGGTCCTGGAGGACCTGGCCGCCGAACTCCCCTTCCGGTGCTTCCTGGTGGAGGAGTACCCCACCGCGGACCGCCTGGAAGTGGAACGGGAACCGTTGAACTAGGCCACCGAGATGCTCTGGACGTTGTGGTGGCGGTTGACCAGGTCCCGGGCGATCTTCAGGTTCTTGCCGTTCTTACCTATGGCCCTTCCCTTCACTGCCGGGTCCACGGTCACCGTGGCGTGCACGATGTTGCCGCGGGTCTCGATCTCCACCTTCTCCGGACCGTAGTTGTAGAACACGTTCTTGATGAACGTCTCGGCGTCGTCGGAGAACTCCACCACCTGGATGTTCTTGCCTGTGGTGTTCTTCAGCTTTATGACGTTCTCGCCGCCCTTGCCCACCGCGCGGTTGGCCTGGCCGGGATCGACCACGTAAACGAGCTTCTCCTCGGTCTCCATGCAGTCCCTGACCCTGGCCTTGGTGATCTTCTCGAACAGGCTGATGTAGCGCAGGGTCTCTTCCGTGAAAGTGATCTCAGTGGTCATGTTCAGCCCAGCGAAAGGATGTTGGAGGCTCCCTTGTCGATAACGGCAATGGAAGACACCGAGAAAGGCTTTCCACAGAGGGCACCCAGCTCCATGTTGGTGCCATCGAACTGGTACACCGGGACCCCGTGGCCCTTGGAGGACACGAAGTCGCTGGGGCAGTTCTTGGCCACGATAACGAGCTTGGCCTCCCCGTTCCTGATCATTTTTTCCGTCTGCTCAACGCCGAAGACCACCTTGCCGGTGGTCATGGCCGATTTTAAGGCTCTTCCCAGATCGATCATTCAGCTGCCCCCTTCTTTACAGGTGCGTATACCAGATTTACAGCCCCGGTCCCGAGTGTAACCGGCTGCCCTACTATAATGTTTTCTGCCACGCCGTCCAGGTGGTCCTCCTCCCCGGTCATGGCCGCGGTCAGCAGGTGGGCCGCGGTTATCTCGAACGCGGCCCTGGCCAGTACTGACGATTTCCTTCCGGATATTCCATGGCGGCCGATGGCCTTGACGTCTCCGTCGTTGGTCATCAGGTCCGCCACAAGCATGATGTGGCGTATGTCCACCGAGAGACCCTGTTCGTCCAGGGTGCGGGAGGCCTCCTCGATGATCGAGTTGCGGGCCGCCTCCACCCCCAGGACGTCGTAGACCTCCTGTATGGAGTTGGTGTAGGCCCGGGTGTGGTCCAGGCCCTCGATCTTGAGTACCTCGCGCAGGTTGCTGCCCTCGGTGTATATGACCCACTGGTCGTCCTTCTTCTTCAGAAGGGCGCGGGAGATGCCCTCCACCCCCTTGACCTTGGCCGACTTGACCAGGTCCAGGGCCTTCTGCAGGTTCTTGAAGGTTGCGTCCTTCGGCGAGAGGCACAGATAGCCCATGCCGGTGGCCTCGGCCAGCTCGACCTTGGGCGGCAGGGACTCCTTGGCCACCTCGTCCACCATGACGATGCCCCTCAGGCGGGAGACCTTCTCCCGGATGAGCTCGGTCGGCGTGGGTTGGCCCGCGGGTACCTCCGCGTTCTCGTTCAGCAGCCCCTTCTGCACGCACTTGCGCTGGTCGGGCACGATGAACAGCCTCATGTTGTGCAAATCCGTCTCAATGTCCGCCAGGTCCAGCACGGTGGTTATCTCGATGTTGGAGGCGATGGACTTGACCTTGTCCACATCCCCGGACAGCTCCCTGTTGACGTACAGGGTCATCATGGGAGTGCTGGGGACGCGCCGGGCGTCCACTATCTCGATGAGCCTTGGAAGGCCCAGCGTGACGTTGATCTCGGCCACACCGGCGTAGTGGAAGGTACGCATGGTCATCTGCGTGCCCGGTTCCCCTATGCTCTGCGCGGCCAGGATGCCCGCGCTCTCGTTGGGGTCCATCAGGTGGTCGGTGAACTTTTCGTTGGCGGCCTTGAGTATGGCCACCAGCTTGTCCTCGGCGATGTCGTTGCCCTCCAGACGGTGGGCGATGTTCAGCACCACCCTCCGGGGCAGAAGCAGCTTGAGCTCGTCGCACTTCCTGAACAGCTGCTCCTCGAACGAGGAGTGCTTCTTGGACTTGTCCGGTATCTCATAGACCACGGGGGCCTCCGGGACATCGGAGGCCTTCTCGGCCTTCTTGCCGCGGGGTGCCGCCTTCTTCTTGGGAGCGGACTCCTTCTTGCCCAGCTTGGAGAGCGCGTCCTGGGCGGCCTCCTCCTCCAGACCGATGTCCGTGAGGTCCTTGACCGAGGCGGCCTTGAGCTCGGCCTGGTTGTGATAGTGGTCCTTGACCATGTCGATGGTCGCCGGGTCGATGCCCTTCTTCTCCAATCCCTTGATGAAATCCTTCTGGGCCATCACTCCTCACCTCCGCCCTCGTAATCGCCATCCTCCGACTCGTCCTCCTCCTCGTAGGTGGCCTCCATGAGGTCCTTCTCCACGGTGGCGTACCCGCTGATCTTGCGCTCGTCCGCCCGGGAGAGCAGGTCGGCGTAGTGCTCGCCGAGCACCTCCCTGAGAACGTCGTCCAGGTCGATGGCCTCACCCTGTACGCTACGGGTCGGATCGATCCCGTCCTCGCCGTACTCGAACTGGATGATGCTGTCCGCGGTGTTGCGGACGGTGCCGTCCTCCTTCAGCTTGAGGTCCTCCAGGGCGTTGATCAGCCTGCGCTGCATGTAACCGGAACGGGACGTACGGACGGCGGTATCCACCAGTCCTTCCCTACCACCCATGGAGTGGAAGAAGAACTCGGTGGGCGTGAGCCCGCTTTTATAGGAGTTCTTGACGAACCCCTTGGCCTGCGCGCCCAGGTCTCCCTTCTGGAAGTGAGGGAGCGTTCTGTTCCAGTACCCCCTGGACAGGCGTTCTCCACGCACGGCCTGCTGCCCGATGCAGCCGGCCATCTGGGACAGGTTCAGCATGGAGCCGCGAGCGCCGGACTTGGCCATCTGCACCGCGGCATTGTTCAGACCCAGGTGCTTTCCGGCGATCCTGCCCGCCTCGTCCCTGGCCTCGCCCAGCTTGCGCATGGCCTCCACCTCCAGGGTCTCCTCCAGGGAGCGCCCGGGCATCTGGTCCAGGGTCCCGTCGCGGTATGACGTGACCAGCGCGTCGACCTCGCGGAAGGTGTTGTTGATCTTGTCCTCGATCTGCCTCTTGGCCTCCTCGGGGATGTCCTCGTCGTCGATCCCGGTGGAGAAGCCGCGGACCATGATGGAGCCGATGGCCAGGCGGGTTACGTCGTCCAGGAACTCCCGGGCCCTGTCGGCGCCGTAGTCCCTGGCTATCTTGTCCAGTATCTTGCCGCCGCCGGAGCCTATGGCGTTGTCGTCGATGGTGCCCATGAGCAGCCTGCCGTCGCGTATCTTGACGTAGGCATCATACTGGCAGCCCTCCTTCTCGCACTTCTGGCACTTCTGGCAGATGTGCGACTTGAACTGGGCGTTGAAGTTGTCGGGCAGTATGGTGGAGAACAGGTCCTTGCCGGTCCAGTACTCCCGGCCGTTCTCGACCACCGGCTCCGGCAGGGCCCTCCTGCCCATCTTGGAGACGATGAACAGGGTCTGCGCCTTGTCGAAGCGGGGGTTGCGATAGGTCAGCTGGAACACCCCGGTGATGTGGTCGTGGATGGCTCCGATGATGGGTCCGCCGAAACGGGGCGACAGGATGTGCTCCTGCACCTTCATCAGGATGTGCGCTTCCGCGCGGGCCTCCTCGCTCTGCAGCACGTGCAGGTTCATCTCGTCGCCGTCGAAGTCGGCGTTGTACGGAGGACAGACGCACAAGTTCAGGCGGAAGGTCTTCCCGGGCATGACCTTGACCACGTGGGCCATCATGGACATGCGGTGCAGGGAGGGCTGCCTGTTGAAGAGGACCACGTCCCCGTCCATGAGGTGGCGCTCCACGATGTAGTTGATCTCCACTCCCTCGGCCACCGTCTCCGCGTTCCTCTCCGTCACGCGTATCCTGCGGCTGTCCTGGCGAATGACGTAGTTGACCCCGGGCTCGTACACCGGGCCCTGGGGGCTGGGTCCGCGCCTGACCATGGCCTTGAGGACCTCGATGTTGTCCTTGGTCACGGTGACCGGCACGGTCAGCTCGCGGGCGGCGAAGGTGGGGACCCCGACCTGGTTTATGGAGAGCCAGGGGTCCGGGGAGACCACGGTACGCGCGGAGAAGTTCACACGCTTGCCGGATAGGTTGGAACGGAAGCGCCCCTCCTTGCCCTTGAGCCTCTGGACCAGGGTCTTCAGCGGGCGTCCGCTGCGGTGCCTGGCCGGCGGAATGCCGGACGTTTGATTGTCATAATAGGTGGTGACATGGTACTGCAGGAGCTCCCAGAGGTCCTCCACGATGAGCTGGGGCGCGCCCGCATCCCTGTTCTCCCTCAGCCGCTGGTTGATGCGCAGCACGTCCACCAGCTTGTGGGTGAGGTCATCCTCGGAACGGTCCCCGGACTCCAGGGTGATGGACGGACGCACCGTCACCGGCGGAACCGGCAAGGCCGTAAGCACCATCCATTCCGGGCGGCAGGCGTCCGGGTCGATGCCCAGGGGTATGAGGTCCTGGTCCGGAATGCGCTCCAGCCTCTCGCGCACCTCCTTGGGGGTGAGCTTGTGGCCGTCCTCCCGGAACGTCGTGGGCTTGTCCAGGGTGATCTTGAGCTGCACCTCCCCGCAGTGGGGGCAGACCTCCTTCATGGCCTTCTCCGCGGCGGCCTTGGCGGTCTCCTTGGAGAACTCGCGCATGTCTATGGCGTCGCTTCCCAGTTCCTCCATGATATCCATGCGGCTGCGGTACTCCTTGACGTCGTCCTCGGTGAGCACCAGGCGTCCGCATGACTTGCAGGTGGCCTGCAGCAGCTTCTTGATCTCCTTGACGTAGCCCACGTGGATGACCGGCATGGCCAGGTCGATGTGCCCGAAGTGGCCGGGGCACTCGTCGACCTTGTGCCCGCAGGTCTTGCACATCAGCCCGGGCTCGATGACGCCCAGGTGGGTGTCCATGAGACCGGCTTCAATGGGGAACCCGTCGTCGTTGTATGTGTCGGCGGTGATGATCTTGGTCGCCGACATCTTGCGGATCTCGTCCGGCGACAGGCACGCGAACTTGATGGACCCGATCCTCTTGGAAACTCCTCGCATCATCTCAAATCCTCCAGCTGTAAGCGCATGGCCACCCCAAGCGAGAGCAGCTCGTCGAGGAGCAGCTTGAACGCGTAGGAGGTCTGGATCATGTGCACGTTGCTGTTGTTGCCGCACACCGGGCAGTGCAGGGCGCCCCTCTTGTCCAGGATGGCGATGTGCCCGCAGTTGGGGTTGCCGCACACCCACTGGTAGGTGCCGTCGGACTCGTCCAGCAGACGGTCCTTGATGACCATGGCCGCCCCATGCCCGATGAGGCAGTCCCTCTCCATCTCACCGAACCTGAGACCGCCCTGCCTGGACCGTCCCTCGGTGGGCTGCCTGGTGAGTATCTGCACCGGTCCGCGGGACCTGACGTGCATCTTTCCGGACACCATGTGGTGCAGCTTCTGATAGTAGATCACGCCGATGAACACGTCGGCCTGGATCATGCGGCCGGTCAGGCCGTCGTACATGACCTCGCGGCCGGACCTCTGGAAGCCGGCGTCCACCAGGGACTGGCGCAGGGCGTCCTCGCGCTCCCCGCTGAAGGCGGTGCCGTCAACGTGACGGCCTTCCAGCGCGCCGACCTTCCCGCCGATCATCTCCAGGATGTGGGCCACGGTCATACGGGAGGGTATGGCGTGGGGGTTGATGACCAGGTCCGGGATGACCCCGTCGGCGGTGAAGGGCATGTCGGAGGAGGGGACCAGCAGTCCCACCACTCCCTTCTGCCCGTGCCTGGAGGCGAACTTGTCGCCCAGCTCCGGGATCCTCTCGTCCCTGACCTTGACCTTTACCAATCGGGAGCCGTTCTCGGACTCGGTGAGCATGACGCTGTCCACCCAGCCGGTCTCTCCCGCGCGGACGGTGATGGAGGTCTCGCGCCTCTTGTGGCCTGACAGGAAGTTCGCCTCCTCCTCCTCCACGAAACGGGGAGGGGAGGTCTTGCCGACCAGCACGTCCCCGCCGGAGACCGGGGTCTCTGGCGAGATGAGCCCGTCCTCCTCGGAGAGGTTGTTGTAGGCCGAGTCCGTCCTAGCGCCGCGCACGTCGGGGGACGGGATCTCGAAGTGGTCCTCCTGGCCGCCAGGGTACCTGCGCTCTTCCGTGCGGTAGGTACGCATGAAGGTGGAGCGTCCAAGGCCGCGCTGCACGCTGCTCTGGTTGAGGATCAGCGCGTCCTCCATGTTGTAGCCGTGATATGATAGCACGGCCACCACGAAGTTCTGCCCGGCCGGGCGCTGGTTGAAGGCCACGAAGTCCATGAACTTGGTCTGGACCATGGGCTTCTGGGGATAGTGCAGGATGTGCCCGCGGGTGTCCGGGCGCTTGCGGTAGTTGCTGGAAGCCAGCCCCAAGGACTGCTTGGCCATCCCTGCGCCCATGGTGACACGCGGGGACGAGTTGTGCTCGGGGTAGGGAACCATTCCGGCGCAGACCCCCAGGATGACCATGGGGTCCACCTCCATGTGCGTGTGCGTCCTGTCGAACAGGTAGTCGACCTTGGTGGTCCCATCGCAGTGCTTGCACTTCAGCTCGGCCTGCTTGTCCGGGGTACCAGGGTTCATCCAGTCCATGTCCAGGGGGGATATGTCCTTGTCGCAGTTGCCGCATCTCAGGGGCACCTCGTAGGGCTCCACGGCGATGAAGGTGTCCTCCTCCTCTTCTGCGTCGATCCACTCAAGAACTCCCTCGCGCACCAGGTCGGACCAGCGCAGCTTCCCGGCGCGTATGTCCTCCAGGTGCTTGCGGGTGATCATCAGCTTGCCGTCCTTCAGGACCAGCAGCGCCCGGCGCAGCCTGCCCTCGTCGCAGTTGATGATGACCTCGTCCATCTCCTCGTCGTAGCGGATGTTTATCTCGTCCGACAGCAGCCCGGTGCGGCGGCGGTTCCTCATCTCGCTGACCAGGTATGCGGCGTTGTCGTGCACGCCCTTCAGGTCCCCGTTGACGTAGACCCGGGTGCCGGCCATCTGCTGGCCGCGCACCTCGTGTATCCCCAGGTCCTTCAGCAGGAAGGTCACGTCCTCCTCGCGGAAGCCCTCCGAGACGTTGATTATCAGGGCGGCGTTCTTCACCAGGCCGCAGTTCTGACCCTCGGGGGTCTCGTTCGGGCACAGCCTGCCCCATTGGGTGGGGTGCAGATCACGCGCTTCAAAGTGAGGCTGGCTGCGGGTAAGGGAGGAGGTGACCCTCCTCAGGTGGGATATGGTGCTCATGTTGGACGTGCGGTCCAAAAGCTGGCTGACGCCGGCCCTTCCGCCCACCCAGTTGCCGGTCGCCAAGGCATGCAGCAGGCGGTGGGTCATCAGGTCGGGGCGGATGGCGCTGGAGATGCGCAGGTCCTTCTTCCGTGCATACGACCTTTCCAACTGGTACTTCAGGTCCTTCACCAAGTTGGTGAAGGCCACCCTGAACAGGTCCTCCATGAGGTCGCCGGACAGCTTCAACCTCTTGTTGGCGTAGTGGTCCTTGTCGTCCTCCTTCCTCTTGCCCAGGGAAAGTTCGAGAACGGACCTGGCTATCCTTCCCAGGAATATGGCCTTCTTCAGCCGGTCCTCGCGGGTATCGCCCAGGTGCGGGAGCAGGGAGCGGTCGATGATGGACTCGACCTTCTTAACCCGGTACTCCTTGGCCTGGCCGGTGGCGAACTTCTTCTCTAGGTAGGTCAGGGCGTGATCGGTGGTGAATATCCCGGTTGGCCCGTACACCTTGTGGTCCTGGATCTCCTCCAGGTTGGCGTATACGATGTTGGCCATCTCCGGCGCGGAGACGATGGCCTCGTAGATCTCCTCGTCATCCTCCATGCCCAGGGCCTTCATCAGGGCCACCAGGGGTATTTGTCCGGAGGCGGCGGGGACGGTGACCATGAGCATGCCGTCGCGCTTCTTTTCCACCAGCGTGAGGGCGCGGTGGCCCTCCCTCTGGGAGAACACCTTGGCCACCTCCATCGCGGTGCCGTACCTCTCGCTGAGCTCGACCATGACCCGGTTCGGCGCCAGGTCCTCCAGGGTGATCAGGACGCGCTCGGTGCCGCCTATGATGAAGTAACCGCCGGCGTCCATGGGGTCCTCGCTCTTCCTCATGAGCTCGGTGTTGTACTGGTCGTCGGTCAGGTCGTACTCCTTCTCCATGTTCTCCTTGTAGATGTTGCACTTCCGGGACTTGACCATGATGGGCAGGTCCCCGATGTGCACGTCCTTCTCCTCGCGCTCAATGCCATCCTCGATGATGGTGAAGTCCAGGTGAATGGGGGCCAGGTAGTTGAGGTTCCTGAGGCGGGCCTCCATGGGAGTGATGTTGTGAACGTAACCGTTGGCCTCGCGGACCATGGGGTCCCCGATCTTCAGGGTCGGGGGCAGATGCTGGTCCACCTGGCCGGTCTTATCGTCCCGGCGGCGGCCCACGCGGATCTGGATTATCCTGCCGTTGGTCTTCTCCGGGTCCAGGGTGATCATGCCGCGCTCGGGGTCCTCGGCGGTGACCCTCACGTTGTCCACTATCTTCTGCATACGGCTGTTGGGGTTGGTCTGCGAAGACAGGAAGTCGTTGAAGCTGGCTATGTGATGATTGACTATGCTGCTTTCCTTGAAATAGAGTTCGACGAGATCCCTCAATAGGTTCACCCTCTTATAACGAGGCGGTAGACTTCCGCTACCTCGGACGTCTGGCTTTCCCTTATGATCCTGACAACGCTCTTCTCCGGAATGCTCCGGTTCATGGCCTTCTCGAGCGTCTTGATCGCGGCGTCGCTGTCCTTGATCTTCGGGAGCTGGTCGCGGGTGATCTTCAACCGCTTGAGGACCTTGTCGGTCTCCTCATCGCTCAAAAGCTCGTGGACAGGCACCATCTTGTGCTTCAATACGTTAAATGGTACGGACTCCTCCAAATGAATCACCTCATACCATGCAGAAACCGGGTCAATCCTCCACTAAGTGTTGGCCTTATAAAAACGCATCGGGAATCGGGTTTGGATACTTCGGTCTGCATATTTTTTTCACCTACCCAAGCGGGCCCGCGGGGATTTCCGCATACACGGAAGTACCGCGTACCATTCGAACCCCGGACCACCTGGTTAAAAGCCAGATGCTCTCTCTAGGGACCCTTCGTCTCCGAAGGTCCTACCTAGCTGAGCTACGGGCCCATTGGTAAGTAAGTGCCGGCGTGTGAACGGGAGAGTAAATCCTTGTGTTATTTAACATTTCCCATCCACCATGGAACGCAGACCCTGTTGGCACGCCGATCGACAGGGACCCGCCGGAAGTTCCCGTTGTTCTTCAGGTAATGAAAGTAATGTATAAGAACTTGCTTGAAAAGTAAAATTATTGACGTACGCATATTCTAATTTCGCATGGCCGTATCTGAGTTCCTCGCGATATATACCAATAATAACGATGACGGGGGTTCCAGGGCCCGGCCAACGCCCCGGCCATCCCAATCACGTATTTATAGGAGTACTATAATCACGCACAAAGCGATGACCTATGGAGAACGAAAAGGTTTGCAACTCATGCGGTGTCCGGCTCGTGGGCAATGGCATCACCTTCTTCAAGTGCCCCATCTGCGGCACTGAGGAGATCGGGCGCTGCGCCAAGTGCCGCGACCAGAGCGTAAAGTACGAATGCAAGAAGTGCGGCTTCATCGGCCCGTAGGGTGGTTGAGATGGGAACCGTCGCCGCCACCTACAGCCTCATGCCCGAGGATACCGACTTCGACTTCCAGTCCCTGATCGGCAAGCTGTCCCAGATAGTGCCCGCCAACGTCAAGGTGGCCAAGACGGAGGTCGTTCCCATGGCCTTCGGTCTGAAGAAGCTGGAGGCCGTCTTCGTGATGGAGGACGCCTCGGGTTCCGTGGACCAGCTGGAAGAGGCCCTCCGGGCCATACCCGGCATCCAGAACGTCGAGACCGAGCAGGTCACCCTGCTCTGAAAATCACTTTCAAGGCCTGAAAGGGCCATCCCCCTTCTGTTTCGGGCTGATGCCTCTTGTCCGATGTCCTGATCTTCGATGGGTATATTGACGAGCCCGGGTCGCTGGGCGTCCCTCCATACATACATCCCCTGGCCAGGGCCACGTACGGAGCGGTGAGGGATGCGGGACACACGCCAGCATACGTCACGGTGGACCAGTGGAGGGCCGGGAAGGCGCTCCCGGATTCCATCATGATCGTGGTGCTCTCGGGCATGTCCGTTCCCGGCAGGTACCTTAGGGGGATGCCGGCCTCCCGGCGAGAGTTGCTCCAGCTGATCGATGGTTTCGGGGGTGAGACCGTTCTCGGTGGTCCAGCAGCGCTGGACCCGGGTCTTAGGGAGCGCTTCCACCACGCCCACTACCTGGACGCGGCCTCTGCGGCCTATGACCTGCTGGAGAAGGGGAGGGCGGACGACAGGTGGCGCTCCGTGGAGGAGTGGGACCGCTGGCTCATGCTCGGGGCGGACTGCGTGCTCTCCCATCCGGACCACCCGCAGCCCCTGATGGCCGAGCTGGAGACCTACCGGGGCTGCATACGGTACGTCAACGGGGGCTGCTCCTTCTGCGTGGAGCCCCTGAAGGGCAGGCCTGTGTTCCGCGAGCCGGCGTCCATCATCGCCGAGGCCCGCGCGCTGAGAGAAAGGGGGGTGGAGAACTTCCGCCTGGGGGCGCAGACGTGCATTATCTCCTACCATGCGGAACTGGACGGCACGGATTGCCCCCGGCCCAACCCTCAGGCGCTGGAGGAGCTTCTGTCAGGCATATCGGCCCTGGAGCCCCGGGTGCTGCACGTGGACAACGCCAATCCCGCGGTCATCGCCCGGCACCCGGCGGAGTCCGGGGAGATACTGAGATCACTGGTCAGGCATTGCACGCCCGGCAACGTCCTGGCCCTGGGAATGGAGACCGCCGACCCGGAGGTGGGGAGGATCAACAACCTCAACGCCACCCCGGAGGAGGTCCTCTGGTCGGTCAGGGAGATTAACCGCCTGGGAGGGGAAAGGGGCGAGAACGGCCTGCCCCTCCTGCTTCCGGGGATCAACATCCTGGTGGGATTGGAGGGAGAGCGCAAGAGCAGCCTGGACCTCAACCTCCGATTCCTGAAGGGCGTCCTGGACCAGGGGCTGCTCCTGCGGCGCATCAACATACGCCAGGTGATGCCGGTGCGCAGGGAGTTCCCGGAGACGGTGAAGCACGGCGATTTCCTGAAGTTCAAGGAGCGGGTCAGGGAGGAGGTGGACCGGCCCATGCTGGAGAGGCTGGTCCCGGTGGGGACCGTCCTGCGTTCCGTGTACACCGAGATGAGGGAGGGGAAGGTGGCCTTCGGCCGTCAGATCGGCAGCTATCCCCTGCTGGTGGGAATACCCCACCCGGTGGAGATGGGGGCCTTCGTGGACGTGGCCGTGGTCGGGCACGGATTCCGCAGCATCAGCGCCGTGCGCTATCCGCTGCAGGTCAACGAATGCCACATCACCGCCCTGGAGGCCCTCCCCGGCCTGGGAAGGAAGAGGGCCACCCGCCTGTTCCGGGCCAGGCCGATGAAAGGCCCGGAGGACCTCATGGAGGCCCTGGACGACCCCCGGGTGGCGGAGGGAGTGCTGCCGTTCATAAGTTTCCGCCAATCCCAACCCTAAATATCGGCGAAGCGAATCAGGTGCCGCCCATGGATTTCCGCACCCTAGCCCTGTATCCGTTCCTCAGGTCCTCCACCCAGTTCGTGAGGGAGAGGGAGATGGGGCTGAAGGAGCTCATGGACAGCATGGGGGCCTCTGAGGCCAGGAGGAGGGGCAAGGACCGCGTGCTGTCCGCGCTGAGCGATCTCAGCGTCCCGAACAATCCCGCGGGCAAGGAGGAGGACGCGGTTCATGAGATCCTCAGCTACCCGTACGCCCGCATACTGGTCTCCTGCGTGGGGGACGAGGTGCTGGTGCGCAGGTACGCCCTGGCCGAGGCCAAGACCTTCAACGAGCGCCTGCGGAAGGAGGACATGGACACCGTGGCCCTGCTGGCCGAGGAGCTGGGAGTGGAGGCGGCCCGCAGCGATGACACCTTGCGAATGCACTTCTCGGACTTCCTGAACTACACCTCCGGACTGCGCGGCCCGGAATGGAAGCTGGTGAACCAGGACATGAGGGGCGGGTACGTCCAGCTGGAGAAGCCCAGGTTCGTTCGCGTGCTGGAGCAGGCCCTTTACGAGAGGATCGAGGACGAGCTCCCGCTGCCGGTGAACGATGATATACTGAAGGCGGTGGAGCAGGACCTGATGGAGGTCGTCTCCGCCCTGGACGCCTACAAGGAGAAGTACCGGGACGAGGGCTTCGGGGAGGTCAGCATACTGAAGTTCCCCCCCTGCATGAAGAAGCTGGTGGCCATGGCCCAGGCCGGGCAGAACATGCCCCATGCCGGGCGCTTCGCCCTGGCCAGCTTCCTGAGCTTCATCGGCATGCCGGTGGAGGAGATCATCAAGCTGTTCTGCTCCTCCCCGGACTTCGACCATTCCAAGACCGCCTACCAGGTGAGGCACATCACCGGCGACGGGCTGGGGAAGCGCTACACGCCGCCGGAGTGCGCCACCATGCGCACCAACGGCCTGTGCTTCGAGCCGGACGAGCTGTGCAACGGCCGGCGGGTGACGCATCCCCTGACCTACTACCGCATACGGAGCAGCGACCGGAAGGAGCGGAAACCGGACAAGGGCCCTAAGCCTTCCTGAGCTGGGCGTAGGTGGCCGCGGCCCTCTGAATGGCGGTCAGGTTGCCCACCACGGCGAACCAGACCATCATGACCTCGAAGGCGTTGATGTCGTACCCCAGCATGGATATCTCCGTGTTCCCGGTGAGCACCATGACCATCTGCACCAGGGGGACCAGGAACGAGAGGACGATGCGGTCGGCCCTGCCCAGCAGCCCGGCGTACATGCGCTTGGCGCCCACGGCCTGGGCCTGGGTGCCCATGTAGCTGGTCAGGAGCACCCCGATCAACGCCATCATCCCCAGGTACGGCGAGCACCAGGCGCTGACGGCCACCCCTCCGATCATCAGCATGTCGGCGTAGCGGTCCAGCACGTGGTCCAGGAAGTCCCCGCGGCGGTCGGCCAGCCCTGCCAGCCTGGCCACCTTGCCGTCCAGGCCGTCCAGGAAGCCGCTGACCAGCACCACCACCGCGGACACCGGAAGAAGCACCCAGTGGTCGTAGGAGAAGTAGAGCATCAGCCCGGCCACGGCGGCGAGGATTATGGCCATGAACGAAATGTAGTTGGGGTGGACGTTGCGCAGGGCCCTGGCCGCGGGGTCCATTATGAAGTCCACCTTTCCCCGATGAGAGTCTAGGACCATTTCAAAGCCTCCTCGCTCCAGTCGATATTTCCCACGGCGTACTTTTCACTTTCTCCTGCCAGCATGGACAGCACCGCGGAGATGGCGCCCTCCCGGCTCAGCTCCGTGGTGTCCAGCTCGAGGACCGGGACCCCGGGGTCCATGGCCTCCGCGAGTATCACGTCCAGGGCCTCGGCAAGGGCGTTCTCGCGGACCTTGGCCGCCGGCCATCCCCGGGCCTCCAGGCGCATGGCCAGCGCGTCGGGGTGGCAGCGCAGCACGATCACCATGTCCACGTCCAGGAGGTGGGAGAGGTGCCCCACCAGGACGCCGTCGGCGAAACCCTCCCTCTCCAGCGCCTCCTGCACCTCGTCCAGGTCCAGGTCGTAGCTGTCCCTGGCCAGGTCCTTGCTACGCAGCAGCCCATGCCTTTTGGCCAGGTCGTTCACCTCCAGCACCGCGTGCCCCAGGGCGGACAGCGCCTCGGCCACCGTGGACTTCCCGGTTCCCGGGGTTCCGGTCAGAGCGACAAGCATCCCATCGCCATGGTAGAACAGATAAAAAAGATGATGTCGAGGGAGCCCCCACCGGCCCCCTCGCCCCGCGGACCTTCTCAACCTTTGGGACATAGGGTCGAGCGATGCGTCGGTATATCAATAGGTCTTGAGCATGCTACCGTCACGGTTAAATATCATTTTCCGGAACTAGAAGATGCCAGACCGGTCTTTTCCTGCAGTTCTCTGAAGAACAGGTGCCGGACCTGCGCGCGGTGCGCCTCCTCGTCGACCCTCGCGGCCATGGGGCCCGTTCTGGGATACATCCACTCCAGGTCGTGCTCCACCTCCATCAGGAACAGCCCCTCTGGCTCGGCCAGTCCGAAGCATCCTCCCTGGCCGTTCAGAGCGGCCCGGACCTCCACCAGGGATGCCTTTCCCATGCCCACCTGGTCCAGGGCTGCCACTATGCGCCGGACCATGTTGCGCAGGAACTCCCTGGCCCTGAGGTCTATGATGATCGGCCCGCCATCCCGGCGCACCTCCACGGACTCCAGGCGGCGCCGGGTGACCTTGCCGTCGGGCTTGCAGAACGACCGGAACTCGTGCTCCCCCTCGAACTCAAGGGCGCATTCCGACATGAGCTGCAGGTCCTGTCCCCGGTAAGGAAGATGATAGCGGTACCAGCGGCCCTTGGCCCGGCGGGGTGAGAAGTCATCCGCGACCTCGGCCAGGGCGTAGCAGTGCACGTCATGGCAGCTGGCGTTGATGGCCGCCAGCAGCTCGTCCCTCCGGAATTCGGTGTTCACCGCGAACACGTTCCCCAGCGCGGATACGCCTCGATCGGTGCGGCTGGCCACCCGGAAGCGGTTGTCGTCGGCCGAGGTGATCGCTCCGGCCCTCATAAGGGCGGACAGCAGCTCGCTCTCCGCCGTACGCTCCCGGGGCTGGCGCTGCGAACCCATGAACCTGCTGCCATCATAGGCGAACCTCACTGCCACCCTGCCCATATCCAGTAATCCCTGGGCGGACACAAAATGCTTTTCATCCCTTCGGAAAACCTATAATAAAGGCTGAGGCTGTCGAGGGACCATGCCCCAGGTCAAGGTGGTGCTGGTGGAGCCGCGCGTCGACGGGAACGTGGGAGCGGTGGCCAGGTCCATGGCCAACTTTGGCCTTACCGAGCTGTGCATGGTCAGCCCCTGCGAGCTCACCGATGAGGCCTTCAAGCGGGCCAAGCACGCCGGCTACATACTGAGGGAGGCACGGGTGGTGGAAAGCTTCGAGGAGGCGGTGGCGGATTGCTTCCACGTGGTGGGGACCAGCGGCATAGTCACTTCCGGCGAGAAGCACTACATACGCATTCCGCTGACCCCGAGGGAGTTCGCGGAGCGCCTGGAGGGGGTGGAGGAGAAGGTGGCCGTGGTCTTCGGTCCCGAGGACACCGGGCTGAGACAGGACGAGCTGGCGATGTGCGACCTGCTGGTGAGCATTCCCGCCCATGAGGACTACCCCATCCTGAACCTCTCGCATGCCGCGACCGTGGTTATGTACGAGCTGTACCAGAAGCAGGTGCATGTGGGTTCACCGAAGAAGGCGGCGGAGCACGAGAGGGACAAGCTGAACGAGTTCTTCGATGACCTTCTGGACGCTATAGAATACCCGGATTTCCGGCGGGAACGGACGTCAATTATGTTCCGAAGGATGATGGGGCGGGCCATGCCCAGCCGCTGGGAGTTCCACACCATCATGGGCGTGTTCGGAGACGCGGCAAAGAGGATCAGGAAGAAGTGATTCACGGGGAATACTTGCCCAGTATCTTGCCCAGGTCGTCCCCGGCGGCCACCGCCGGGGCGAAGGGACCCTTGACCTCGGATATGCCGGTGACGATGGCTATCATGCGGATGTTGCCCTCCATCTCCTCTTCGACCCGTACGCCGAACTTTACGGTGGCCTCCTCGTCCAGCACCTTGGTTATGCTGGATACGATGCGGTTCGCCCGCCTCATGGTCAGATTGCTCCCCCCGGTGATGTGGATTATGGCACCGGTTCCGCCGTGAATGTCCACGTCCAGCAGCGGGTTGTTTATGGCGTCCCGCACCACCGCCTCGGGATCGGCGTTCTCCCCGTAGAGGATGGTGGAGACCCCGCCCTGCTCCATGATGGTGCGCAGGTCGGCGAAGTCCAGGTTGATCAGCGATGGAGTGGTGAGGATGTCCACCACGCCCTTGATCAGCTCGGAGATCAGCTGGTCGATTATGGCAAGGCCCTGGTCCACCGGCAGGTTCTCCACCATGTGCAGAAGACGGTCGTTGTCCAGCACCAGGACGCTGTTGGACGATTCCCTCAGACGCTTCAGGCCCTTCATGGCGATGTTCCGGCGGTTGGTGCCCTCGAAGCTGAAGGGGGTGGTGGCGATGGATATGACCATGGAGCCGCAGCGCCTGGCGATGTCCGCCACCACCGGGGAGGAGCCCGTTCCGGTCCCCCCGCCCAGGCCGGTGACGATGAAGGTGAGGTCCACACCCTGGAAGAGCTTGGAAAGCATGGGCGCAGCGTTGAGCGCGCACTCCTCCCCGATATCCGGGCGCCCCCCGGTGCCCAGACCTTTGGTGTACTCCACGCCCAGAAGCAGTCGGTTCGGGCACTCCGTGGCCTTCAGGGACTTCTGGTCGGTGTTGATGGCTATGGTCGTGGCTGCCTCTATTCCTAGCAGGTTCAGGCGGTGAATGCTGTTGCATCCCCCGCCACCGCAACCCACGACCAGTATGTTGAGCTCGTGCAGCTCTACCTCTGGCTCATCCAGTCCCTCGAAGCGCAACCCCATCCCATAGCTCCTGCGACGGGCGGGAGGTCACCGCATCTCGCCCATGGCCTTGTCCAGCCTCATGCGGACGTACTCGCGAACCGCGTTCCTGATGGCGTCGTCGATGGAGACGGAATCGCCATCCTTGATAAGCGATTCCAGCTCCACGACCTTGACCTTGGGGAGCTCCACCGTGACCCTCTGTATGTGCTCAGGCGTGAAATTGGTCTCGATGAAGGAGTCGATGGCCGCACGGATGGCGTCGGAAATGGTCGGGAACTTGCCGCCATCCACGAGCGCCTGCAGTGCTCCCAGCTTGTCCGCTTGGATCCTAACGGTAATCCTCTCGCTGTCGCTCATGCCCGTGCCCTGACCATATATCGTCCGACAAAACTCTGATATTTGTCTGACGTTTAGATGATATCATTGAAGATATATAAAAGTTGGCGGTTAGCCAGGGGATTGCGCCAAAGGCCCAGTGGAGGCACTCCGGAACTGGGTGGGGGAACGTGGCGCTGGCAATCTTCTAATATAAGCAAATACCGAAAACCTTTATAAAGGGGTATATAAATAACGTGGGGAAGGTGACCTATTTGGCCAAGATACAGATAGAGAACGTCGTCGCTTCCACTACCCTTGGAGAAGAGCTTGACCTGCAGTCCATCGCCCTGGCGTTAGATGGAGCGGAGTACGAGCCGGAGCAGTTCCCCGGCCTGATCTACCGGTTGAAGGACCCCAAGACCGCGACGTTGCTCTTCCGCAGCGGAAAGGTGGTGTGCACCGGCGCCAAGTCCCTTCCACATGTGGAGATCGCCATAAACAAGGTCGCCAAGCAGATCGAGAAGGCGGGCATCAAGATCAAGGTCAAACCGAAGATCGATGTGCAGAACATCGTGGCCTCCTCCGACCTGGGTCAGGAGATCAACCTGAACGCTATTGCCATTTCCCTGGGTCTGGAGCGCGTGGAGTACGAGCCGGAGCAGTTCCCCGGGCTCGTGTACCGCATCGACGTCCCCAAGGTCGTGGTGCTGCTGTTCGGCTCCGGCAAGCTGGTGTGCACCGGGGCCAAGAAGGAAGAGGATGTGGCCGCCGCGGTGGAGAAGATCACCGAGGAGCTGAAGGCCGCGGGCCTGTTGAAGTGATATTCGATTTCCCGGTCCTCGACAACCACGTGCACCTTCAGCCTGGTGGACGCAACGTCGAGGCCGTCAGGGACTTTTTGAAGGCGGGCGGGACGCATCTCATAGTCAGCCATATGCCTTACCATGAGACGCCGGTCCGTTCCGCGGACGATTTCCGGGGAGCGTACGCCATTACCCTGCGGATGACCGAACTGGCTCGTTCGGTGGGTGCTTCGGCCTTCGCCACGCTGGGACCGTACCCGGTGCAGCTCCTGGAACTCGTGGAGAGCATGCCCCTGGACCAGGCCACTGAGGTCATGAAGGGCGGGATGGACATCGCCGCGGAGCTGGTCCGAGAAGGGAAGGCCGTGGCCTTGGGAGAGATCGGCCGCCCTCACTTCCCAGTTCCGGAAGAGGTCATGGCCGCCTCCAATGACATCCTGTCGTACGGCATGCGCCTGGCCAGGGAGTGCGGATGCCCGGTGGTGATACATGCCGAGAGCGCCACCCCGGAGAGCATGGCGGACCTGGCGAGCATGGCGGACAGGGTCGGACTTCCCAGGGGCAAGGTGGTCAAGCACTACTGCGGCCCGCTGGTGGCCCCGGAGGAGAACCACGGCGTTTACCCGTCGGTGCTGGCCTCGAGGGGCATGGTGCATGAGGCCCTGTCCAAGGGGGACCGCTTCCTCCTGGAGACGGACTTCATGGACGACCTGAGCAGGCCGGGTGCGGTCCTGGCCATCACCACCGTGCCCAAGCGCATGCGGCAGCTGGTGGAGAAGGGGATGGACGAGAAGGTCCTGTGGAAGATCAACAAGGACAACCCCGAGAAGGTGTATGGGATCGAGGTCTAGTGCAGGACCTCGAACCCCTGCAGCCCTTCCGGCTCCTGTACAGTGATGTCCGTCTGGGTGACCTCGGCGCTGGGGTGCTCGTGCTTCAGCTTGCGGATGATCTCCTGCACCGATTGCCTCTGCCCCTCGAAGACCGCCATCACCGTCCCGTCCGGCATGTTCCTGATGTAGCCGCTCAGGGAGAGCATCTCCGCCCAACGACGGGCGTATTGGCGGAAGTACACGCCCTGCACCCTTCCCCTGAAGATCACCGAGACGCGGTAGGTCATGGCTAGTCATCTGTAGTTGCGATGATATCAAATTACCGACCCCTGGGGCGCAAGAATATTTAATAGAAATGATATATCGTCAGACAAGTCGGAAGATGGCTTTGGCCGAAGGATGGGATGGATGATGAGATCACTTGTTGAGGAAGCTCTAGCTAGGGATGCCGCTCCCGCAAAGCCGGAGATGGCACCGAATTTTGGATACCAGCAGTTGGATTCCACCGACGCTGAACTGATAGAGCTCTTACAGAAACTGAAGACGAACATCAAGATCGTGGGCTGCGGGGGCGGCGGTTCGAACACCATCAACCGCATCTCCGAGGAGAACATCTCCGGACTGGAGACCTACGCCGCGAACACCGATGCCCAGCACCTTCTGGCAACCAGGGCCCAGCACAAGATCCTGCTGGGGCGCCGCAGCACCAGGGGCTTGGGCGCGGGGGCCCTCCCGCAGGTGGGGGAGCAGGCCGCGCGCGAGGCCGAGGAGGAGATCCGGAAGGCCGTGGTCGACGCCCACATCGTGTTCGTTACCGCCGGGATGGGCGGAGGGACCGGAACCGGTTCCGCGGCCGTGGTGGCCAACATCGCCAAGGAGATGGGGGCGCTTACCATAGCGGTCACCACCACCCCCTTCAAGGGGGAGGGGCGCATGCGCATGGAGAACGCCGAGTGGGGGCTGCAGCGCCTCCGGGGCACGGCCGACACGGTAATCGTCATCCCCAACGACAAGCTCATCGAGCTTTATCCCCGCCTGGGATTGAACCAGGCCTTCAAGATGGCCGACGAGGTACTGACCAAGGCCATTAAGGGGATAACCGAGCTCATAACCAAGCCCGGGCTGGTCAACCTGGACTTCAATGACGTCAAGACAATCATGAAGGGGGCCGGGGTGGCCATGATCGGGCTGGGCGAGAGCGACGGCCACGCGGAGGACCGGGCCAAGGAGGCTATCGACCGGGCCCTGAGCTCCCCCCTGCTGGAGGTGGACATCGCTGGCGCCAACGGCGTCCTGGTGAACGTCATCGGCGGGCCGGACATGACCATATCCGACGCGGAGTTCATAGCCGAGGAGGTCCAGCGCAAGGTCAGCCCTGACGCCAGGATCATCTGGGGTGCCGCGGTGGACCCCACCCTGGAGAAGACCATACGCGTGATGGTCGTGGTGGCCGGGGTAAAGTCCAAGCAGATCCTGGGCGCCCCGAACGACACCGACAAGCTGAAGAAGGCAGACCTGGACTTCATCAGGTGATGACCTCGGACCAGGACCCGACCGCCCGTTTCGACGGGCGGGAGGACGATTACGACAGGTATCGTCCAGGGTACCCTGAGGGAATGGTCCGTCTGCTGCGTGAGAGGGGCATCCTTTCCAACAGCGCGGTCGTGGCCGACATCGGGTCTGGGACCGGCATACTTACCGCCATGCTGCTCCGCCAAGGAGCTGTGGTATATGCCGTGGAGCCGAATGCCCGCATGCGGTCCAAGGCCGAGGCAAGGTTCAAAGGCGAAACGAACTTCTTCAGCGTGCCGAAGAGGGCGGAGGAGACCGGGCTTCCGGGCGGAAGCGTGGACCTGGTCACCGCCGGGCAGTCCTTCCATTGGTTCGAGCCATTGAGCTGCCGGCGCGAGTTCATCAGGATCCTGCGTCCTGGAGGGTGGGTGATGCTGGTCTGGAACAATCGGCTGGACGATCGGGGGGATTTCAACATCGCCTACGAGCGCATGCTCAAAAAGCATCACGCGGACGATTCCCGAGGAATGTCCGACGACGAGCTGGACAGAAGGATAGCCGACTTCTTCAGCGGAGATCTGGAGAGGCACGACTTCGACAACCGACAGCAGCTGGACCTCGAGGGCCTGAAGGGGCGATTGCGCTCCTCCTCCTATTGCCCCCGGCAAGAAGATCCTGGCTTCGTACCTCTGATGGGCGACCTGGATGCGCTGTTCCGTGCTCACCAGAGGGGCGGCACCGTTCCGATGATGTATCGCACCGAGGTCTACCTTGGAAAATTGATGCCATAGTATGGCCGAGATCTGCTAGGCCGACCGCCCCTATCTCTCCCCGTACTGGAACAGTTCCTCGATGGACACCCGGAAGAACTTGGCCATCTTGAAGGCCAGTTCGAGCGACGGGTCGTAACGCTCCTTCTCGATGGCGATCACGGTCTGCCTGGTGATGCCCAGCTTCTCCGCCAATCCCTCCTGGGTCAGGTTGGTCATGGTCCGGTACACCCGCAGCCGGTTCTTCATCGTCCATTCACCATCTTGCTGTCAAGCAGGATTTACATTATGAATATTAAACTTTACTTTTTGTAAAATAAATATTACATTTTGTCATTTTATATATACATAAGTCAAATTAAATATTCCTTTACGAATCTTTTTTTAGTAATAATTAACAATCCAGATGTTGTCATTTGACCGTAATTCAATTCTGAAAAAATTATATTTATAGCCTGTTGGCACCGAAATGTATTAAAATTTGCATCACCTCATAGTTCTCAGACGCGAGGCAGCCAAGGGCTTCAGCCGCCAGCCGCCCCCGTCAGAGGCCCCTCCATGAAATCATTCATCAGCGATGCGATGTCCCGAGCCGGTCCGGCGAACGAATCCAGCATGTCCACCTACAAGGCCCAGTCGGCCGAGGACGAAGAGCTGGAAAAGATCTTGATGAGCCTGAAGACCAACATCAAGATCCTGGGATGCGGAGGCGGAGGCTCGAACACCGTGGACCGCCTGTACGCCACCAATATAAAGGACGCCGAGCTGTACGCGGTGAACACCGACGCCCAGCATCTGCTGATCACCCGGGCCCACAAGAAGATCCTGCTGGGCCGCAGGAGCACCAAGGGGCTGGGCGCGGGGGCCCTCCCGCAGGTGGGGGAGGAGGCGGCGCGCGAGGCCGAGGAGGACCTGCGCAAGGTGCTCATGGGCGCGGACATCGTGTTCGTCACCGCCGGCCTCGGCGGTGGAACTGGTACGGGTTCCGCCCCCTACATCGCCCAGATGGCCAAGGAGATGGGGGCGCTGACCATTGCGATAGTGACCTCCCCGTTCAAGGCCGAGGGCTCCATACGCGCGGAGAACGCCGAGTGGGGCATGGAGAGGCTGCGCGCGGTGGCCGATACGGTCATCGTCATCCCCAACGACAAGCTCCTGGACCTGGTCCCCCGTTACTCCATCAACGCCGCCTTCAAGGTGGCCGACGAGGTGCTCATGAGGGCCATAAAGGGCATCACCGAGCTCATCACCCGCCCCGGCCTGGTCAACCTGGACTTCAACGACCTGAAGACCATCATGAAGGGCGGCGGAGTGGCCATGATCGGCATGGGCGAGGGCGAGGACGACGACAAGGTGGAGCAAGCCATCAACGAGGCGATCAACTCTCCGCTCATCGACGTGGACATCACCGGCGCCAACGGCGTCCTCATCAACGTGGTCGGCGGCGAGGACATGACCGTCAGCGAGGCCGAGAAGGTGGCCGAGATGATCCAGTCCAAGGTCAACCCCAACGCCAGGATCATCTGGGGCGCCTCGGTCGATCCGGCCCTGGAGAACAAGATCCGGGTGATGGTGGTGGTGACTGGCGTCAAGTCCAAATACATCCTGGGCCCGAAGGAGTCCGCCATGCCCAAGGGGATGGCCGTGGACTTCATCAGGTAAAGAAAGGATTATTTATAAGGAAGGATTAGGGCGTTATCCAAGAGTGCGTGTAAATGGACATAGTCGAAAAATCCTGGGAGATCCAAAAGGGGATCGAGGAACGGGCCAAAAGGCTCGGCAAGGGCAAGTACGGCCGCGTCCTGAAGATGGCCAGGAAGCCCACCAACGATGAGTACGCCAAGACGGTGATGATCGTCGGGATAGGCCTGGTCCTCATCGGCGGCCTGGGCTTCGCCATATACCTCATTGTGAAATATCTCCCTGGAATGCTCGGCCTGTAGGTCACGTTCAGGAGGGCTGAATATGAACGGTCAGGAATCAACTCAATTCCCGCAGTACGGGAACGGTCCGCTAACCCTGTCGGGGGAGAACAACGCCCAGAGGGTGACCGCCGGCAGCAGCGCCGTGTGGAAGCTCGTGCTCAAGCCCCGCCAGACCAGCAAGATGAAGGTCAGGGTGCTGTTGACCATCAGCTACGGCACCGAGGACTCCCCGGAGTGGGACATCAGCATATCCGACGGGTCCGGGGTGCTCTGGGAGAGCGCCAAGCTCACCATCCCCGATGTGGATTTCAACATGGAGGGCCCGGGCGGGAAGGAGATCGTCCTGGAGGCAGTGGCTCCCCGTGGAGCGCGCATGGATGACAGCGTAACGATCAGGATGCAGGTCTTCGCCGAGGGACAGGAATGCGGCAGCATGGAGTTCTTCGCCAACACCATGCAGTCCATACTGATCCTGAAGACCTCCATCGGCCACGAGAGGGCCGTGGTGGACGGCGTGGCCGGCAAGGCCAAGACCGGCGGGGACAAGGGCATATTCGCCCTGCTCGCCCCGGGCAAGCTGGAAGGCTACGTCTTCATGGAGGCCATGAACACCGACCTGGTCAGGGAGACCTGCCGGGGAGTGCGCAAGGCCAAGGGACTGGTGGACGGGGAGACCAAGCTCTCGGAGATAGAGCACTTCCTGACCCCCAAGCCCCTGGTGTCCGGAATATCCGAGGGCGACGTGGTGGAGCTTGTCGCCGGCCCATTCAAGGGCGAGAAGGCTCGGGTACAGAAGATAGACGAGAGCAAGGAAGAGATCACGGTAGAGCTTTTCGAGGCCACCGTGCCCATCCCTGTCACCGTCCGCGGCGACAGCGTGAGGGTCCTCGAGAAGGAGAGATGATAAAATGGCAGAGACTATCGAAGTGTTAGTGGATGGCGGCAAGGCCACCCCCGGCCCGCCGCTGGGACCCGCCTTGGGCCCGACGGGCATAAACGTCGTTCAGGTCGTAGGCGCGATCAACGAGAAGACCAAGGGATTCGTAGGCATGAAGGTCCCGGTCAAGGTCATAATCGACCAGAAGACCAAGTCCTTCGAGATCAAGGTCGGAACTCCCCCGACCTCCGCCCTGTTGTTCAAGGAGCTGGGGATCGAGAAGGGCGCTGGCGCCCCCAAGGCTGGCAAGGCCGGCAACATCACCATCGAGCAGGCCAAGAAGATCGCCCACATGAAGCAGGACTCCCTCACCGGCGCTGACATGAAGGCGCAGGTCCTGGAGGTCCTGGGCACCTGCGTCTCCTGCGGCATAACCGTGGAAGGCAAGGAGGCCAAGGACATGCAGGCGGAGATCAAGGCCGGAAAGTGGGACGCCCAGCTTTCATAAACCC
>JAXGRO010000006.1:0-70997 GCA_040765825.1 Methanomassiliicoccales archaeon
ACTTCGGTCGCTGCCGCCTCTCGGTGGCCGTGCCCGATTCCATGAACGTCAAGCGTCCGGAGGACCTTCCGGACGGGCTGGTGGTGGCGACGTCCTTCCCCAACCTGACCCGCAGGTACTTCGAGAAGCTGGGCAAGAGGGTGGAGATCTCCTCCATCAGCGGGGCGGCGGAGATAGCGCCCCACCTGGGGGTGGCGGACATCATAGTGGACCTGGTCTCCAGCGGCTCCACGCTGAAGATGAACCACCTGCGCGAGCTGGCGGTCATCGCCGAGTCGCAGGCGGTGGTCATAGCCAACCGCAAGGCCTACGAGGGATGCGAGCAGCAGGTGCAGGAGATCATCTCCGCCATGCTCAGCGTCACCGAGGCCGAGAACAAGAAGTACCTCATGGCCGACGTCCCGAAGTCCTCCCTGGAGGATGTCAAGAGGGCCTTCCCGGGCATCGCCGGACCGACCATCATGAACATCATCGGCCGCGACGACGTGGTGGCCGTGCACGTGGTCATAGACAAGTCCGACGCCTTCGACGCCATCAACAAGCTGAAGCGCATGGGGGCCACCGGCATCCTGCTGACCCCCATAGACCGCATGGTCCCCTGAGGTGCCCACATGGACAGAAGCTGGGTACGTTCGACCTGCCGGGACCTGCAGCTGTACTACAACCCCGAGGTGGGGGACAAGCTGCGCATGGACACCAGCACCAACGCCCTGGGGGCCAACCCCGCGGGGGTGCGGGCCCTGCAGGAGTGCGCGGGGCTGAACCTGGGGCAGTATCCCAGCACCTACGGGGACGGGCTGCGGGAGGAGCTGGCCAAGCTCTACGGCCTCCGTCCGCAGAACTTCGTGGTGGGCAACGGTTCCGATGAGGCCCTGGACATCATCATCAAGACCTTCGTGGAGCCGGGGGAGACGGTCATCACCGCCCACCCGGCCTACGTGCTGCACTCCTTCTTCGTGAAGATAAACGCCGGGCGCTCGGTCACCGTGGACCTGGACGACGATTTCCAGCTGGACGTGGACAGGATGCTGTCCACCGAGGGCAAGCTGGTGCTGATCTGCACCCCCAACAACCCCACCTCCAACACCTTCCGCGAGGAGGACGTCCGGGCCCTGGTGGAGGGCAGCGACCGCCCGGTGGTGGTGGACGAGGCTTACGGGGAGTACGCCGGCCGCTCCTTCCTGCCGCTGGTGGACCGCTACGAGAACCTTATCGTCACCAGGACGTTCTCCAAGGCCTACGGGCTGGCGGGCATGCGCATCGGCTACATGGCCGCGGGGCTGGAGATGGCCGAGGCCATGCAGAAGGTGAAGATACCCTACTCCCTGAACCTGGTGGGGGAGAGGGTGGCCCTGGCCGCCCTGCGCGACCGGGAGTTCCTGGAGAGGAGCGTGCGGGTGGTGAACGAGGAGCGGCCCTTCCTGGAGAGGGGGCTGCGCGACCTGGGCCTCCAGGTGTTCCCCTCGGAGGCCAACTACATCCTGTTCCGTTCGACGGTGCCCTCGGATACCCTGACCAAGGCGCTGGCGGAGCGCGGGGTGCTGGTCCGGGACTTCGGCAGGGTGCGCAGGCTGGAGAACTGCATACGCACCACCATCGGGACCAGGGAGATGAACACCATCCTGCTGGACAAACTGCGGGAGGTGCTCGGGGAATGCCTCTGAGGATCACGCTGGCCGACTACGGGGTGGGCAACCTGCACAGCATAAGGAAGGCCCTGGAGATCTGCGGGGCCACGGTCACCGTGGTGGAGGACATGTCCCTGCTGGCCGACGCGGAGTGCATGGTGCTCCCCGGGGTGGGGGCCTTCGACCGCACCCTGGAGCGGCTGCTCCCGCACCGGGAGGCGGTGGTGGGAAGGATGGAGGACGGCGTGCCCTGCCTGGGCATATGCATAGGCATGCAGATCATGTTCCAGGAGAGCGAGGAGGGCGACAGCCCGGGCCTGGGTTACCTGAAGGGCAGGGTGGTCCGCCTCAAGGCCCCGCGCATCCCGCACATGGGCTGGAACCAGGTTGACTCGGAGGACGACATCATGGAGGGCGTCGGGGACAACCACTTCTACTTCGCCCATTCCTTCCACGGGGCCCCGGACGACGGTTCGGCCGCCGGCTTCACCGATTACTACGGGCGCATCCCCACGCTGTTCCGCAAGGGCAACACCTACGGCACGCAGTTCCACCCGGAGAAGAGCAGCGCCTCCGGCCTGCGCTTCCTGCGGAACTTCGTGGAGTTCGCGGAGGGGAGCCGATGAGGATCGTCCCGGCCGTGGACATCCTGGACCACCGGGTGGTCCAGCTGGTGGGAGGGGTTCCCGGCACCGAGCAGGTGGTGCTGCCCGACCCCCTGACCGCGGCCATGGACTGGCAGGCCAAGGGCGCCCGGCGCCTGCACATCATAGACCTGGACTCGGCCCTGGGCCGGGGGCACAACGCCCAGGCCATCCGCGCGGTGGTGCAGGCGGCCGAGGTCCCGGTGCAGGTGGGCGGGGGCATCCGCTCCACCGAGGTCGCCGAATACTTCCTGGACTGCGGGGCCGACCGGGCCATCGTGGGCACCAAGGGCCTGAAGGACCGGGAGTGGCTGGGGATGATGGCCGAACGGTTCCCCGGGCGCATGGTCCTGGCCATGGACATGAAGGGCGGGCGCATCCAGACCCACGGCTGGAAGGAGGACTCCGCCCTGGAGCTGGAACAGGTGTTCCGGGACATAGCGGGCATGCCGTTGGCCGGGGTGCTCTACACCAACGTGGACGTGGAGGGCCAGGCCAGAGGGATAGACGCGGCGGCGGTGGAGAGGTTCATCTCCGCCTGCCCGCACCTGACCATCGTGTCCGGGGGGGTCACCACCATGGACGACGTGGAGAGGCTGGAGGCCATGGGCGCGGAGGAGGCGGTGGTGGGATTATCACTTTATACTGGAAAATTGAATCATAACGTCATTCGGAGATGAGGCCATGGACCGCAAAGCTGAGGTGGTGCGGAAGACCCGGGAGACCGAGGTGCGCCTGAAATTGGACCTGGACGGGGTCGGGGATGCCAAGGTGGAGTGCGAGGAGCAGTTCCTGCGCCACATGGTGGAGACCCTGGGAAGATACGCCTCCTTCGACCTGACCATGGAGGCCAAGGGCGACGACGTGCACCACCTGGTGGAGGACGTGGCCATAGTGCTGGGGAAGACCCTGAAGCAGTGCCTGGGCGATGCGCCCATCGAGCGCACCGCCTCCTTCCTCCTGCCCATGGACGACGCCCTGGTGCAGGCGGCGGTGGACATCATCGAGAGGCCGTACGCGGACGTGGACTGCCCGGACCTGCTCTACACCCACTTCTTCCGCAGCCTGGCCATGTCTTCGGGGATCACCATGCACATCATGGTGCTGCGCGGCTACGACGAGCACCACATCATCGAGGCCTCCTTCAAGGCCCTGGGCAAGGCGCTGCAGGCGGCCGTCCGGCCGAGGAGCAGCGAGCTGAGCACCAAGGACCGCCCCCGGGTGAGCAGCAGATGAGCCTGACCAAGAGGATCATCCCCTGCCTGGACGTCAAGGACGGACAGGTGGTCAAGGGCATCAAGTTCCTGGACCTCAAGGACGTGGGCTACCCGCCGGAGATGGCCGAGGAGTACGAGCGCCAGGGCGCGGACGAGCTGGTCTTCCTGGACATCTCCGCCAGCGCGGAGGGCCGCAAGACCCTGCTGGGGATAGTGGAGGAGACCGCCAAGAGGCTGTTCGTTCCCCTCACCGTCGGCGGCGGGATACGCGAGAAGGACGACATGCGCTCCGCGCTCAACGCCGGGGCGGACAAGGTGTCCATGAACACCGTGGCCGTGCAGAGGCCCGACCTCATCGGCGAGTGCGCCAAGGACTTCGGATCGCAGTGCGTGGTGGTGGCCATCGACGCCAAGCGCCACGCCGGCGGCTGGACGGTGTACACGCACGGCGGGCGCCGGGACGCCGGGCTGGACATGCTTAAATGGGCCCGCCAGGTGGAGGACCTGGGAGCCGGTGAGATATTGCTGACCAGCATGGACGCCGACGGCACCAAGGACGGCTACGACATACCCATGACCAGGGCGGTGGCCGAGGCCGTGGACATCCCGGTCATCGCCTCCGGGGGATGCGGTTCACCCCGGCACATGCTGGACGTGCTGAAGCAGACCAAGGCCGAGGCCGCGCTTGCGGCATCCATATTCCACTACGGGCAGTGGACGGTGCGGGACGTGAAGACCTACCTGAGGGAGAACGGGGTTGAGGTGAGATGAGCGCCCCCAAGTTCGACGCCAACGGCCTCATCCCGGTCATCGTGCAGGACCACGTCACCAACGAGGTGCTCATGCTGGCCTACGCCAACGAGGAGGCCTACCGCCAGATGCTGAGCACCGGGAGGACGCACTTCTACTCCCGCTCCAGGCAGGCCCAGTGGATGAAGGGGGAGACCTCCGGCCACGTGCAGGACATCGTCTCCATGCAGCTGGACTGCGATAACGACACCTTGCTGGTCAGGGTCAAGCAGACCGGGGTGGCCTGCCACCTGGACCGCATGTCCTGCTTCGACGAGGTGGTGTACGGGGACACGGAAGGCACCGCGGCCATACTCCCGGAGCTGCTCCGGGTGATCAGGGAGCGGAAGGAGAGCCCCGACCAGGAGAGCTACACCTGCAAGCTGTTCGCGGACGAGAACAAGCGCCTGAAGAAGGTGGTGGAGGAGGCCGGGGAGGTGCTGCTGGCGGCCAAGGACCGCGACGTGGAGCAGCAGTCCTGGGAGGTGGCCGACCTGCTGTACCACCTGATGGTGGCCGTGGAGGGCATGGAGGCCGGCTGGGAGGACGTCTACCGCAAGCTGGCCGGGAGGAGGAGATGAGGGCCGAGCTGCACACCCATACCCTGCTGAGCGACGGCGAGCTGCTGCCCATAGAGCTGGCCCGCCGGGCCCTGGTCAAGGGGACCAAGATACTAGCCTTCACGGACCACGTCTCCCTGAGCAACCTGGAAAGGGTCATCGACGAGGCCCGCCGGGACGCGGAGCTGGCCTCGGAGTGGGGCATGAAGGTACTGGTGGGCGTGGAGGTGACCCATGTGCCCGCCCGGCGCCTGGACGAGGTGGTGGCCAAGGCCCGCCGCCTGGGCGCGGAGATCGTGGTGGTGCACGGGGAGACCATCAGCGAGCCGGTGGAGCGGGGGACCAACATGGCCGCGGTGCTGAACCCGGAGGTGGACATCCTGGCGCACCCCGGGTTCATAACCTTGGAGGAGGCCCAGCTGGCCCGGGACAACGGGGTGGCCCTGGAGATCACCTCCCGGGGTTCGCACTGCAAGACCAACGGACACGTGGCCCGCATGGCCCAGCAGGCCGGGGCGCTGATGGTGGTGAACACCGACGCGCACTCCCCGGGGGACCTTATCGACATGCAGACCGCGCTGCAGATCGCCCTGGCCGCCGGCCTCACCCGCGAGGAGGCCGACCGGGCGGTGGTGGAGACCCCCCGGCACATGGTCAAGAAGAGGTGGCGTGGTTGAAGGTACTGAAGTTCGGAGGCTCCTCGCTCAGGACCGGGGAGTGCATGCGCCAGGTGGCCGAGATCGTGGTGGCCGAGAGGGAGAAGAAGGCCGTGGTGCTTAGCGCGGTGACCGGGGTCACCGAGATGCTGGTGCAGTTCATCTCCCGCACGCGCAGCGAGGAGGACGTGGACGCCTTCATGGGACAGATCACCAAGCTGCACACCGACCTGGTGAAGGACGCCCTGCGCACGGAGAAGTGCCAGGCCAAGGCCATGGAGGAGCTGGTCTCCAAGCTGGTCAAGCTGGAGCGCATGCTCTACGGCTCCTGCTACATAGAGGAGGTCAACCCGCGCATCCGCGATTACGTGCAGTGCTTCGGAGAGCGCCTGTCGGTCATCATGCTGGCCGCGCTGCTCAACGAGATGGGTGCCAAGGCCCGGCCCATGGACGCGGACGAGCTGGGGATCATAACCGACGGGGAGTACGGCACGGCCACGGTCAACATGGAGGCCACCCGGGTCAACATCCGCCCGAGGCTGATGAAGGCCCTGCAGGACGATGTGGTCCCGGTCATAACCGGCTTCTTCGGCCGGGCCCCGGAGGGCTCGGTCACCGTCTTCGGACGCAACGGCAGCGACTACAGCGCGGCCGCGGTGGCCAACGCCATGGGCGCCTCCTGCCTGGAGATATGGAAGGACGTGGACGGGTTCATGAGCGTGGACCCCAAGATCGTTCCGTCCGCCCGGCCCATCCCCCGCCTCAGCTACGACGAGGCGGCCGAGCTGGCCTACTTCGGAGCGAAGGTCGTGCACCCCATGACCATGGAGCCTGCGCGCTCCGGCAACATCGAGATCCGGGTGAAGAACGTCTTCCGGCCGGAGGCCCCGGGCACGGCCATCGGCGGCCTGGAGAACGTGGACAAGAGCATCAAGTCCATCTCCTGCATGAAGAACCTGTCCTTGGTGAAGGTGTTCGGGGAGGGGACCGGATACCGGCTGGGAGTGCTGGCGGACGTAGCCTCCATCCTGCGCGAGGCGGAGATCAACATCTACAGCGTGGTCACGTCCCTGACCTGCATCGCCCTGCTGGTGGACCGCAAGGACGTGGCCAAGGCCCAGAAGGCCCTGGCCGCCGGCGGTGCGACCCGAGTGGAGACGCACACTGACTTCGCGCTCATGTGCATCGTGGGCGAGGGGCTGGGGCACCACAAGGGCCTGGCCTCCAGGGTGTTCCAGGCCGTGGCCAAGGAGGGCGTGAACGTGGGGCTGATCTCCGCGGGCGCGTCGCTGGTGGCATACCACTTCACGGTGGACCAGGCCGACCTGGAGAGGGCCACCAGGGCGGTGCACGAGGAGCTGTTCGGGTGCTGACATGATGATCGCCTTCCAGGGAGTGAAGGGGGCCTACAGCGAGGACGCGGTGTTCGCCTGGAGCCCGGAAGCGGAGACGCTGGAATGCCCGGAGTTCGTGGACCTCTTCGACGCGGTGCGCTCCGGACGCGCGGAATACGGGATGCTGCCGGTGGAGAACAGCATCGAGGGCAGCGTCACCGCCGCCAACGACCTGCTGTTCCGCAGCGACCTGAAGGTGGTGGGGGAGGTGATGGTGCGCATCCGGCACTGCCTGATCGGGCACCGCGACGCCGAGCTCTCCGACATCCGCAGGGTCTACAGCCACCCCCAGGCCCTGGCCCAGTGCCGGGACCTGCTGACCTCCCATCCGGAGTGGCAGAAGGTGCCGGCGTTCGATACGGCCGGCTCGGTGCGCATGGTGAGGGAGCGCGGGGACCGGGAGGAGGCGGCCATCGCCTCCCGGCGCGCGGCGGAGACCTACGGCATGAAGGTGCTGCTGGAGGACGTGCAGAGCATCCGGGACAACATAACCCGCTTCTTCGTGCTCTCCCGGGACCCCCGGATGGAGATGGGCGACAAGACCGCCCTGGCCTTCACCACCAAGAACCGCCCGGGAGCGCTGTTCGACTGCCTGAAGGCCTTCGCCTCCCATCAGGTGAACATAACCAAGCTGGAGTCCCGGCCCTGGCATGGGCGCACCTGGGAGTACGTGTTCTACCTGGACCTGGACGGGGACGGCCGGGACGGGAAGGTGGCCGCCGCGTTCCACGAGCTGCAGGAGAGCGCCTCCTGCGTGCGGGTGTTCGGCTCCTTCCTCAAGGCCCGCTCAGTCGGGCCTTAGGGCCTTGATGGGCTTGTCGGCCGAGGACCAGTATTCCCCGTCCCAGTAGAGCAGCGCCTGGCTGCGGTCGTAGTTCTCCACGATATCGGTGTGCTTGATCTCGCCCAGGTACCAGGTGTGGTCCCCCACCTCGAAGGATCTGGTCTTCTTGAGCTCGATGTTGATCAGGCACTCGGCGATGCGCGGGGCCTTGGTGCGCTTGCCCTTCACCGGCGTGAGCCCGGAGAGCTTGAACTTGTCGGTCTCCGAGCCGCTCCGCTCCCCGCAGAGCATGACCTTGTCCAGGAGGTCCTTGCCGGGGATGTTGACCGTGAACTCGTCGTTCTCCTCCAGGAGCTTGTAGCTGTGCCTGGAGGTGGTCACCCCTATGCCGATGACCGGCGGGCGCACCGAGAACACGTTGAACATGCCCACGGTGATGATGTTCTTGTCCGTCCAGTCCTTGTCGGCCACCCCCACCAGCACCACCGGCGCCGGCGGCAGGGACATGACCGCCCCCATGTGATCCAGGTCCACCTTGTCGTCCATGCTTACCAAGTTAGCACCGCTAATAGAACGGGAGCGGTGTGGTAATAAAGCTTTTCAGCGCTTGCGGATGACGTCGCCCAGCACCCGGAACTCCCCGGACCAGTACATGAGGGTCTTCTCGCGGTCGGCGTCCTTGGCCATCTCCGCGTGCACCACCTCCCCCAGGTACCACACGTGGTCGCCGGCGTCCACCCGCTGCCTCTTCACGCACTCCAGGTTGACCACGCAGTCCGCGATGACCGGGGAGCGTATCTTCTTGGAGGGCAGGGGCTCGAACCCGCAGTCCTCGAACTTGTCCACCTCCCGCCCGGAGTGCTGCCCGCAGTACAGGACCTCCTCTACCAGGTCCTTGCCGGGGATGTTGATGGAGAAGTCCTCGGAGGTCTCCAGGAGCTCATAGCTGTGGCGGGCGGGAGATATCCCTATGCCCAGCACGGGAGGGTTGAACGAGAACATGTGCACCAGGGCCACGGTGAGAACGTTGCGTTCGCCCTTGGCGTCGCCCACCGCCACCAATACCACCGGGAAGGCGGGAAAGGCCCGGCATGCCCATATGGGGTTGACCTCGTTCTTCTCCAACATGACTTTCCCCTTGGGGATTTTTAAGGTCATAATATAATGTTTGGTAACCTTGTTCCGCAAGGATGGAAGATTAAGCGCCGTTAATCCATCCAGCGGACCCCCTAATGCCCTGACGGACAGTTTATTAGCGTCCCCGCGCCTACCCGGGAGGAGAAAGATGAAGGCCAGGATTGGAATTATCGGAGGCACCGGGGTCTACGACCCGGAGATGTTCGAGCTGAAGGAGACCGTCAGGCCGCACACCCCCTACGGGGCGGCCTCGGACGAGATACAGGTCGGGGAGCTCAGGGGAGTCCCGGTGGCCTTCCTGCCCCGGCACGGGCGCGGACATGTCCTCCCGCCGCACATGATCAACTACCGGGCCAACATATACGCCATGAAGCAGCTGGGGGTGGAGAGGATCATATCCCCATGCGCGGTGGGCTCGCTGCAGGAGGAGTTTCAGCCCGGGGAGATCGTCCTGGTGGACCAGTTCATCGATCTCACCAAGTCCCGAAAGTACACCTTCTTCGACGGCCCCCGGACGGTGCACATCGGGGCGGCCGACCCTTTCTGCCCGGAGATGAACGCCCTGTTCGCCAAGGAGGCCAAGAAGGCCAAGATCAAGGTGCATTCCGGGGGAACGTACGTGTGCATCGAGGGGCCCAGGTTCTCCACCAGGGCCGAGAGCCGGATGTATCGGGCCTTCGCCGACGTCATCGGCATGACCCTGGCGCCCGAATGCGCCCTGGCCCGGGAGATGGAGATGTGCTACACCAGCCTGGCCATGATAACCGATTACGATGTCTGGGCCGACCACCCGGTGGACACCGCGGCCATCCTGAAGGTCATGTCCGAGAACATGGACCGCATACGCGCCCTGCTATCGGCCACCGTCCCCAAGGTTCCCCAGGAAAGGAAGAAGTGCGAGTGCGGCAGGGTGCTGGAAGCGGCCGGGGCCTGATCACAGCCCCTTGATGATGTCCAGGGCCTGCTCGGCATGCTCCTTGGAGCGCAGCATGGAGTTGAAGACCAGGCGTATCCTCCATTCCTTGTCAATGACGTAGGTGATGCGCGCAGGAGTTCCGCCAATGCCGAAGGCCCCGAAGGCCTTCCTCAGCTCCTGCTTCTCGTCGCTAAGCAGCAGGAAGGTCAGCTCGTGGTCCGTGGCGAACTCCTTGTGCGTCTTGACGTCGTCCGAGGAGACCCCGATGACCTCCGCGCCCGCGGCCTGGAACTGCTCATGCATCTGCCGGAAGGAGACGGCCTCCATGGTGCACACCTTGGTGAAGTCGGCGGGATAGAAGTACAGGGCCAGGGCCTTCTTGCCCCTGAACTCCTTGGAGCTCACCATGCGTCCGTCCTGATCGGGAAGCTCGAAGTCCGGGGCGAGGTCGCCCTCTTTCAGCTTTTCAGCCATGGATTCCATTACTCGAGCTGAATGAGCTTAATGCTTTCCATGAAGGGGGTGAAACTTTTTTATTAGCATCAAGGATATACTATTCCTCATGACCTGCTACTTCCGCCACCTTGACCCGGTGTTCAAGAGGGCTGGATTGCAGATAGACATCGACAACCGGAAAAGGGTGGATATCATAATCCACCGTATGGTGGGGGTGGAGTACAAGGACTGCACCCAGACTTGGAAGGCGGTGAAGGAGCTGCTCAAGGACGAGGAGGCCTTCATCCAGCGGCTGCGCGAGGAGTGCCAGGCCTGCAATATCTACCTGGACTATTGATCACTCGCCGATGTGCTTGCGGTAGGCCGCAGCGTCCATTAACTTGCCTAGCTCGCCATCCTCGGACATCCTGATGCGGGCCAGCCATCCGTTCTGGTACGGGGATTTATTTATCAGGGAGGGATCGTCGTCCACCGGGGAGTTCACCTCCACGACCTCTCCGGACACCGGGGCGTACACGTCCGCGGTGTTCTTGACGCTCTCCACCACCGCCAGGACCTCGCCCTTCTTGACCTTGGCGCCCGTCTTGGGAAGCTGCACATAGACGAACTCGGTCAGCTCGCCCTGGGCATGGTCGGTGATGCCCACGGTGGCCACCTCGCCCTCGACCTTCGCCCACTCGTGGTCCTTGGTGTAACGGAGTCCCTCGGGTACCTCGCTCATGATATCTTCCAAGGGAACTAGGTACGAATATTTATGCCCCACGCGTGAGGACCGATAAGGGATAAATAGCTGGGGCATGATGGAAAGGGGCATGCGCATAACCGTGCGGGGAGTGGTCCAGGGAGTGGGGTTCCGCCCCACCGTCCACCGCCTGGCCAGGTCCATGGGCTTGAACGGTTACGTGCAGAACAACGGTTCCAACGTGGTCATTGAGATCGACGGGGATCCCCAGGAGTTCGTGGCCAGGCTCAGGGAGGCCCTGCCCCCGCTGGCCCGCCTGGACTCCGTGGAGGTGTCCGGGGGCCTTCCGGACGCCGAGCTGAGGGAGATGGGCTTCGCCATCGTGCCCAGCCAGGCCGGCACGGGAGGGGTGGGCATCCCCAACGACACCGCGGTGTGCGAGAGCTGCCTGAGGGAGATGTTCGACCCCGGGGACCGCAGGTACCTATACCCCTTCACCAACTGCACCGACTGCGGCGCGCGTTTCACGGTGATCGAGGACCTGCCCTACGACCGGGAGAAGACCTCCATGCGGCCGTTCCATATGTGCCCGGAATGCTCCAGGGAGTATAAGGACCCGGACGCCAGGCGCTTCCATCACCAGACCGTCACCTGCCCGGTGTGCGGTCCGCGCTATCATCTGCTGGGCCCGGACGGCGGCCGTGATTACGATGATCCAATACGCAAGTTCGCCAGGGCCCTGGATGAGGGGATGATCGGCGTGGCCAAGAGCTGGGGAGGGATGCACCTGTGCTGCACCCTGGACCGGCTGGAGCACATGCGCGAGTGGTACCGCAGGAGGGAGAAGCCCTTCGCCGTCATGGTGCGGGACCTGGAGGCCCTGGAACGGTACGCAAGGCCATCCCGGCAGGACATCCGCCTGCTCACCTCCAGCCACCGCCCCATCGTGCTGGTGGACAAGGTTGACGGGGAGGTGACGGAACTGGTGGCCCCCGGCCTCGGCAACATAGGGGTGTTCCTGCCCTACACCGCGATGCAGCATCTTCTCTTCCACTACCTGGACGATGACGCCCTGGTGATGACCTCGGCCAATGTGCCCGGGGAGCCCATGGTGCTCCGGGAGACGGACGCCCTGAAGCTGGGGGCGGACGTGTACCTCATGCACGACCGGGAGATCGTCAACCGCTGCGACGATTCGGTGGTGCGTTCCTTCGGAGATCTCACGTACTACATCCGCAAGTCCCGGGGCCACATCCCCTCGCACATCGACCTCCCTGTGAAGGGAACGGCGGTCGGAGTGGGGGCCCAGGAGGGGCTGGCCGGCGCCCTGGCCTTTGACGGCCGGCTGTACGCCACCCAGTACATCGGCGACGCCACCTCCCCGGGGGTCCTGGAGTTCCTGGAGGAGAGCCTGAAATACCTCCGACGGCTGCTGGGCGCGTACCGCCTGGACGCCATCGGCATGGACATGCACCCCGGGCATTCCACGCGCCGCCTGGCCAAGCGCTGGGCGGAGGAGAGCGGGATCGAGCCGGTGGAGGTGCAGCATCACCACGCGCACGCCGCGGCCCTGCTGGTGGAATCCAGGCTGGAGCGGATGGCGGCCATCACCATCGACGGCACCGGGTACGGGGACGACGGGGTGGCCTGGGGAGGGGAGGTGCTGCTCTCCGACCTCCGGGATTACCGCAGGGCCGGCCACCTGGCGGAGGTCCCGCTGCTGGGAGGGGAGAAGGCCGTTTACGACGTCAGGCGCATCGCCTTCGCCCTGGCCGAGATGACCGGGGGCGGCCTGGACTACTTCCCTGATGAGCAGGCCGGGCTGTTCCGCAAGATGATGGCCCGTTCCGGCCGGACCACCTCCTTCGGACGGGTGCTGGACGCCGTGTCGGCTTACCTGGGGGTGTGCACCAGCCGAACCTACGACGGGGAGCCGGCCATGAAGCTGGAGCGGTGGCTGAGGGACGCGAAGCGGCTGGACCTGGTGCCCACGCTGCGCAGGGGAGACGTCATAGACACCCCGTCCATGTTCCGGGCCATGATGGAGGCCCGGGGGGACCGGGCCGACCTGGCCGGCAGCATGGCCTACGCCATGGTCCGCGGCCTGGTGGACATCGCCGCCGAGGAGGCCGAGGCCGAGGGCCTCAGGCACGTGGGGCTGAGCGGGGGGGTCAGCTACAACCATGCCATCTCCGCCTGGACCAAGGAACTGGTGGAGGCACGCGGTCTCATCTTCGTCGGCCACGACCTCACCCCCAACGGGGACGGCTGCATCTCCACCGGGCAGTGCGCGGTGGCCCTGTCACGGATGTGAACGGGGGTCGCCAACATCAATGACCTTCCTGATGGCGCTCCACTCCCTCCGCTTATCCTCGTATGGAATGGCGTGCAGCGGTGAAGAGGAGGGCAGGCAGGTTGCCGGAAGGGAGCGCCCCTTCACCTTGACCTCCATATCCAGATAGTGCTTGTACGCCTTTTTTCCGTTCAGGAACACATGCACTATGGAATCGTGCCCTTCCAGAAATCCCTGGATGTCGTTGATGACCTCGTCCCTAATGGTCGAATCCTTGCTGTCGATTATGCAGCACTCCTTGAGAACATCCCAGATGGCGATATGATTGGTCCTGAGGAAGTTCGCACGCGCCTCATAGCTCTCGGACGGGCTGCTGCCGAACATTTCGTGGACCATCCTCCAGAACTGGTTCCGGGGGTTGCCATAGTACTGTTCCTTGAGGGCCGACCGCACGCTCGGTATCGTTCCTAGGATCAGGACCCTGGGACCATCCCCGGCGATCGGAGGAAACCCGACCCTGCGTTCGTAGGTCCGGTCGCCATTGGATCTGACCATATCGGGACGGATGGGGTTCGAGGCATAAATGGATGACCGGGGTTGGAGGATATGACCAACAGATAATATATGGCCAAAGCCATCCGGAGGGCGTCAGGGCCTGTCAAATGAGGAAGCTCATCATCCTGCTGGACGGCGCGGCCGACGAGCGCATATCCATATTCAACAACCGCACTCCCCTGGAGGCGGCCCACAAGGAGTTCCTGGACGGAGTGGCCAGGGACGGAGTGGTGGGGACCACCGACGGGAAGGACTACACCCACACCTTCCTGCTGGAGCTGCTCACCGGGAGACCGTACGACATTCCCAGGGGGGTCATCGAGGCCTATGGGCTGGAGCTGCCCATAGGCGAGGACCGCGTGGCCTACCGCATGACCCCGGCCAAGGTGCAGGACCACAACGTGGAATGGTACTACAACATCACCTGCGACGAGGAGATGTTCCTGCAGCGGGCCATCATCAAGAACCGCTCCAAGCTGGCGGGCATGGACCCCAAGATCCTGGCCTATCACGGCGGCAAGGGGGTGCTGACCGTCAAGGGCGATATGATACTCGATCTTCCCAAGCCGCCGGGGCCGGCGACGCTGAACGGCGAGGACCTGGGGCCCTTCGAGGATTTCGCCCGCGGGGTCCGCGACAGCACCGGCGGGATCGCCCTCCTGCCCTGGGGTGGGGGGCTGGGCAAGGTGGCCGTGGACATACGCCGGGAGATAACCAGGGTCCCAGACATGACGGTCATCTCCAAGAGCCCCTCGGCCCTGGGCGTGGGCAAGTTCCTGGGCATGCAGACCCGGAGGGTGCAGGGGTTCAAGGAGGGCATCAAGGTGGCCGCCCAGCTTTTGGACGCGGAGGACGTTTTCCTGCATGTCGAGGAGACGGACGACATCAGCCACAAGTGCAATCCAAAGAACAAGCTGAAGCTCATCGAGGAGATAGACCGGGAGCTGGTCCGCTACGGCAAACGCCTCCGGGAGTGCCAGGTGGCGCTGCTGATCGACCATGGCGCCTCCTCGCTCACCGGAGAGCACATGCGCATGAACGTCCCGTTCGCGGTCTGCGGCGGCAAATGGACCGGCGGAGGCAGCGACTCCTTCCGGGAGAACGGAGGGGAGCACCGCCCGCTCGGTACCCTTCTGGACAGCCTCCTGCAGGATTGAGCCCGGACCTTGGAATAGGTTATATACGTTCTTCGCATTGAATTGGATGATACAACCAATCTGGTTCGTCCATCATACCCAGAGGTTCCGATCATGCACGAGGCCGACATAATCTACGCGTTCGAGGAGCAGGCGGGAAGGAAGTTCGTGGAGAGGGTCTGGGGCAAGCGCCCGACCTACGCTGTGGTCATCGGGAACACCGAGACCGCCAAGATCCCTGGCGTTTCCGCTGCTGGCGCCGTGCCGGAGATCACCGACTTCACCCCCGCCGCGGACGTGGAGCTGCTGCATTACGGCCGGTGCAAGTGCATCGACGGCGTGCCGGTCACCCCCACCGGCGTCCCCACCCCGGGGATAATCACCATGAGCGCCCTGCAGCTCTCGCCCATGCCCACCTTCGCCGTGAACGGGGGGGTCCGGGTCAGACCGCACACCCCCTTCTTCGAGGTGGAGGGGGAGCCTGGCGAGGACATCCGCACCGGCAAGGCGCTCAAGGACCCCCGACGGGTGTATGAGAACGGCGTTCTGCTTGGAAGGGAGATGGCCAAGGGCAGCGAGTACTTGGTCATCGGGGAGAGCATCGCCGGGGGGACCACCACCGCCCTGGCGGTGCTCATGGCCATGGGATACGACGGCCATGGCAAGGTATCCAGCTCGATGATCGATAACCCCCATTCCCTGAAGGAGAAGATCGTCTCGGAGGGCATCTCCAACTCCCCGTTCTGCAGGGAGGAGATGAGGGCCGACCCCCTCAAGGCCGTGCAGGCCGTGGGCGACCCCATGATGCCCGCCGCCGCGGGAGTGGTGGCGGGAGCCGCGGAGAGCATACCTGTGATAATGGCCGGGGGAACGCAGATGGCCGCGGTGATGGCCATCGTCAAGGGATTGGCGCCGAACGTCCTTTCGAACATCGCCCTGGGCACCACCAAGTGGATAGTGAACGACCGAACGTCCGACGTTCGCTCGATAGTCAAGCAGATCGGCAGCGTTCCGATATTGGCCGCGGACCTGGACTTCGGACCGTCCAAGCACGACGGGCTGAACGTTTACGAAAAGGGACTGGTCAAGGAGGGCGTGGGAGCCGGCGGCATATCCGTGGCGGCCTTCCTGGCCTCGCAGGGCAGGATCGGCAAAAATGAGATGCTGGCCAAGGTCGAGGAGAACTACGTCCAGCTCATGAGGATCATGGGCAAGTGAGCCGCTGGTGCAGGACCTGCTCGGCCTTTTCCAGGTCCGGGACGGTATTTACGTTGATGGCCACATCGGGTGTGTCGGCGACGTAGTAGCTTCCTGGCAGATATTCCCGGGTGAGCATCCGTAGACGATCGACCACGCTCACCCCGCAGGGCATGAGCGGCCGACCGTCCACGTTCTCGTAGAACGTGACGTCCACCCCGAACTCTAAGGCCTTTTCCAAAGGTATGCCCACGGTCAGGGACTGCTCCTTCCTTTCTAGGTATTCCTTGACCACGTCGGCGACCAGTTCCGCTCTCAGCAGTGGCAGGTCGGCCGGGCAGATGAAGATGTGATCTTCGGATATCCCTTCCGCGGCCTGGATCAGGTCTTGGCAGTACTCGTCACCGGAGGTCTCCAGCAGCCTGACGCCCATCTGCGTGAGGTGCTCGCGCGTCCTCGGCACGTTATCGCTCACAGAAACGTAGACCGACCCTATCTCATCCACCAGCATGATCTGTTCCAGCACGTGGTCGATCATCGGCCGGCCGTGCAGGAGCGCCATCGGTTTCTCGGTCCCCAGCTCCCTGATCCTGGTACCCCGTCCTCCGGCGGTGATCAACGCGGCAACACTCATACCGCCGCCCCCAGCAGGAGCAGGGCGATAAGCACCACCGGCCGACATATCTCGTTCGTCGCGCCCATGACATCACCGTTCACCGCCCCGAAGTTCCTCATGGCCACCCTGCTGTTCAGCAGCCCGACGGAGGCGCTGAACAACCCGCCGGCGACGGTGAACAGGGCGATCCTGTCGATGTACCAGTAACCGGTGGGCAGGCAAACCAATAGGATGATCCCGAAGGAGAGCAGGATGGACAGGATGATGGAGAGGAGGGCCTGCTTCCCCCGGGTATTGGTGACGAAGGAGTTCCCCAGCCCCTCCCGGGCCTTGCCTCCGAAGGCGCAGAACACCATGGCGTTCTTGTTCATGATCTCCGCGATGAGCGGCAGGAAGAGCAGCTCGGCCTTGCCGGTCAGCGAGGCCAGGGCGGCGAAGCTGAGCAGAGTGAATATCAGCGCATAACCTACCCCGCCAGCACCGGTCTTGGAGTCCTTCATGGCCGCCATACGACGCTCGGCGTCACCGCCGCAGACCATCCCGTCCCCGAAGTCGCTCAGCCCGTCCAGATGCAGGAAGCGGTTCAGAAGATGGAACGCCGCCAGGACGATGGCCGCCAGGACGGTCGTTGATAGACCGCCCTCCCCAAGGAAGAATATCCCGGAGGCCAGCAGCCCGTAAAGGGCGCCTATCAGGACGATTATGTGGAACCTCCTCGACAGTTCGTCCACGTCCTTCCCGCCCACCTTGGCCGGGATGACCGTGAACATGGTGAGAGCGGCCTTGAGCGCGCCTAGGAAAGCCGTCCCTCTCCCTCCAGTATCTCCGAGTAGATGACGGACATGGTCGAGCCTATGAGCGAAGCGACGATGTCGTCCATGAACGGCCCGAGCTTGGACAGTATTCCGGGTTTCTTCTTGTCATAGCGGATGTACTCGAACAGGCACTTGGTGCCCCCGATGTATTCTGCGAGCGCGATGCCTAGCAGCTCGTCGGCCAGGAGGTGCACGGGGTCCTCCTGGTACCTGGCCTCGGGAAGCCCGTACAGCTGCCCGTAGCGCCCCTTCTCCTCCAGGACCATGGCCGCGGTGAGCAGAGCGTTCACGTTCACGTCCTTGGCCAGCTGCTCGAGCTTGTTCTCGAACCTTTTTCTTATCGCCGATTCATCCCAGGCCGGGTCCAGGGCGTTCATCTGCCTGACGCATTCCCACATGTCATCGTAGGTGATGCCGCGGATGGCCAGATGCCTCAGGAAATGCACCGAGTCCCCGTTGGCGCCCTTCCACCTGGTGATCGATTCCCCCAGGGCCGAGCGCACGGCCACTGCCATGGCGATGCCGTGATCGGAGGAGCTGCCGGACCACATGCACCTCTCACCCTCGGAGGGGCACATTATCAGCACGGCGTCGCTGGTGGTGCCGGTCCCGGGGATGTGATGGTCTTGAAGAGCGGCGGCCTTAGCCTCGGTCACGGTCATGACCGCGTTCGTCAGAGCGCAGTCGTCCAGCGGTTCGTCCGTCACCACCATGACGTTGATGGTGCCCACCTGGCGGTGCGGCACGCTGCCCTCGCGGGACGATTCGCCAGCGCGTATGGCGTTGGATATCCCGGCGCTAACGAAGGCCAGGGCCTCGGAGCCGTTCTGCTCGATGCCCTGGGAACAGAACGCCTTTTCCAGCTCGGCGGCGGTCATGAAGGAGACGGTGTCCGGGGGGAGCTCCAGCCGGGGAAGCAGCGACCGAAGGTGCTTCACCGGGTCCTCGTGGTCGTATTGCAGGGGCACCTGCAGCATGAGCACGGAATCGGTCTCCCCCAAGCCCCCGTTCAGTATGGTGGAGGCCAGTGTCCTCATGCGGCGGGGCAGCCTGATGGCCACGTAATTCAGCCCGTCCACCTTCCCCTTCTCTATCCGCACTTCCTCAAGCTTCATCTCAGACACCCATCAGTCCCAGCAGCAGGCCCTCCAGGAGGACCTGTGCCTCCGCCCCCACCAGCAGGTAGAGGGGCAGCACTATCGCGATCACGAAGAGATACGAGGCCAGGGTCATGACCTTTATGGTGTCCCTGAGCACCTCGGGGCCCGACGGCAGCGGACCGTCGCCCATCACGTACCAGCCGATCTTCTCGAAGCGGATGCCCAGGCCGCCGGCGAAGGCGGACATGTGCCAACCCTTGTTGGGGGAGAGGGTCTGGTCGTGGTACTTCCGGGAGGCCCTCCACCCGGCCCTCCAGTCCTTGCCCAGCAGCGCCAGCGCCGCCAGGATGAAGGGCACCGCCGCCCGGGCCATGAGCCAGTTGGTGCAGTCGTCCAGCTTGGCCGAGAACCAGCCCACGTGGCGGTGCCTGTCGTTCAGGTAGCCGACCATGGCGTCCAATGTGTTCGATACGCGATACGCCACGGCCGCCGGCAGCCCCAGAAGACCGAAGTAGAACAGCGGGGAGAAGATGGAGTCCACGGTGTTCTCCGCCGCGCTCTCCGCGGCGCAGGAGATCACGTGCCCCTCGTCCAGCTGGCTGACGTCCCGGGAGACCATCATGGCCGCCTTCTCCCGGCCAAGCTCCAGGTCGCCGGCCAGCAGCGCCTCTCGCACCGGCTCGGTGTGCTTGCCCATGGCCGCCATGGCGAACATGGTCTTCAGGACCACCCCGCCCACCAGGGCCCAGGCCAGCAGCCCCAGGTAATGGCGCACCAGGGCCATGAGCAGCAGGGCCAGGAAGGAGAAGGTGATGATCACCGCCAGGGCCATCAGCGCCCCCAGCAGCCGCTCCCTCCGGGGATGCCCCCGGGAGATGCGCCTGTCGAAAAAGGATATCATGCCCCCCATCCACACCACCGGGTGCAGGGCGTTGGGAGGTTCGCCCAGCAGGCGGTCCACCAGCAGGGCCACCAGCAGCATCAGCAGTGCGTAGGGGAGAAGCTCAAACATGCATGCGCGCTCCGAAGGCCGTGCTGCGCATCTCCTGCGCCGTCTCCTCCATGGCGGAGATGAGCAGGTCGTTCTTCTCCGGGGTCTTCACGCTGAAGCGCACGAAGCGGTCGAACGGCCTGCCGAAGGTGGAGCAGTCCCTGACCAGCACCCTGCGGGGAAGGAGGTGCTCCACCACGTCCTCGGCGGAGAGCCGGGGATTGGATACCCGGGTGAAGAAGAAGAAGCACTGGTCGGGCAGGGGGGAGAACAGCCCGGTGCGGTCCACGGCCCTCTTGATGCGGCCGCGCTCCGAGGCCATCATCTCCGCGGCCTTGCGCACGTGGCCGCGGTGGTCGCGGAGCAGCCGGGCCCCCACCTGCTGCTCCACCACCCCCAGGTTCCAGGAGAGCCTGGCGCGGTCCAGCATGTCCACGATCTCCTCGCTTCCCACCCCATAGCCCACGCGCATCCCCGGGATGGCGTACGATTTGGTGAGCGAGGAGATGATGAACATGTTGCGGTGGTTGCGGACCTCCGGCATGCAGGTGATGGCCTCGTAGCCGTCCACCAGGTCCAGGAGGGTCTCGTCCAGGAATATCAGCTTGCCCAGGGACTCGCACTCCTCCACCAGCTCCATTATGCGCCGCCTGGTCTCCAGGGTGCCGGTGGGGTTGTTGGGGTTGCAGACGTATACCGCCTTCACCAGGGGGAGCTTCTCGCGTATGGCGTTCATGTCCAGGCGGAACCCGTCCCCCTCGACCAGGGGCACGTCCAGAACGTTGGCCCCCTGCATGCGGCAGGCGTGGGAGTACTCGGAGAAGGTCGGCCGGGGAATGATCACCCGGGACTTGCGGGACAGGAACACCTCCGGATACAGGCGGATCAGCTCCGCGGAGCCGGCCCCGGCGATGACGTTCTCCGGGGACACATGGTGCAGGGAGGCCACCGCCTCCCGGAAGTCCGCGGAGGAATCGTCGGGGTAATGGGTCAGATGCTCCACGGCCTCGGCCACCAGCTGCGGAAGCTCGGCTGGAGGCCCGTAGGGGTTCAGGTTGTGGCTGAAGTCCTCCACCCCGGAGAACCTCCATCCCTGCCCCCCGTGAACGGGCCGCTTAATCGGCAACAATTCCTTTTTCACAAGGTCTTGGATCTGCATCGTCGCCCTTCTCCGGTTCCGCCGGCCTCAGGGGGATCACGAATATCTCGCCCTTCTCCCTGATCACCGTGACCTCCACGCCGTACACCGCGCGGATGATCTCCTCGTTGATGACCTCCGAAGGAGGTCCGTAGCTCAGTATCCCGCCGTCGCTTATCACTATCACCAGATCCGCGTACTTGGCGATCAGGTTGATGTCGTGCGAGGCGGTGATGACCGTCACGCCCTGCCGGGAGAGGTCCTTCAGGGCCTGCATCACCTGCAGCTTGAACTTGAGGTCCAGATGGGCGCTGGGCTCGTCCGCCAGCAGTATCTTCGGCTGCTGCACCGCCCCCTTGGCCAAAAGCACACGGGCCTTCTCCCCGCTGCTCAGCTCCCCCAGCTTGCGGTCCTTTAGGTGGGTGACGTGATAGGCGGCCATGGCCTCCCTGACCATCCTCTCGTCCTTCTCCCCCTCCCACCATATTCCGGTGACGAACGGGTATCGCCCCAGGGCCACGAACTCCTCCACGGACAGGTGGAAATCGTCCGGGACGTCCGCGGGGATGTTGGCGCAGAGCTTGGCCACCTCCATCATCTTCAGGCGGTCCAGGTCCTTGCCGTCGATGAGTATGACGCCCTCCTGGGGCTTTAATACCTTGTTTATGCAGCGCATGAAGGTGGTCTTGCCGCAGCCGTTGGGCCCCATTATGCCGATGAGCTGCCCCTTGCGGGCGTGGATGGTGACGTCCTTCAGCGTCTTGCCGCAGGGGTTCCTCTTGGAGCCGTAGCTGAAGGAGATGCTGTCCACCCTCACCGTCAGCTCGTCCTCACATGACATATTCCTTGCCCATCCTGATCATCAGGTAGCCGAAGAACGGCGCCCCGATGATCGATATTATGGCCCCTATCGGCAGCTCCGAGGGGGCCATCACCGTCTTACATACAATGTCCGCCAGCAAAAGAATGTTTGCCCCGACCACCATGGAGGCCGGGAGCAGCAGGCGGTGATCGCCGCCGATGATCATACGCACCAGGTGCGGGACGATCAGCCCGACGAAGCCTATGACCCCGGTGAAGGCCACCGAGATGGCGGCCAGCGCCGATACCAGTATGAACATGCCGGTCTTGAACTTCTTGACGTCCATGCCCAGCTGCCGGGCCTGCTCGTCCCCCAGGAGCACCACGTTGAACTCCTTGGCGAAGAGCAGCATTATCGCCGAGAGCACGGAGACGCCGATGATCATGATGATCACCGACAGCCAGTCCAGGTAGGCGAAGGAGCCGAACAGCCAGAACAGCACCCCGTGCAGCCGGTCGGCGTTGTAGTACATGAGTATGGTGGTTCCGGACTGCAGGGCTATGCCCACGATGACCCCGCCCAGCACGTAGCTTATCGGCCGGCCCCCGGCGGCCTCGGCCAGGAGCATGGTGAAGATGAACGCGCCCACCGCCCCGATGAAGGCCATGACCGGGGTCACGAAGGTACCAAGCCCTCCGATGGTGACCCCGGCCAGCACGGCCGCGGTCACTCCCAGGGCCGCCCCGGAGGAGACCCCGGTGATGTATGGATCGACCAGCGGGTTCTTGATCAGGGCCTGCATGACCGCCCCGGAGACGGAAAGCCCGACGCCCACGGCGATCACGCCCAGGGCCCGGGGGATGCGCAGCTGCCAGAGCACCAGCTCCTGCACGTTCTGATGCATGCCCCCGTTCTGTATGAGGTTCCACACCCCGGACATGGCCTCGGTGAAGGATATGTCCATCACCCCGGTGGTGAGGGAGAGGATGAAAAGAAGGACCAGGCTGAGGGAACCGAACCCCAGTATCAGGGCCAATTTGATCTTGGCCCGCCTGGCCTTGGAATCGTTCACGTGGAGCACCTCGTGGTTGGACAAAGGGGGCCGGCCATCGGCCGACCCCGGATGTCGTTTGGTTCCCGTAACGCGGGGCGTCTATTATATTTGCGCCCTGGTCACGGGTAAGGAGGATGTTCTCATTCGATTCTGGCCATCATCACCTGTCCCAGGTTCAGGGCGCTCTCGAGGGAGTCCACATGGGAGCTGGACCCCGCCGACAGCAGGTCGACGTAGTCGTTGGATATCACATGCGGCATGTCCTCACCGAACACATCGGGGTGGAGGATCTTGGCCATGATCTCCACGGCGTCCACCATGCGCGGGCCGGGGCGGCAGAACACGTTGTCGGCCTGTCCGGTCATGATGTACACGCGGCCGTTCTGGACTGCGGAAAGCTCGGACCATATGGTGTCGTTCTCCAGATCGGAGATAATCTGCTCACCGGGGTTGGGCAGGTACATCATGGACACGATCAGGTAGTCAGGGTCCTTCTCCAGCAGGGACTCCACGGCCACGTCCGGCCATCCGCCGGTCATGTTCCCGTAGGCGTTCTCGCCCTTCGAATAGTCCATGACATCCTGGACGAAGGTATCGCCGGCGCTCAGGTAGATGGGCTCCAGCCAGACGGCGAACACCATGGATGGGGGCTCATCCACATCGCCCATGGCCGCCTCTATGGTGGCCAGGCGGCCCTGCATGGAGGCCACCAGGCCCTCGGCCTCGTCCTTGACCCAGCAGACCTCTCCGAGCAATTCGATGGTCGAGTAGACCTCCTCGAAGGTCGCGCCCTTGTCCAGTATTATGACCTTCTGGGCGGACCCCTCCAGCTGGGAGAGCATGTCCATCTGGGCCTGCACGCCCTTGTCGAGCAGCACCAGGTCGCCTCCGGCGGCGATGATCGCCTCCACGCTGGGGGTCCAGTAGCCGCCTATGGAGACCAGGGATCCGTCGGTCTTCCTGTCGCCCACATCCGTGGGCCAGTCGCAATAGTCGGTCACCGCCACCAGGCGGTCACCGATGCCCAGAGCGTAGACGATCTCCGTCAGAGATGGAGAGCAGGACACCAAGCGCGCCGGAGCTTCCTTGGTGACCACCAACCGTCCGTCGGCGTCGATGACCGACACCGGTCCCTCGCCCTCCCCACCAGAGGGGTTCATGGCCAGAACTGCAATGGTACCAACGGCCACCATGGCCAGGACCACTAAAACCGCTATTATCATCTTCCTGTTCATTTGATCACGCTGGTTGATGTTAAATTGGATGTATAATCCAACTGAATTGGATATATCATCCAAGTATATTAGCGTTGGCGAAATGCTCCGACCTAGCAAGGCATAAGAACTCCGCTAGCGCCTTACCGGCTGGGAGATGGAACCGTGAAGATCATCGACGAGCTCAGGAGCGAACCTATCCTGCTGGCCCACCATCCCCTCTGCGGCAGGTTCGAGGACCACTTCCTGGTGTGGAGGGGAAGGCGCCTCTGCCGGGGGTGCTTCACAGTGTACCCGACCGCGGCGGCGGTGCTTCTGGTCATGTGGGCGCTGGGCGCGGGGTTCCAGGCCTCCTTCGTTCTGGCGGTGACCCTTTTCGCCGTCCAGCTCCTGCGGGCCCTGCCCGCGCTGAGGCCGCTCAAGGTACTTTTCAACGTCATCATGGGTGTGAGCCTGGCCTCGGTGCTCCTAGCCGTGATCACCTGCCCTCCGCAGCTGAGGTGGTACGTGTACCCCTTCGTCCTCGCGGTCTACGTCACCTTCGTCTACCTGAAGGGCCGAAGGGTCCTGAGGACCTGCAGGGAATGCTCCGATCACGCCTCCTTCCCGGGATGCGCCAGGGGGAGCGCGAGGAACGGAAGGTGAGGCGAGGGATTAATTATCAGGTAATTGAATTCAGGCCGGGGGAAAGAAAGTGACCAAGACATTCACTGGGGATTGGATCATCGTCATCATCCTGCTCATCGTGTGCTGGCCGGTGGCGGTGATCTACCTGTTGATGAAGTACGAGGAGGTTCCGCCATACGCTCCGCCAGGAGCCCCTCCCGCCGGGGGCCCGGCCCCGGGAGGCGCCTACGGCCCGCACGGTGGCATGCGGGTCTGCGGGGCCTGCGGCAGCAGCTACGATTACAGCAAGGACGCCTGCCCGTACTGCGGCAAGCCCTCTTACTACGCCAACGCCGCCCCGCCCTATGACCACAGCGTAAAATATTGTCCCAATTGCCGTGGCCCCAACGACATGAGGGCGGAGTACTGCTCAAAGTGCGGGACCAAGCTCTGACCGTCTTCAGAGCAGGCGTTCCAGGGCCACCAGGTCCAGGGCGCCCGACCAGCCCTCCAGCAGATCATCCAGTCCGCCCAGCCACCGCTGGCGGACGTCCCCGCCGACGCCCGAGTGTCCGTGTTCCCTCCCCAGGTCCATGGAGTCCTCCGCGGGGGCGCTGAACCGGACCATGGGGAGCACCCCCAGGCAGGGCATCTCCATGCGGGATTCCAGCTCGGAGATCCCGGGCCCCAGAATGGAGGGGTCTCCGCGGAAGCGGTTTATCACGAAGCCCTTCAGGAGGTCCCTCTCCTCCTCGTCCATCAGCAGGTAGGTTCCGTAGATGCCGGCGAAGGCCCCGCCCTTCTCGATGTCCCCCACCAGCACCACCGGGGAGCGCACCGCCTTGGCCAGCCACATGTTGGCCACGTCCCTTTCCTTCAGGTTCATCTCCACCGGGGAGCCCATGCCCTCCAGCAGCACCGCCTCCCTGCCCAGGGCATTGTCGCGGAAGGACCGGAGGACCTCCTCCCTCAGCTGGTCGATCGGCCGGCGGCCGTCCCCTGGCGCCAGGTCCATCCAGGGCCGGCCCCGCAGGACTATCTGGCATTGCCCGTTGCCCTTGGGCTTGATCAGAACGGGGTTCATGTCCGCCGAAGGTTCCAGTCCGCAGGCCCAGGCCTGATAGGCCTGCGAGATGGCCATCTCCTTCCCGTCGGCGGTGACGAACGAGTTCAGGGACACGTTCTGGGCCTTGAAGGGGGCCACGTCCATTCCCTTCCGGGAGAGGTGGCGGCAAAGCGCCGCGGTCAGGGTGGTCTTCCCCGCGCCGGAGGTGACCCCCTGGACCATCAGCCTACGCACCGTCGCCTCCACCCCCCCAGCAGCCTGTCGATGTCCAGATGCGCCTCCAGCTCCCGGGCCAGGCGGTCGAGCGAGGCGTCCACCTCGGCGTCGTGGTCCTGCCCTCCCGAGGGATGGCATCGTTCACCGCCCAGCGAAAGGAACAGCTCGCGGAAGGCCGGCAGGTCGAAGGCCCCGTGCAGGTAGGTCCCCATGACCTTCCTCTCCCGGTCCCAGGCCCCCTCCTCCCTTCCGTCCGGCTCCAGCAGGAACAGCGGAGGGGCGCGCACCTCCGTGCTCCCCATGTGTATCTCGTACCCGCGGACCTGCCCTCCGTCCACCAGCCTCCCTGCGACCTGCACGGTCCTCTTGTCGTAGGTGTCGAAGCGGGTCACCGCGTCCAGAAGCCCGAGCCCTTCCACATGGGCGGAGGTACCGCCCTCCAGGCCCTGCTCGTCGATTATCGCCGCCCCGAGCATCTGGTAACCTCCGCATATGCCCAGGATGGGGACCTCCCCCGCCCGGCGCACTATGACCGAGGCCATGCCCGAGCCGCGCAGCCAATGGAGGTCCTGCACCGAGTTCTTGGTCCCGGGGATGATGATGGCGTCCGCGCATTCCAGCTGCTCCGGGCGTTCGGCGTAGACCACCGAGACGCCCTCCTCCAGCCCCAGGGCGTCGAAGTCGGTGAAGTTGGAGATCATGGGCAGACGGACCACCGCCACCACCTTTCCGCCCCCCTCGGCCCTCCGGCCAAGGTCCATGGAGTCCTCCACCGGCAGGTACAGGCCGGGGACGTGGGGCATCTCCGCCACCACCGGCACGCCGGTAAGCCTCTCGACCACCTCCAGGGCGGGACCCAAGGAGCCCCCGCCGGGGCACATGTTGTTGATCACCACGCCCTTGAACAGCGCCCTGTCCTGGGGGTCCAGCAGGTCCAGGGTCCCCACGGCGAAGGCGAAGGCCCCTCCCCAGTCCACGTTGACAACCAGAAGGCAATCAGCATTCACCAGCCTGGCCACGTACATGTTGGCCACGTCCCTGCCCCGCAGGTTGATCTCGGCCGGGGAACCGGCGCCCTCGATGACCACCACGTCGTTGGAGCGCATGAGCCGTTCCAGATTGCGTTCGATTATGGACGGCGCCTCGTTCGGAACAAAGTCGGCATAGTACTCCTGCACCGTGTAATCCCGGTAGGGCCGTCCCTCCACGATGACCTGGGAGACCACCCCGCCCTTGGGCTTCAGCAGAATGGGATTGAGCTCCCCCCGGGGCCGGGTGCCCGCTGCGCGGGCTTGCAGGTCCTGGATGCGGGCGATCTCCTCGCCCCCCTCGGTGACCATGGAGTTCAGGGACATGTTCTGCGATTTGAACGGGGAGACCTTCAGCCCCCGGTTGCGCAGGGCCCGGCACAGCGCGGCGACGATGAGGGATTTTCCGGCTCCGGAGGTGGCCCCCAGCACCATGATGGCCTTGGCCCTCCTGCGGTGCCTGGCCACGAGCGCCCCCTTGAGCTCGTCCCTGGTCTGGCGGTCCAGTCCCTGAGGGCCTATCTCCGGCATGGCCTGGAACAGGGATGCGGCGACATCCTGGCGATGGGTCCACAGGCACCGCTGGCATGACCATACGCTTCCGCCGGTGCGCCTCGACACCACGAACTCGCCCAGCTCGGGGTCCTCGCATGGATACAGCGGGCAGAAGCAGAAGGTGCAGTCCTGATCGGAATGGTGGCAGGGGAAGTGGGGGCATTCGGTGTTGCTTCCGATAATCCCCCTGGCCATCTGCGAGCGCAGGACGCCGACGTGCTTGGAGTAGTTCTCCTCGGAGTCGTCCTGCCGTCCCTCAATTGGATTAATCATCCAATCGGGTCAAGCCCCTGAGCCATAATATCCTTTTGCCCTAGCCTGCAAGAATTTAAGTCGGGGATTGCTTACTGCCATCTGATCGAGATGGTGCAGACTTCCGACTCCTTCCATACCAAGAGCGTGCTCGAGCTGAACGATGGACCCCTCAGCTACTACTCCCTGAAGAAGCTGGACGCCAGGGTGGACCGCTTCCCCTTCTCCGTGAAGGTGCTCCTGGAATCCCTGCTTCGCCAGGAGGACGGGGTGCTGGTCACCGCGGAGGACGTGGAGAAGCTGCTGTCCTGGACCCCCGCGGGGAACGAGGAGCTGGATATCCCGTTCATTCCGGCCAGGGTGGTATTGCAGGACTTCACCGGCGTCCCCTGCGTGGTGGACCTGGCGGCCATGCGCGACGCGGTGCAGGAGATGGGCGGGAACCCCTCGCAGATCAACCCCCTGGTCCCGGTGGACCTGACCATCGACCATTCCGTGCAGACCGATTACCACGGCACCTGCTACGCCCAGGAGTTCAACGAGAGCCTGGAGATGGACCGCAACCTGGAGCGTTACTCGCTGCTCAAGTGGGCCCAGGGCTCCTTCCACAACTTCCGGGTGGTGCCCCCGGGCAACGGCATCATCCACCAGGTGAACCTGGAGTGCCTGGCCACCGTGGTCGCCGAGCGCGACGGAGTGGCCTTCCCCGATTCCGTCTTCGGCACGGACTCGCACACCACCCAGGTCAACGGGCTGGGGGTGCTGGGATGGGGCGTGGGGGGCATTGAGGCCGAGGCGGTCATGCTCGGCCAGCCGTACTACATGCCGCTGCCGCAGGTGGTGGGCTTCCGGATCACCGGCAAGCTGAAGGCCGGGGTCACCGCCACGGACATGGTGCTGACAGCGGTGGAGATGCTGCGCAGGAAGGGAGTGGTAGGCAAGTTCGTGGAGTTCTACGGCCCGGGGATCAAGCACCTTTCCCTGCCGGACCGGGCCACCCTCTCCAACATGGCCCCGGAGTACGGGGCCACCATGGGCTTCTTCCCCGTGGACGAGGTGACCATCGCCTACCTAAAGCTAACCGGCCGGGAGAAGCTCTGCCAGAGGGTGGAGCGCTACTGCAGGGAGCAGGGGCTGTTCTACGAGGGCCAGGAGCCGGAGTACAGCGACCGCCTGGAGCTGGACCTTTCCACGGTCAGGAGGTCGCTGGCGGGACCGAAGCGCCCCCAGGACCGCATCGAGCTCTCCCGGGTCAGGGACAGCTTCCTGGAGATGATGGCCAAGCAGGGAGGGCCCAGGAAGGGGGAGCTGATGAGGGACGGCGACGTGCTCATCGCCTCCATCACCTCCTGCACCAACACGTCCAACCCGTCGGTCATGATGGCCGCCGGGCTGCTGGCCAAGAAGGCCGTGGAGCGGGGATTGAGGCCGAACCCCAACGTGAAGACGTCCCTGGCCCCCGGGAGCCGGGCGGTGACCACGTATCTGGAGAAGGCCGGCCTCCTGCCGTTCCTGGAGGCCCTGGGATTCCATGTGGTGGGATACGGATGCCTGACATGCATCGGCAACTCCGGCCCGACCAGGGCGGAGCTGGCCGAGGACATCGTGAAGCACGACCTGACCGTGGCGGCGGTGCTCTCGGGCAACCGCAACTTCGAGGGGCGCATATCCCCGTACGTGAAGGCCAACTACCTGGCCTCGCCGCCCCTGGTGGTGGCGTACGCCATCGCCGGCCGCATGGACCTGGACCTGGAGAAGGAGCCGCTGGGCCTGGACCCCAACGGCAGGCCGGTGTACCTGAACGACCTGTGGCCCTCGGCCAAGGAGGTCCGGGCGGCCCTGCGCAAGGTCACCCCGGCCATGTACCGCAAGGCCTACTCCACCGTCTTCCAGGGCAGCGACCTCTGGGACCGGGTCCCCGCGCCCAAGGGCGAGACGTTCCAGTGGGACCCCACGTCCACATACATACGCAAGGTGCCCTTCTTCGAGGGCATGTCCAGGGTTCCGGATCCCCCGAAGGCCATTCGCGGCGCGCGGGCGCTAGCGGTCCTCGGGGACAGCATCACCACCGATCACATATCCCCGGCCGGGGAGTTCCCGCCGTCGAGCGTGGCCGGGCAGTACCTCATCTCCCTGGGCGTGGGGGAGAAGGACTTCAACTCCTACGGCTCGCGCCGCGGCAACCACGAGGTGATGATGAGGGGGACCTTCGCCAACATCCGCCTGAAGAACGCCCTGGCCGGAGGGAAGGAGGGAGGGTTCACCTCCGTCATGCCCGAGGGGGCGGTGAAGGACATGTACAGCGCCTCCCGGGAGTACCTGTCCAGGAACGTTCCGCTGATCATCCTGGCCGGCAAGGAGTACGGCACCGGGAGCTCCCGGGACTGGGCGGCCAAGGGACCGCAGCTGCTGGGCGTGAAGGCGGTGTTGGCCGAATCCTTCGAGCGCATCCACCGCAGCAACCTGGTGGGCATGGGTGTGCTGCCCCTGCAGTTCGCTGCCGGACAGTCGGCGGCCTCCCTGGGGCTGGACGGCAGCGAGGAGTACGACGTGGAGATCGCCGAGCTCAGGCCCCGGGCCCAGGTCAAGGTCACCGCCCGCCGGGATGGCATGGTCACCGAGTTCGTGGCCGTGGCCCGCCTGGACACCCCGGTGGAGGTGGACTACTACCGCAACGGCGGCATCCTCCCAACGGTGCTCAGGAAGCTGATGGCATAAGCTCATTATCACTGAGCCCCTTGGGGTGCTCCCGTGGTGAACGGTGACAAGGTCATAGAGGTGGAGGACCTCACCAAGGTGTACCCGGCAGCCCGCAGGCTGCTGGGGGACGGCGGCGTGGAAAAGCTGGCCGTGGACCGGGTCTCCTTCGACGTGCGCAGGGGCGAGATATTCGGGCTGCTCGGTCCGAACGGGGCCGGGAAGACCACCACCATCAAGATGCTGTCCACCCTGCTGATTCCCACCTCCGGGAAGGCCAGGGTCCTGGGCCTGGACGTGGTCGGGGACGCCGTCCGCCTGCGGCCGCGCATCAACCTGGTGTCCGGGGGGGAGCGGGGGCTGTACTTCCGACTGACCGGCAGGCAGAACCTGGATTTCTTCTCGGACATGTACCGGGTGCCCAGGGACCGGAAGCGGGAGAAGGTGGACGGGCTGCTGGAGATGGTGGGCCTGGCCGAGGCCGCGGACATCCGGGTGGAGAACTACTCCCGGGGGATGAAGCAGCGGCTGCACCTGGCCCGGGGGCTGGTCAACGACCCGGAGGTGCTGTTCCTGGACGAGCCCACCTTGGGCCTGGACCCGGAGATCTCCCGGGAGACCCGCGCGCTCATCAAGCAGCTCTCGGAGAAGGGCATGACCATATTGCTCACCACCCACTACATGTTCGAGGCCGACCAGCTCTGCGACCGCCTGGCCATCATATCCGAGGGGCGCATCAAGGCCATCGGGACCCCCTACTCCATGAAGGAGGCCGTGCGCAACGACACGGTCATCGAGGTGGAGGCCAGGGAGCTGGGGGAGGCCAGGAGGGCCGAGCTGGCCGAGCTGCCGGGGGTCTCCGCCGTCTCCCTGGAGGCCCTGGAGGGAAGGCAGCTCCTGCGCATGGTGGTGGACGACGCCCCTTCGCTGATTCCCACCGTGGCCGCCATGCTGGAGAGGTGCAAGGTGATCAGCATCCGGGTGGACCAGCCCACCCTGGAGGACGCCTACATAAAGATGGTGAACGTGAAATGATCAGCCTCCGGGCCATGAAGGCCGCCCTGAAGCAGCAGTCCATCCACTTCTTCGTGGACCCGCAGTGGGTGATCCCCAGCATCATCGCCCCCTTCATCTTCACCACCGTGACCCTGTTCCTGTTCAGGCATACCGGGGGGGACCTCCTGCTGTACGCCGTGCTGGGCGGCGGAGTCCTGGGCATGTGGGGGAACACCATACACAGCAGCAGCTGGTCCATAGGGTACGACCGCATGAACGGCACCCTGGAGGCCATAATGGTGACCCCCGCCCCGCTGTCCTCGGTGGTCTTCGGGCGCTGCCTTTGGAACTCCTTCCTGGGGCTCCTGAACGCCCTGGCGGTGTTCCTGGTGGCCCAGTTCGCCTTCGGCATAGACGTGGCCCTGAACGACCCCCTGGGTTTCGTCGTCGCCCTGTTCGCCACCCTGCTGTCGCTCTCGGTGCTGGGAATGGTCTTCGGGGCCTTCTACGTGGTGACCCGGGCCTCCAGCGCCTTCTTCCAGATACTGGAGTTCCCCATCTACGTGCTCTCGGGGGCGGTGTTCCCCCTGATGATACTGCCGGAGTGGAGCCGCCCCTTCTCGTACGTCATCCCGGCCACCTGGGGCGCGGAGGCCCTCAAGATATCCACCTTCGCCGGATACGACTCCCTGGGCCTGGGGTTCTCCGGAGCGCTGGGCCTCACGGCCCTGACCACGATCGTCTACCTGCTGCTGTCCTTCCAGCTTTTCTCCTACCTGGAGAGCAAGGCCAAGGTCAACGGCTCCCTGGTGAGGTATTGAGATGCTGCGGGACGTGATCGGGGTGAAGGCCTCTGCGCTGGTGGCCATGCGCTCGCAGTTCGCGGTGGTGGGCCCGGTGCTGTGGATGGTGCAGATACTCTCCACCTCCCTATTCCAGATGTGGTTCTTCGTGCTGGTCAGCGACTTCGCCGACGATCCCGGGGCCGGACCTGCGTACGTGGCCCTGGGCAATGCCGTTTCGTCCCTGACCTACGCGGCCGTTTACGGGGTGACCATGTCCGCGGGGGCGGAGAAGCACATAGGCACCATGGCCACCATAATGTCCACGCCCACGCGCATGTTCTACGTGTTCCTGGGCAAGGGGGCGTACCAGTCGCTGATCGGCCTCTTCACCGTGAGCATGTCCCTGCTCTTCGCCTCCCTGTTCTTCGGGGTGGACCTGACCTACGCGGAGCCGGCGGCCCTGGCGGCGGTGCTCCTGGTCACCTGCTTCAGCATGGTGGGCTTCGGCATGGTCATCGGCAGCGTGGGCGTGTACCTGCGCTCGTCCATGATCCTCGGCTCGGTGGTGCTGTACCTGGGGCTGCTGCTCTGCGGGGTGAACTTCCCCATCTCCTACCTGCCGGGATGGCTGCAGCCCGCCTCGTACGTGTTCCCGCTCACCTACGGGGTGGAGGCGGTTCGCCAGGTGGCCGCGGGGGCCGGGCTTCCGGAGGTGTACGGCCTCCTGGCCCTCATGCTGGCCCTGGGGACCGCCTTCTACGTCCTGGCCTACCTGCTGTTCGACTTCTTCGAGAGGCTGGCCCTGAAGAGCGGCTCCCTGGACGTGTTCTGATCACAGCAGCCCCAGGACGATGAGCGCGGCGCTGATCAGGGCGTAGGACAGGTAGGAATAGGAGAACTGTCCGCGGAGCAGCGATCGGGAGGCCTCCTTGAGCCCGTCCTTGGATATCAGCACCTGGACGGCCCTGACCAGCAATATCGTGCCCAGGAGGGCGATCAGGAGCGAGCGTCCGGCCTCCGCGGTGAAGTGCAGGTACCAGAGAGCGGCCACCCCGGCCAGGGACCCCGAGATGAGCGCCCAGGCCCAGGCCGGCCTTCCGGACTCCCTGCCGGCGTCGGCGAGCAATCTGGCCCAGCGCAGGGGGAGCGCCCTGGTGGACAGCAGCAGAAGGGCGCTGATGGACCCCAGGAACACGCTGAAGGCGGAAAGGAACTCCATGGCATATAAAAATATAGCGCTGATTATTTAAGTTCTTGCACCGGACCCTCCTTGCGGGCCCGCTCCACGTCCCCTACCAGGATCCAATCGTCCAGGGTGTGGAAGTCCCGGCGGGTGAAGCGGAATCGGGGGACCTCCTGGAAGCGGTCCACGGTGACCAGCACCAGGTAGCGCTTCCCGGCCATGCGTAGGAACTGGGCCTCCGATAGCCAGAGCGGCCTCCGGAACTGCTCCAGCATGGCCTCGCTCTCCTCGTGACCCAGCTTGGGGGAGTCGAAGACCTTGATCACCCCTCCCCGCCCGTAGATTATCTGGCGCCCGTCGTTCTCCGTGAAGTAGAGGGTGTCCCCTACCTTGACCTTCCCGTAGGGGGACCGGCGGCCGTTGTAGGCCCTGGCCACCATGGTCTTGTCCCCCCGGCGCATGGCCTCCAGGGCGCCGGCGGGCTTGTCCAAGTACACGATGTGGTCCATCCACACCCTGATGGCCACGGTAGGATAAAACAGATTTCCCGTCCTTTCAGTGTACCGGGTGCAGAATGGTCAGCTGCCTGACGCCCTCGCCGTGGTCGAACGGCATCACGTAGCAGTCCATGGCCTGGACGGAACCGTCCTTGCAGGACACCAGGCAGGGCATTATCATCCGGCCGTCATCGCTAGCCCGGCGCACCTCGCTGCCCTGCCTCCGGGGGCGCATGATGGCCGAGGGACCCCCCAGGGCGTTGAGCTCGGCGACGCTGTAGCCCAGGCTGCGGACCAGTATGCGGTTCACGGAGATGACCCTTCCATCGGCCGAGCTCACCATGACCGGGTGCGGGCAGCCGTTCATGGTCCCCCGGAAGGAGCCCTCGGGGTCCTGGGCCTCCATGGCCATGGCCCCGGCCCGGTCCCACATCTCCTGCATCTGCCGGGGATTGGCGCTCCTCTGGCGGGCTATGACCACTATGCGGTCCACGCGTTCCATCATCTTTATGGGGACCAGCCTGAGCTCGGCCTCCACGCGCCCCGCCGCGGCGTCCAGGGACACGTCCACGATGGTGCTGCACCCGTACTGGAAGATCTCCTCGAATATCCTCCGCCCGCTGCTGGGAGCCCCTGGGAACAGCTCGTACACGCCGCGGCCCTCGTAGGACGTGGGCATGCCCGCGTCCTCCAGGTACCGGACGAAGGTCTGGTTGCCGTTGGTGACCCGCAGCTCGCGGTCCACCATGAACACCATATCCTCGATCGCGTCCAGCATGGTGCGCAGGTTGATGTCGGCCTGCAGCAGGGAGAACTCCATCATCTTCCGCCGCAGGACCTCGCCCTGCAGCTCGCGGTTGACCCTGGCCAGCCGGGACCTCTCCTCCTCCGCGCTCAGGCGCTCCTCCTGCTCGACCCTGATATTGTCGAGGAGGTGGAACAGGTCGCGGTTGGGGTCCGCGACGCCCTCCCCCATGCTGGGCAGGTAATAGGAGTTGCGGCTGAGCACCCCGTCGATAATCACCATGGGATAGGAGGCCAGGGACCGGAGCAGGAACTCGGGCGACAGCAAGGACATGTCATAGAGGCAGACGACCGTTAAGTTCAGTTCCTCCCGGACCGCGTCCAGGTCCCTCCAGGCCCGGTCCGACGGCACCTGCGCGGCCAGGTCCTCGGGCACGTTCAGGATCAGGCGGGCCCCGGAATACCCAAGCGCCCTCGCCTGTTTGGCGAACGCCCGCATCTGCTCCCCGATGGTCGCCTCGGACATGCGGCCGATGTTGGCCCTGTCCATGTGTATCAGGACCACGGACGGGTGCATGTCCAGGTCCAGTCCCCCGTCCCTCAGGAGCTCCCTGAGCCGGGCCGGGGGCGTGCGGCACACGAAGGCGCACATCTCCCTCTGCTCGATGCTGTCCCTGAGCAGGCAGGCCACGGTGTCCAGCACATCCTCCAGGCGGCGGTAGAAGACCGCAGCCTTCTCCCCGGGGGGCAGCGGGGACGGTACGCGGGGTGGAACGGTTGAGGTTTCGATCTGCGGACCATCCGAACCGGCCACATTTGGGTGATACCGTTCGATTTTTTATAAGTTGGTCTGATCTTTCTTGAAGTGAGGAACGATAATTCTAATTCACCGGGCTCCGTTCCACCATCATGTGCCTAGTCCCCGACCATGAGATCGAATCGAGGATGCGCGACGGTACGCTGGTCATCACCGACTTCTCCCCGGAGAGCCTGACCCCCAACGGTTACGACCTGCGGGTGGCCGAGGCGCGCCTGGAAGGGGGTGAGAGCGTCACCTCCGGAACTTTCATCATCCCCCCGGGCCGGCTGTTCTTCGTCTCCACCGTGGAGCGCGTGGAGCTGCCGGACGATCTGGCGGCGCAGCTGTGGACCAGGACCTCATGGCTGCGGAAGGGGCTGCTCATGGGACTGGGAAAGATAGATGCTGGCTTCCATGGGACGCTCACCTTCAGCGGGTTCAACGCCTCGTCCGTTCCCGTGGAACTGCCCATCGGCAGCCGGATGGTGCAGATGGTGCTGGAGCACATGCGCTCCCCGGTGGAGCGCACCTACGCCAGACGCAGCGGGAACTATCAGGACCAGCGCGGGATAACCCTAAAGCCATCCGGCAAGGAGTAAGTCCGCCGAGAACACCGAGGCCGTGGGGGAATAGGTCTTCAGCTCCTCGCTGCGCAGCACCTCCAGCTCCACGCCCATGCCGTTGGCGATGCGCCGCAGGTCCTCCAGCACGCCATGGAAGTCGTTGCGGTCGCAGATGTGGTACAGGTGCATAACCCCGCCCAGCTTCAGGCGGGTCAGGGCGTCGGCGAAGAAGTCAATGGCCGAATGCGGCAGGTTCATGACCACCCGGTCGGCGCAGGGCAGGTCGAACACCCACTGCCGGGCGTCGCCCTCCAGGGGAACGACTCCCTCTACCTTGTTCAGATGGATGTTCTCGATCATCAGCTGCACCGCATCAGGGTTGAGGTCGATGGCGTAGACCGCGGCCGGACGCGCCAGCTTGGCGATCATGATGGCGAAGGGGCCCACGCCGGAGAACATGTCCACCACCACCTCCCCCTCCCTCACCAGGGAGGCGATCCTGCGCCTCTCGTTCGAAAGCCGGGGATTGAAGTAGGCCTTCCGGGGATCGACCCTGAAGCGCAGCCCGTATTCGGTATGAACGGTCCCGCTGACGTCCTGGCCGGCGATGGCCTCCAGGTCCAGCGTGCGGAACTCCCCCACGACGCCATGGTCCAGGAACACCGAGCGCAGGCGGGGGAACGCCGCCATGAGCGCGCCGCCGACCTCCTTGGCGTAGGCCAGCAGCTCATCCGGAAGGCGGACGATGGCGATGTCGCCCAGGGTGTCGAAGGCCGTGGGCAGCAGCGGCCTCAGCTCCTCGGGGACCTTGGCCAGGGCCTTGTAGTCGCGCTCCTCCCGCTCCCTCTCCTTGAAGTCGCGCTCCTCGGCGGGCATTCCCGCCGGGGCGGAGGTCACCGGCAGGTAAAGGTGCTCCTGGTCCCTTTCGACGTACAGCGATTGGTCCAGCAGCCCCTCCTCTAAAAGCTTTTTACGGAGGGACTCTCCTTCACCCTTCAGAACCCTGACGCAAAGGGAACGCACGGTGTTGCCATGGGAGAATTGATATTTGTTGGTTTAGGGCTGGGAGGGGTGGACGACCTCAGCGCCAGGGCGCTTGCGGCCCTGCGGGAATGCGACCGGGTGTTCGGGGAGTTCTACACCTCCAGGCTCATCGACTCCACCCCGGACGACCTGGAGACGGCCATCGGCAAGAAGATCATCAGGCTGTGCCGGAAGGAGGTCGAGGAGGACGAGGTGGTCATCGAGGCCGCAAGGAAGGGCAAGGTGGCCTTCGTCACCGCCGGGGACACCATGGCCGCCACCACCCACGTGGACCTGAGGATCCAGGCCATGGAGGAGGGCATACCCACCCAGGTGTTCTACGGCGTTTCCATATTCAGCGCCTGCGCCTCCGCGCTGGGGCTGCAGCCGTACAAGTTCGGGAGGACGGTGACCATCCCCTTCCCGGAACCGGGCTACACCCCCCTTTCCCCGTACGAGAACATTTTCGAGAACTGGTCACGGGGGCTGCACACCCTGGTGCTGCTGGACATCCGGGAGGAGGAGGGGCGGTACATGACCGCCAACCAGGCGGTGCAATGGCTGCTGGACGCGGAGCGGGCCAAGGGGCTGGGGATGATCACCCCGTCCACGGTGATCTGCGCCGCGGCGCGGGTAGGCTCTCGCACGGAGAAGGTGGCCGCCGGCTACCCATCGAGGATGCTCGATGAGGACATGGGCCCGCCGCTGCACGCCGTGGTGGTCCCGGGCAAGCTGCACTTCATCGAGGCTTACGCGCTGGTGAGGTTCGCCGGGGCGCCGGAGGAGATCGCCGAGGATCAGAACCTGTAGCCCAGCAGCAGGGAGACCTTGACCCTGCGGCCCAGCGCCGGGTCGATGTGCGAGGCCACCAGGACCTTCCTGGCGGAGGTCCGACCGGCCAGCTCCATCACGCAATCCTCCAGGCCGACGCGGTCCGGCTGCCCCTGTCCGACCAGCATCAGGGCGGTGTCCGCCTGGAAGTCGGATGAGGGGAACCACGGCGAGGTCAGGGCGTCCTCCACGGCCAGCCTCTCCTTCTCCAGCCCCATGCCGTAGCCTATGCCGGCCCGCAGCTCCCTGCGGCCCAGGTGCTCCTTCAGCAGGGGTGTGGCCTCCGCGGTCAGGCATCCGGAGAGGTCCGCGGGGACCGAAAGCATGATCTGGTCCATGACCGAGAAGGCCTTTCCCAGGGGAAGGTTGGGGGCCAGCTTTATCAGGGGATCGTTGGCGTATACGGCCACCATGCTGGCCGATCCCTTGAGGCGGGCCAGCCCTTCCTTGGCCATGGACCTGCGGTTGGAGCCCTCCACGGAGAAGGGCAGGCATACGCTGGCGAAGGTCATGGTGGAGTAATGCGCCAGCTCGGCGATCAGCGGGGATATGTAGCTTCCCGTCTCCCCGCCCAGGCCGCTGAACAAGAAGAGGACGTCCGGCCGGCCGACGGCCTCCTTCAGCCGTTTCTTCCAGGGAAGGTCGGAGACGTGCAGGGCGGTGGAGGAGCTGGTGCGGGCCACCGCCACCTCGCTCCTGCGCAGCAGCACCTGCGGGTGCCCGTTCTGGCCCGCGTCACCCTCCTGGCATATGGTCAAACGCTGGCCGGGCATCTGCGCGGCCATGTGCCTTCCCGCCCCGCCGATGCCCACCACCAGTACCTCTGGCCGGGGAAGGGCGGATTGGGCGGGAAGCTCGATGACCTCGGGCGGCACAGGTCCATTAACGCCCTCCTCGCTTATCACATTTTCACCGCACCCTCAGAAATTACTATACCCCCAGGATGTCATCGTCCGCCCGGATGAGCGAGCTGGGAAGGGTTTTCGGCAACCGGGTTATGGAACTGCGCTTCCGCACCTCCGAGGCGGAGGACCTGCAGGTGGGAGAGATGCTGGTGGTGGAGGCCGACCAGGCCAAGTTCCTGGTGCGCACCATGGACATCCTGTACGGGGCGGATTCGGATGACGACGACTGGCTGCCGAGGCAGGCCGGGGTGGCCCTCCGGGACGGGAGCGGCGAATACGATTACGAGAGGGTGAGGAGCGCCCTCTACAAGGTGGGGGTGTGCACTCCCCTGGGATGCCTGAAGGAGGGCGGCTACCGCAAGGCCAAGTCCATCCCCCGGCACTTCTCCTCCGTGCGCAGGGCGGACCAGGGCGACTACGATTTCCTGAGGCCCATGATGGGGGACGTGGAGGTCGGACGGCTGCGCTCCGGCGACCGCGTGCTGGACTTCCGGGTGGGCGTGGAATCCAGGTCCTTCCCGCACCATGTGGGCATCTTCGCCACCACTGGTATGGGCAAGAGCAACCTGATGAAGTCCCTGGCCCTCTCGTGCATGGAATCCAGACGCTGCGGCTTCCTGATCCTGGACCCGCACGGCGAGTACTTCGACGGCGGGGAGCGCAACAAGCGCGGACTCTCCCATTCCAAGCTGGCCCCGGAGGCCCTGGACGTCTACTCCTCCCGCCGGCTGGACGGCCCTCACAACTCCATTCACATCTCCAGCGCGGAGATCGAGATACCGGACCTGGCCAACCTGTACGAGTTCACCGGGGCCCAGCTGGAATGCCTGCAGGCCTCCCAGTGGAAGTACGGCGAGAGGTGGCTGGAGGAGCTTCGGGACCGCAGCGTGGCCAACATCGTGAATGACCTGAACGGGCGTTTCCACGAGGGCAGCGTGAACGTGATAAAACGCCGTCTGGACTCCATATTCAAGTACGACCTCATCACCACCGACCGCGGGCTGAGCATGACCAAGGCGGTGATCTCCGCCCTGCAGAACGGCAGGACCGTGCTGGTGGACACCTCCAACATGTTCGAGGCCGAGGAGCTGCTGGTCTCCACCGTGCTGGTGCGGGCGGTCTTCGAGCACAACAAGGCCATGTATTCCGACAAGCCCCGCTTCGAGAGGGCCCCGCCGGTGCTGATCGCCCTGGAGGAGGCGCAGCGCGTGCTCTCGCAGTCCAAGGGCACGGTCTTCGCGCAGCTGGCCAGGGAGGGGCGCAAGTTCAAGGTCGGGCTGTGCGCCGTATCGCAGCAGCCCAAGCTGATCAACGAGGAGATCATCTCCCAGTTCAACACCCTGTTCATCCTGGGGCTGGCGGACAAGCGCGACCGGGACATCCTGCGCAACTCGGCGAAGCAGGACATATCCATGCTGGACAACGAGATACAGATGCTGATGCCCGGCGAGGCCCTGGTATCCTCCCCGTTCACGCCCTTCGCCATCCCCTGCCGGGTGCACCTCTACGAGGAATACCTGGAGGAATCGAACCTCCGGGCGGGGGAAATAAAAAATAAGGTCAAGAGGGATGTGGGGCAGACTTTCTTCTGAGGGGCAAACATGGAGGCGAACGGGGACCTGCTGTTCGAATTGGCCATAATCCTGGTCACCGCCGGGGCCATATCCGTGCTGTTCTCCAAGCTGAAACTGCCGGTGGTCGTGGGATATCTGGCCGCGGGAATGATCCTCGGCCCCAACCTGTTCGAGCCCTCCTTCGTCAACGACGTGGAGATCATCAACGCCCTGGCCGACGCCGGCATCGTCCTGCTCATGTTCACCCTGGGGCTGGAGTTCAACCTGAAGAGGCTGCGGAAGGTGGGACTGTTCGCCGCCCTGGCCGGAACGGTCGAGATAGTGCTGATGATCACCCTGGGATATGGGCTGGGGACCATGCTGGGCTGGAGCCCGGTGCAGTCCATATTCCTGGGGGCGGTGATGAGCATATCTTCCACGGCCGTCATAATCAAGGTGCTCTCCGACGCGGACATGATGAAGAAGGAGTTCGCCGAGGCCATCGTTGGGATACTTATAATCGAGGACATCGCCGCGGTCATCATCCTGACCCTGGCCTCCCCGCTGGCCGCCGGGGACGGCATCTCCTTCAGCGGCATAATCCTGCAGATCGCCTACATCGCCATATTCATGCTCATCCTGCTCATCCTGGGACTGGCGGTGGTACCCCGGCTCCTGGACCGCTTCTATCCCACCGCCGCCCCGGAGACCCTGCTGATAGTGTCCCTGGGACTGTGCTTCGGCATGGCCATCGCCGCCCAGTTCTTCGGGCTGTCCGTGGCCATCGGGGCCTTCCTGATGGGCATAATCATCTCCCAGTCCAGGGTCCAGGAGAGGCTGGTGGAGAGGATCGTGCCCATCAAGGAGATGTTCATGGCCCTGTTCTTCATCTCCATCGGGCTGCTGATCGACCGTGGCTGATCATGGACAACCTGCTGGTGGCCCTGGCCATCGCCGTGGCCTTCATCGCGGGCAAGTTGTTCAGCGTGAGCCTGGGCACCTTCCTGAGCAACAAGGACGCCCGGACCTCGCTGATGGCCGGCATGGGCATGCTGGCCATGGGGGAGTTCTCCTTCGTCATCGCCAAGACCGCCTTCGACCTGGGGGCGGTGGACCAGCTGTTCTCCTCGGTCATCGGGGCGGCGCTGGTGACCATGTTCTTCCCTCCCCCTCCTTCCGCCGGGCCCGCGCACCATCGAGCTGAGCGGGGCACTCCTTCCCTCCATCCGGGAATCGCTGCGCCGGGTGGACCACCTGCGCACATACGTACGGACATGGGGGTGTGGATGAACGCACGCCGACCGGCGCCGCGAGGGTGCGGCAGATATTCTGGATCGTCATCGACGTGATCATCATCTTCCTGCTGCAGGTCATGGCCGTGACCTTCTGCCCCTTGACCTGGTCAGGCTCTTCGGCGTGGACCCGGAGGGGCACGGGCGCGGTGTGGTACATGGCGGCCATCGCCGCCTTCATCGGGCTGATGCTACCCCGCGCTGCTGAACATACTGAGCAGGGTCAGGGTCGTGGGCCTCATGCTCATACGCGGGGTCATGGAGGCCGGGCATTTTCGAAGGAGGCGCGGAGGCCGCCTGTTCAGGTGTTCGTGAACACGCATCATCGTGGCCATAATCGGGGTGGTATCTTCTTCCTCTTCATCCCCATCGCCCCCGGGTGTGCAGGCTCGGTGCTGCCTTATCTTCGGGGCCGCGGTGGGGCTGGTGATCGCCTACCTCCTGTAGGACGCCAACCGCAGCGCCTACGACCGGGTATGCCACCTGCTCACCGACGGCCTGAACAAGTGACATTTTCAACGCCCCCATCGAATGGTTATTTAAGCCCGGCCCCTAATCCCGGCGGATGAGGGATAGCGCACATGGCCGACACACCGCATGTCGGCTACACCTACCGCCGCACCGACCCGGAGACGGGCATGAACCAGCGGGAAGTGGACGTGTACCGCGCGTTCGAGCGCGCCATCGATTCCATCATCTCCAGGCGTCCGGACGTGGTCCTGCATTCGGGGACCTCTTCGATTCCGTGCGCCCTTCCAACCGCGCGCTCTCGGTGGTCCTGGAGCAGCTGCTCCGCCTGTCCGACCGGGCATTCCAGTGGTGCTCATCGCCGGGAACCATTCCACCCCCGGCTGGCAAGGGAGACCGGCAGCGTGTTCCGCCTCTTCGAGCATTTGGACGGTGTTCACCCGTTCCTACGCACCCCGGGGTTCACCGCAAGGGGATTCGGGACCTGCTCGTGACCGCCTTCCCCCACCAGGACCGGGAGACGGTCATGCCGGTGCTGCAAGGATTGGAAGAGGGGCCGGCACCGCTACGAGGTGGGCATGCTGCACGCCGGGATCGAGGCTGTCGCGCTACGGCACCGGGGAGGCCAACGAGCTCAGCCTGCCCTCCTCGCTGCTGGACGCGGACTTCGTCGCCCTGGAGCACTACCACATGCAGGAGCAGATCACCGCCAACGCCTGGTACAGCGGCTCCCTGGAAGCGCCTGTCCTTCGCGGAGGCCGGGCAGGCGAAGGGATACATGCTGGTGGACCTGGAGAGGGGAGGAAGGAGTTCGTGCGCCTTCCCGTCCGGCCCATGTTCTCCCTGGGCCCCATCAGCGCCAAGGGCCGCGCCGCCGGCGAGAAGCTGCAGACCGAGCTGGCCGAGGCCCTGGGCTCGAACCTGGAGGGGGCCATCGTGCGCCTGGTGGTGAATGACATACCCTCCCCGCTGTATCGCAGCCTGGACCAGAACGCCCTGCGGGCGCAGGCGGAGAAGGCCGTGCACCTGGAGCTCAAGTTCGGCATCGTGCAGGGAAACAGCTCGGTGCAGTGGAGGTCCACCTCGCTCAGCTCCCTGGACCAGGAGTTCGAATCCTACCTGTCGCAGTGCCCGGTGGAGGGGGCGGACCGGGAGCAGCTGAGGGTGCGCGGACTGGAGTACATACGCAGGGGGAGGGGCGAATGAGGCTGCGCTTCATGGAGCTGCGCAACTACCGCAAGTTCCGCAGCGCGGCCATAGAGTTCCCGGACGGGGTGGTGGCCATCGTCGGTCAGAACGGAGCGGGCAAGACCACCCTCCTGGAGGCGGTCACCTGGGCCCTTTTCGGCAACGAGAGCTCGGTGGTGCGCGACGGGAAGGAGGGGGTCATGAGCGCGGCGGCCGCCCCGGGCGAGGAGTGCTCGGTGGTGCTGGAGTTCGACCTCGACGAGGACAGCTACCGCCTGGCCAGGAGCATGAAGGGCAAGGGGCTGAAGGTGGAGGCCTCCCTGGAGGTCAACGGGAACCTGGTGGCCACCGGGGACACCGATGTCAGCCGCTCGGTCGCCGCAAGGCTGGGCATGGACCACAAGGCCTTCTTCGTTTCCGTTTTCGCCAAGCAGAAGGACCTCAACGCCCTGGCCAACCTGCGCCCGGCGGAACGCAAGACCCTGGTCCTGCGCATGCTGGGGGTGGACTTCCTGGATGAGGTGATAAAGGAGGTGGACAGGGACGCCAAGTCCGCCAAGAGGGAGGCCGAGCAGCTCTCCGCCCTGCTCCGGGACGAGCAGGGGAGGGACAAGGAGGAGCTGCTGCGGGAGGAGGAGAGGGCCATCGACCTAGCGGCCACCGAGGCCGAGCAGGTGCTGCTCCGGCTCACCGAGGAAAGGGCCAGGGCATGCGAGGAGGCCGAGAGGGCCAAGGCCGCCTGGGAGGCCGAGGAGGAACGCTACCGAAGGGACGTGGCCCTGGAGCGCCGCATCACCGGCCTGAGGTCCGGGCTGCAGGCCAAGCGGGAATCGCTGGCCCGGCTGGACCGGGAGATAGCCGACCTGGAGGACCTGCAGGCGTCCCTGCCGGAGCTGGAGGCCAAGGAGAACGAGTACCACCGGGCCGTGCAGGGGCTGGAGCGGCAGGCCTCGCTCCGAGAGGCCTTCCTGCGGCGGGAGAGGCTGGAGAGGGACCTGGAGGGACGCCGTGCGGAGCTGGGGGCCCTGCGGGCGGAGAGCGAGGGAACGGAGAGGGACCTGGCGGGCCTGCCGGACCTGGAGGCCAGCCTGAGCACGGTGGAGGCCAGCCTGGAGGAGGTCCGGGACCTGGCCACCTCCATAGCCTCCCAGCAGCGCCTGGCCGAGGCCGAGCTGGCCCGGATGCGCTCCTCGCTGTCCGAGGTCGTCAGGAGGACGGAGGAGATCGAGAGGCTGGGAGAGGAGGCCGACTGCCCCACCTGCCGGAGGCCCATGGGCCGCCAGTACGCGGACCTGCTGCGCACCTACGGGGAGGAGAGGCAGGCCCTGGAGAGGGGCATGGGGGAGCTGGAGACCAGCCTCAGCTCATTGGAGGAGCAGAGGGGAAGGAACGCCCAGCGCCGGAAGGTGCTGGAGGACCGCCGCTCCAAGTTCCTGGCGCAGTCGAGGCAGAAGGCCTCCCTGCAGGAGAGGTCCGACAGGGAGAGGCGCGCCATCGTGGACCTGGAGGGCAAGATGGCCTCCCTCAAGGAGGAGCTGGCCGCAGCGGGCCCCGCGGAATACCAGCTGGAGGAGCACGAGAGGGCCAGGACCAGGGTGCGGGAGCTCGAGCCGGCCCACCTGGCCCTCAGCCGGGCCCAGGCCAAGATGGAGAGGCTGCCCCGGGCCCGCCAGGAGAGGGAGGGGGGCCAGGCCGTCGTGATCCAGGAGGAGGCCGACCTGGCCAAGCTGACGGAGGACCGCACCGCGCTGGGATTCCTGCCCAAGGTCCTTCAGGAACGCCGCGCGGCCTACGATCAGGCCCGTTCCCGCTCGGGGACCCTGGCGGAGGAGGCGGCCAGGGCCGAGGGCGACATGAGGAGGCTGGGAGCGGAGCGGGCCGCCCTGCGCCGGCGCCGGGAGGAGCTGCAGGGGGTCCGGGACCGCCACCGCTCCATGATGGCGGAGCAGGACACCCTTAACCGCCTGGCCTCGATCATGAAGGGCTTCAAGGAGAACGTCATCTCCCGCATCGTTCCCACCCTCTCCGAGACGTCCTCGGACCTGCTGTCGCAGCTCACCGAGGGCAAGTACGGCGGTCTGAGGTTGGACGACGACTATCAGATGTACCTCTACGACCAGGGGGACGAGCACCGCCTGGAGAGGTTCTCCGGCGGGGAGACGGATCTGGCCAACCTTTGCCTGCGGCTGGCCATATCGCGCATGATCATGGAGCGTTCGGGAAGCCAGATGAACTTCCTGGTCCTGGACGAGATATTCGGCTCCCAGGACCAGAACCGCAAGCGCAACATACTGGAGACCCTGGGCCAGTTGCAGAAGCAGTTCCGGCAGATACTGCTGATAACCCACATCGACGACGTCAAGGACAGCGTCAGCGCGGTGCTGAGGGTCAGGGAGAAAGAAGACGGCTCCAGCACCGCGGTGCTGGAGGATTAGCTTTTCACTTCTGGTCGGTGACCTTGATCAGGTGGAACCCGAACTGGGTCTTCACAGGACCGACGATCTCGCCCTTGGCGTGATTGAAGGCCGCGTCCTCGAACTCCTTGACCATCATGTTCCTTCCGAACCACCCCAGGTCCCCGCCCTTGCGCCCGGAGGGGCACATGGAGTTCTGCTTGGCCAGCTCCTCGAAGCTGGCCCCGTTCTTGATCTGCTGCAGGAGTTCCTTGGCCTTGTCCTCTTTGGCCACCAGGATGTGAGCTGCCCTTACCTCTTTGACCATGCCCTCAGCATGGAAAGGGCGGTATAAACTTGTTCTCCCCGGGCCGGCCGGAGCCCTTGGGTGGATCGCGGCCTGGCGATCCCTCCTGGTCAGAATGGGCGCTACCGGGAAGACCGCCCCGGTTCCTGCGGCCTTGCGGCGACCACCTTGAGGCTCTCGACCGGCATCCCCCGGTACTGCTCTTTGCTGATGCCCCGGTCCTCGGAGGTTCTTTCCACCGTGAAACCTGCGGAGGCGATCAGCTCCAGGTACTCCTCCTTCAGGACCGCCCCGGCCACGCATCCGGTGATGAGCTCCTCGTCCGACCTCTGCTCCTCGCTCAGCTCCTGCAGCAGGACCATGTCGGAGATGTACATCCTGCCGCCCGGCCTCAGCACCCTGAAGGCCTCCCTGAAGGCTCTGGACTTGTCGGGCACCAGGTTGATGACGCAGTTGCTCAGGACCAGGTCCACCGAGCCGTCCTCCACCGGAAGGTCCTCGATGTCCCCCAGCATGAACTCCACGTTGGTGAGGCCGTGGTCCTCGGCGATCCTCCGCGCCCTGTCCACCATCTCCGTGGTGATATCCACTCCGATCACACGGCCGCGGGGGCCGACCCTTCTGGCGGCCAGGAAGGCGTCCATGCCGGACCCGCTGCCCAGGTCGAGCACGGTCTCCCCCTCCCTGATGTCGCCCAGGGCCCCCGGGTTCCCGCATCCCAATCCCAGGTTCGATGCCGGGACGGCCCCCATCTCCTCGCCGGAGTAGCCGATCGCGGCGGAGATCCGCATGGGGCTCTGGCCGCCGCAGCATCCGGGGCCGCATGAGCCGCCCTCCTGGGCGATGGTGCCGTACCTCTTGCGGACAGCCTTCCGTATCTGCCCTTCCGAGGGGGATCCCCCGGGGCAGCGGGATTCCTGCTCCTCAACGCCCATGGCCCTGAGGCGTTCCCGCATCTCCGGGCTGGAGATGCGGTACACGACCTTGCGCCCCTGCTTCTCGAACCTAACCACCCCCGCCTCGTGAAGCACCTTGAGGTGCCTGGATACGGTGGTCTGGTCCTTGTTCACGGCATGGAAATCGCAGGCGCAATGCTCCTCCCTCAGGAGGTAGCCCACAATGGTCAGCCGGGTCTCGTCGCCCAGGGCCCTGAAAAGTTTGACGTTATCGGATGGCACAAATAATGCATATATGAGCATATATACATATATTGTGAGGAGGAAAGGAACGCTAGGACGATGATCATTCAGCCCTTGAGGTCCGGAGCCTGGAGCTAAGCGGTCCTAGGCCAGCATCATTCGAACACCTTGTCCAGGTCCACGTTGTCCCGGACGGCCTTCTCCACCAGCCTGACCTTCTCGCAGTCCTCGGGCTCGATGCGGGCGATGAGGTTGTCCACCAGCTCGGAGGTGGCCAGGGTGTCGTAGCGGGTGACCAGTATGGGTATCCCGCGCTCGAACGCCCTCGACACCACCTGGTTGGCCGGGTACATCCCCCCGGTGAGGATCAGGCAGGAGGTGTCCGTGGAGAGCGCGGCCAGCTGAATGTCGGAGCGGTCTCCGCCGGTGATGATGGCCTTGCGGCGGTGGCGGCGCATGTACTTCAGCGCCGTCTCCACGGTCATGGCCCCGATGAACACCCCCTCCACCCGGTTGTCCTCGTTCTCCTGCCCCACCACCACGTCGGCCGAGAGCGCCTCCACCACCTCCTTTACGGTGAAGTAGGTCATCTCCGGGATGTGCGGGATGCATCCCAGCACCCGGATGCCCTTGGCCTCCAGGAAGTTGGCCACGGCCAGGTCGTCGGTCTTGTTCAGGATCACCCCCTTCAGGTCGATCTTGTAGTTGCTGACCAGCTTGGTGAGCATGGCGATCTTGTCCAGGGCCGCCGGTTCCGGCGTGGAGATCAGCACCAGGTCGGAGCCGGTGGCCTCGGTTATGGCCAGGCCGGAGACGTCGTTCATGTAGCCGGTGGTGACCTCCCTGGTCCCCTCGATGAGCATCATGTCGCAGTCGCAGGACGCCTTCTCGTATGCGTTCCGCACCTCCGCCATGCGCACCGGCCGGAATATGTCGTAGGTGAAGGGGCACAGCACCTCCTCGGGCTTCTCCATTCCCAGCACCTGGCGCATGAGGTAGGCGTCCTGGTCGATGACCCGGTCGCCCACGCGCATGAGGCGTTCCTTGAAGGGCTTGAAGAAGCCCACCTGGCCCTGGAAGTTCTTGGCCAGGCCCAGGGTCACCATGGACTTGCCAGACTTCTCCACCACCGAACCCAGATATACAGATCTCATTTCTGATCCCCCTTGATCGTGACCAGGGCGTCCACCGCCGTCACTCCCGTTCCCTCGTCGCCCACCATCACCGGGTTCATCTCCAGCTCCTCCATCTCCGGGAAGTCCATGGACAGCTGGGAGATCTTCAGGATGACCTCCACCAGCCCCGGGATGTCGCCAGGCCGCCGTCCCCGGGCCCCGGTGAGCGTCGGGTAGGCCTTTATGGAGCGCACCATGCGCTCCACCTCCTCGCGGTCCAGGGGGGCGATCCCCTGGGTGACGTCCTTCAGGATCTCCACGAATATGCCGCCCAGGCCGAAGGTTATCACCGGCCCGAACTGGTCGTCGCGGACCATTCCGACGATGACCTCGCGGCCCTTGACCATCTTCTGTATGGAGACCCCGGTTATCCTGGCCCGGGGCAGCTTCTCCCGGACCTTGTTCAGCATGACCTCGTAGGAGCGTTCCAGCTCCTCCGTGGAATCGATGTTCAGCACCACCCCGCCCACATCGGTCTTGTGGGCTATGTCCGGCGATTCGACCTTCATGACCACCGGGTAGCCGATGGTCTCCGCCAGGTCCACGGCCCGGCGCAGGTCCCGGGCGATGCCCTCCTGGGGAATGGAGATCCCGTAGGCCTTCAGTATGCCCTTGCCCTCGGCCTCGCTGAGCTGCAGACGGCCCTCCGAGCGGACGTGGGCCATGATGTCCAGCACGGACTGGCGGTCCACCGGGTACTCCGGGACCGGCTGCGGTTCCGGACGGCCCAGGGAGCGTCGGTGCTCCACCATGGCCGCCAGGGCCCTGATGCCGCGGTCGGGCGAGGGATAGTTCGGGATCCCCGCGGCCTTGAGCATCTCGATGGGGGCGGCCATCTCCTTGCCCCCGACGAACGATGTGACTATGGGCTTGGGAGAGGAGCCGGCAAAGGCCGTGAGCGTGCGGGCGATGGTGGAGACGTCCACCAGGTCCGTGGGCGCCAGCAGCGCCACCACGCAGGCCACGTTCGGATCGTCCATCACCGTGCGGATGGCGTGGTCGTAGCGCTCGGAATCGGCGTCCCCCACCACGTCTATGGGGTTATACAGGCTGGCCGCCGGAGGCAGCCTCTCCTTCAGCCTCTGGATGGTGGATGGCTCGAAGCTCGCCAGCGGCAGCCCGTTGTCGGCGCAGGCGTCCGCGGCCATGACCCCGAGGCCGCCGGCGTTGGTGACTATGGCCACGCCCTCCCCCTGGGGCAGCGGCATGCTGGAGAAGGCCTGCAGCAGGTCGAACATCTCCTCGATGTTCTTGACCCGGACCACTCCGGCCTGCTTCATGGCCGCCTCGTACACCTGGTCGCTGCCGGACATGGCTCCGGTGTGCGAGGATGCGGCCTTCGCGCCGCTGCTGGTCCTCCCGGCCTTCAGCGCGATGACCGGCTTCACCTTGGTGGTGAGCTCGGCCTGGCGCAGGAACTCCCGTCCGCGGTCCGCACCCTCGATGTACATGCCGATCACCGAGGTCCTGGGGTCCCCGCGCAGGTACTCCAGCAGATGCCCCTCGTCCACATCCAGCTTGTTGCCGACGCTGATGAACTTCGAGAAGCCTATGTTTATGTTGGCCGCCCAGTCCAATACCACCACGCATATGGCCCCGGACTGCGACGATATGGCGATGTTCCCCGGACGGGGGGCCTCCTTGGCGAAGGTGGCGTTCATGCTGTGGTGGGTGTTCACCAGGCCCAGGCAGTTGGGTCCCAGGACCCGCATCCCGTAGCGGTGGGCGATCTCCCCCAGCCTCTTCTCCAGCTGGGCGCCCTCCAGCCCCACCTCCTTGAAGCCGGCGCTGATGACGATGGCCGCCTTGACCCCCTTATCCCCGCACTCCTCCATGACCTGCAGGACGAACTTGGCCGGGACCACCACCACGGCCATCTCCACCTCCCCGGGGACGTCCTTCACGCTGGGGTAGCATTTTCTGCCCAGCACCTCCGTGTAGCGGGGATTCACCGGATAGATCGGGCCCAGGAAGCCGGAATCGATGATGTTCCTCAGAATAATGAAGCCCACCTTGTTGCCGTCGGCGGTCGCGCCGATGACCGCCACGCTGGCCGGTTCGAAGAGCTCTCGCATCCGGACTGGTAATGGCTGGGCGGCGGTCATATCCTTTGCGGTGCGCATCGTCATTCAGCACAAGGTTAATAAGTCAGGGCGTTCGTGGAGTCTCCGCCGCCAGTAAAAATGAGGGTGACCGTGATCCCTACAATAATCTGGCGGTGCACAGTGCGCCGATAGGTCCCTGCAGGAACAACGATGCGACATCGCGTGATGACTGGAGGACAACCCCGGGGCACGACAACGAACCCCCTGCCCGGGTCAGTGCGGGGAGCGCGGTCCGCCGCGGCCGTGAACCGATCTGTTAGGGCGGGGGGCACACCCGGGGCCTTCGGCGAACGGTTGTTCGCTGAGGACCTGCATTTTTTGGCTACGCAATTCACCGCTCCACGAACGGGACCAGGTGCTGCAACCCATCTTCACATGAGCATGCAATGCCTCCGTTCCATCATTTCAGGAACACGCTGCCCGCGCTCCTGTCCTGCACCCAGTCGTCCTCGGTGCTGGCGGTGGCCTTGACCGTGATCATGTCCTCGATCCGGGTGTCGGCAAGGTCGGCCATGGCCAGGGCCTGGGCCTCCGGGAACATGGGGACCTTCGGAGAGCCATACTCGACGGTCCCGTGGCTGGACAGCACCATGTGCTGCACCTTCAAGCTCAGTTCAGGGGGGAAATCCCCCAGCAGCCGGCAGGCGTCGTTCACCATGCCGGCCCCGATGACCAGATGCCCCACCAGCCGTCCGTCGTCGGTGGCGCCGATGATGCTGGTGACCGCGTACTCGCGCAGCTTGCCGATGTCGTGCAGCACCGCTCCGGTCACCAGCAGGTCGCGGTCCAGTCCGGGGTACTGTTGCGCGAAGAACTCGCACAGCTTGGTCACCCGCAGCGTGTGCTCCAGCAGCCCGCCTATCCAGTTGGCGTGATGGGTGATGGAGGCCGGGCAGGAGCAGAACTGCCTTACGAACTCCTCGTCCCCGAAGAAGGACTCCAGCAGCTGTCTGAGGTGCGCATCGCTGACCTTCCTGATGGCGGTGAAGAGCTGCGAGCGCATCTGCTCGACGTCCTCCTTGGTGGAGGCCACGAAGTCCGCGATATCGTACTCCCCCTCCCCGAGCGCCTCCACCGAGTCGCCCGAGGTGGGGTTCACGTGGACCTCCAGGGCGTTGTTGTACTCGGTGACCTTCCCCTTGACATGGACCACCGATCCCTTGGCCATGGTGTCGAAGAGCGCCCTCACCTTCCTCTCGTCCCGCTCGCCCCAGTACTTCACGGCCATGTCGCCACCGGAATCGGAGACCCAGAGCTGGAAGCTGTATCCGTTCTTGTACGCGGAGACCGGCTTCTTGAAGCGCACCGCGAACAGGTCATCCACCGCCCCTCCGGCCTTGAGCTCGTTGATCCTTATGGTCTTCTTCATCTCCATCATCCCCGGTTTGGTCTTGCGTCCTTAAAAGAATTCTGCCCGCCTCATCGAAACTGAGGGTCGGCGACCACCTTCCTCAGCCACCTCTCCGCCTCCTCGTGGTGCGGATGCAGGGCCTCCCGCTCCCGGAACTCCCGGTCGTGATAGGAACCGCAGCGCAGTCCGTTCTCCTGGTGCAGGAGCTCGTGGTACAGCACGTAGCCGGGAACGTACGAGGGTATGTCCTTGCGGTCCAGTGCCCTGCTCACCACCACCACGCGCATGATCACGCTGCAGTAGCCCACCCTCTGACGGTTGTTCCCCCTGGTCCAGGTGATGTACGAGTGCGGCGTCCTGCGTACCAATCCCATGTCCCATAGGTCCTGCTGTAGCGCCTCCAGGTCGTGGGCGCCGCCCTTGGGGGTGTAGGCCAGGTTCCGGCTGCGCCTCAGGTAGAGGGGCTGGTTCCTGATTATGAACTCCGGGCTCAGGAAGTGCCTCTTAAGCCGTTCCGAGTACACGTCCCGGGGGCCTCCCCGTCCGAACCTGCCGAAGATCCCACGGGCCAGGTCGGTGATGAGGTCCGCCCCGGAATCCATCATGTAGTCGGTTATGTGCAGCTCCGCGCTGGCGGCGCACCGCTTCCAGGTGGCCTTGAACTCCTTGAACCGCTCCCAGCTGGCCTGCACCTCCGTGAAGCCGTGCTCCCCGCCCACCCTGGCGAAGCACTCCTGCAGAAGCCGTTCCCTGTCACCCATGCCGCTGGCACCCCAGTAGGATACGTCCGTCATCCATGTCACCTACCATCAGAGTGGTTCGGCCGTGATTTAACCAGTGGGAGTAGATGCAGGCTGCGCAGACCCAGGCGTCCAGTATGTCCTCCAGGGCCTTGTCCGGCGACCCGGCGAGAAGAGCGGAGGGCGCCTCCAGGGCCGGTTCCCAGCCGGTGATGAGTTCGACCACCTGCCTGCGGCCTTCGGCGCGATGGGGCGGTGCACCCTTCTTGTAGTCCGGGCGGCGCCCTCCAGAGAGCAGGTGCAGGGTGCCGTGCGGGAAGGCCTCGAATATCAGCCTTCCCCGTTCCCCTCCCTTCTCGGCGGTACGGTACCCCAGGTCCGAGAGCTTATCGACCATCACCTCGCCCCTGCTCCCCCCGAACCGGGCCAGGAAGCGGCGGTTGGTCGGCAGCACCCTGATCCCCAGGCCCCTCAGGGCCCGTTCGCAGGAGCGCAGCCCGGTCTCGTTCGGGACCTTCAGGGAGGCGTCTATGGCCACCCAGGCCTCGCCCGCTCTGGCCACGGCGTCCAGTATGTCCTGGTCGGAGGTCATGGTCCGGGCTACCTCCACCTTCCCGCCATCGTCCAGCTGGCAGAACCCGGTCCCCTCCTCCCTGGGAGGGTCCATCCTCCAGCCCAGGTCCACCCCTATGAATCGCACATCACCGCATGGCCTCCCGCGGATATCAATCCTGAGGTGAATAATGAAAATTAGATAATTTGCCATAGATTTATGTAGTCTGGAGTCCCATTACTTTCACCGGATGGGAAACGGTTGCTTTTCGAGGGACGACCGAGACAAGCACCTCATTACCAGAGGCAATGTTGACGGCATCGTTTCTGCGGCCATATTTCTGAACCGATTCCCCAATGCCAGGGTCACCTTCGTAACCTCGCCCACCGCCGGAGCCAGGGTACTGGCCGCGGACACCTCGTCCTCGGATATCTTCATGGTGGACCTGGCCCCCGTTCCGGAGATGGTGCAGGCGGTGCGCGACCTCCGTTCCAGCCAGCAGCTCACCCTGGTGGACCACCACCCCACCTCCCTGGCCGTGGAATGCTCCACCCTGGTGGAGGAGGGGGTGAGCGCGGCCAACGTGCTCTACCATCACCTTCGCCCGGACCCCTCCCTGCGCAAGCTGGTGGCGGTGGCCGACCTGGTGGAGTACATGCCCACCTCCCTGCTGGAGCAGGAGATGAGGAGGCATGGGAGGGAGAGGGTGGACCAGGAATCCATGGTCCTGGACTTCTCCTGGCGGCTCATGATCGATGACGACCGGTTCCGCTACCATGCCGCCCGGCAGCTGTCCCTGGGCTCGTGGCCTTCCGAGGTGGACTCGGTGAAGAGGCGGTACATGCAGGTGGTGAACGAGAAGAGGTGGCCCCGGGCCCTGGCCAAGGTGGAGAGCTGCCTGAAGGTGAGGGGGCCCCTGGGGATAATGGACGAGATGGACCGCAACCGCACCCTTTTCGGATTCGGAACCCGGGCCCTGGTGGAGGTGGCCCACCGCCGCGGATGCGGGTACGCGGTGATGATCAATCCCCGGGGCAGGTACTCCTCGGTGTCCGTGCGGGGCATCTCGAGGGAGGGCGTGGACCTGGGCCGCTTCGTGGAGGACTTCACCAGCGCGAACGGGGTGGACGGGGGAGGGCACCCCCAGGCCGCCGGGGCGCGCATACCGACCGGAAGCGGGGAGCTTTTCCTGGACCGCCTGCTGGAGCGGGTGTCCTGATCACTTCAGGCTGAAGTTCTTCCTGAACATGACCATCAGCATGATCACGCATATCTGGATGGCGATCACCGAGAGCACTATGGCCAGTATGGGCAGCAGGGCGTCCACGCTCTCCTTGGCCGGGACGGTCACGGAAAGGGAGTTGCTGGGAGCGCTCTCGTTGCCCCCTTCCAGGGCCGTGATATGATATGTGAAGGTGACACCGTCCTCCAGTCCCCCGTCGTGATAGGAGGTGAAGGGAGCGGACACGTTGGCCAGCAGGGTCATCCCGGAGGGGCTGCCCCGATAGACGTTATAGCTTTCAGCCCCTGGAACGGGCTGCCAGCCCAGGTCCACGTAGTCCCGTCCCACCTCGGCCTGCAGCGCCCCCGGCGGGGACGTATCGGCAATGACCGAAGGGAACGTCAGGAGCAGGGCTATGATCGCTAGCGGCAGCAGATAGGCGAACTTGCGGACGGACATGGCGGTTTCCCGCACGCTCCATGCCCCGGGCACCATTAAAATCTTGGCATCAGGAAAGGCGCTTGCGCATGACCAGGTTGTTCCCGTTGCGGTGGGCCAGGTCGTACCCCTGATAGTAGTAGAACTCTATGGCCCTCTCGTTGGTGAACTGCACGCACAGCTCCACCTCGGCCTTGCCGTGCTGCATGGCCTTCTGCTCGATCATGTCCATCATCGCAGAGCCCAGCCCCATCCCCTGGCGGTCCCGGCGCACCTGGAAGGAGGAGATGAACATGTACTCGTCGATGTCCTCCACGCAGAAGTAGGCCATTATGCCCTCATCGTCCTCCAGGACGGTGGTCTCCACCCTCTGGTCCAGCAGGAGCTCCAGCAGCTTCTCGTCCTTCCACTCCTCGCCCCAGGAGGAGAGGATGATGCCGGCCATGTTCTCACGGCTCATGCTCACGAGCTCGGGAAGGTCGGTCCTCTGCAGGCAGCGGCAGCGCATCGGACCTGGAGGCCCATGCGAATAAAAAAAGGTGATTGAAAGAGGTTTGGCCCTTCTCACTCGTCCCCGGAGCAGACGATGGTCTTCACCTTCTTCCGGCGGAAGTGCTTGTAGACCTCCATGACCGCCAGCAGGATCACGGCCGCCAGCAGCGTGGCCCCCCACTCCTGGAGGCTCACCGGCTCCACCCTCAGCACCTCCTGCATCAGGGGGATCTGCATGGCCAGGAGGTGCACGCCCTGGGCGGCCAGAACCCCGAACAGCAGGAAGCGGTTGCGGGAGATGGGCACGCGGAACGCCGACTCGGTCTCCGAGCGGCAGTTGAACACGTGCACGTTCTCCAGCATGACCATCAGCAGGAAGACCATGTTGGTGGCCGCGAAGGCGGTGTACCCCCAGACCTCGTAGAGCAGGTAGAAGGCCGTGAAGGCCATCACGCCCATGGTCAGGGCGCTGATCAGCACCTGCTGCACCATCTGGCGGTTGAATATCCCTTCCGACGGGTCCCTGGGGGGCTGGCGCATCACCTTGGGGTCGCCGCCCTCCATGGCCAGGGCCACATGCTGTATGCCGTTGGTGACCACGTTGAGCCACAGCAGCTGGATGGCTATCAGCGGCAGTATCAGCACACCCTCGTCGGTGGTGACCCCGATGAACACCGCCAGCAGGAAGAGCACTATCTCCGCCGCGCCGGTGGACACCAGCAGGTAGGTGACCTTGCGGATGTTGTCGTAGGCGTATCGTCCTTCCTCCACCCCGGCCACGATGGACGCGAAGTTGTCGTCGGTGACGATGATGGAGGAGGTGTCCTTGGCCACGTCCGTTCCGGAGCCCATGGCCACCCCGATGTTGGCCTTGCGCATGGCCGGGGCATCGTTGACCCCGTCCCCGGTGACCGCGACGAAGTTACCGAGGCGGATAAGGGCGTCCACTATCTCCAGCTTCTGCAGGGGGGTCACCCTGGCGAAGACCTTGCTCCCGGCAACCTTGTCCAGGTAGGCGGGGACGCCGGGGTCCCCGATGGCCTCCAGATCCGCGCCGGTCACCACCTGCGAGCCGTCCTCGGCTATGGCCAGCTCCTTGGCAATGGCCAGGGCCGTGGCTGGATGGTCCCCGGTGACCATGACCACCTTGATGCCGGCGCAGCGGCAGCTCTCCACCGCCTCCCTGACCTCAGGGCGAGGCGGGTCGATGAGGCCTATCAGCCCCAGAAGGCACAGCTCCGGAAGCTCCTCCTCGGAGGCATGGTCGCTCTCCCCGGATGCGATGGCCAGTACGCGGTACCCCTCGGAGGCCATGGCCTCCCCGGCCTCCTTGACCTTGTGGGGATCGATGTCCCTGCGGCCCTCGGGGGTCATGATGCTCCGGCACTTTGGGAGAAGGGCCTCGATGGCCCCCTTGGCCGCCACGCCCGGCCGGCCATCCCGGCGGAAGTACTTGGCGGCGAACATGCGCTCCGATTCGAAGGGCACGTCCAGCACCGTTTCCACCGCCGCCCTCTCCGCGCCGGGATCCAGGCCGGACTTGTAGGCCAGGGCCAGCAGGGCCACGTCCACCGCGTCCCCGCTGCTCTCCCATCCGCTGTCCGTGCGCACCAGGGTCCCCTCGTTGCTCAGGGCCCCCGACAGTGCCAGCTCCCGGACCATCTTGGCGGCGGCCTCGTCCAGGCCCCCGCCGTCCTGGGCTGTGATATGGCCCTCGCCGTTGTATCCCTCGCCGCTCACCCGGTGCTCGACACCGTCTATCCAGATCGCCCTGACCGTCTGCTTGTTGACGGTGAGGGTCCCGGTCTTGTCGCTGGCGATGCAGGTGCAGCTCCCCAGGCTCTCCACCGCCGCCAGACGGCGGGTTAGCACGTTACGCTTGGACATGCGGGTCACGCGAATGGCCAGGGCCACGGTCACCGCCACGGGCAGCCCCTCGGGTATGGCCGCCACGGCCAATGCCACGGATAGGAAGAAAACCTCCAGCAGGTCGATGCCCCGGAAGGTGGCTATCACGCCCAGCAGCACAGCTGCCCCCAGCATCAGATAGCTGACCTGCTTGGAGAACTTCTCCAGGCGGATCAGCAGGGGGGGCTTGGCGCTCACGGTCTCGGTCACCGCCTGGGCGATGGTCCCGATCTCGGTGTTCGCGCCTATGCAGGCCACCACGCCCACCCCGCGGCCGGTGGCCACGGTGGTTCCGGCAAAGGCCATGTTCCTTCGGTCGCCCACCACCGCGTCCGGCTCCACCTGCCCGGGGGACTTCTCCGCGGGCATGGACTCGCCGGTCAGCAGCGACTCGTCCACGCTCAGGTTGTTGGTGCTGACGAACAGCAGGTCCGCAGGCACCCGGTTTCCGGATTCCAGGAGCACTATGTCCCCCGGCACGAGCTCCTCCGCGGGGACCACGGTCTCCCGGCCGCCCCTTCTGACCCGGGCGGTGGTGCGCATAAGCTTTTGCAGCTGTTCCGCGCTCTTCTCCGCCTTGAGCTCTTGGACGCTGCCGATGACCGCGTTTATGAGCAGCACTATCATGATGAAGGCGGCGTCGGTGATGTCGTCCAATAACAGCGATATCAGAGCTGCGGCCAGCAGCACGTATATCAGGGGGGACAGGAACTGCCTTAGGAAGACCTCCACCGCCCCGGGGGGCTTGCGGGAGGGCAGCTGGTTGGGCCCGAACTCGTTCCTGCGACGTTGCACCTCCTGACCGTCCAGGCCGTCCTTGCTCGCGCTCAGCTTGCCCAACGCCTCTTCAAGGCCCAAGGAGTGCCATTTCACCCTGGGGGCCCTGTTCTCATACACGCGCTCCCCGCCGTTCTTCCTGAAGTAGCGGGAGATGGTATGAGGGAATCTGGTGGTCTTATCAGAACTCATCTCTCCTCGCAACCCCTTTCCAGCCGGGCGTATAATATAGTTTTGTCGTTGTGGGCGCCCCCGTTTTTGCGACGATATTCCATCCCAGCAGGTGGGGATGATACAATTGTTTATATACGTCCTGTTGATTTGAAAGTTTTAGGAGACAGGTACAAATGGTCACTGTAACCGATGAAGCCAGCAAGTACATCGTTGATCTGATAGCCAAGAACGACAAGGCCGGATACGGCATCAGGATCTACCTGGCCGGCATGGGATGTTCCGGCGCCCAGTTCGGGATGTCCTTCCAGAAGGACCCCAAGGAGGGGGACCTCGAGCAGAAGTTGGATGGATTCTCCGTTTACTACGACGAGGAGACCAAGGAGGTCCTGGACGCCTGCACCGTGGACTTCGTGGAGACCCCGTACGGTTCCGGCCTGGTGGTCAACAACCCCAACGCCACCAGCAGCTGCGGTTCCTGCGGCGGCGGATGCCACTAAACCCCCCACCAACCCCCTTTCCTTTTAATTATCCAGTCGTAGATTACCAATCGTGTATTATGAGCACCCCCTGATACAGCCGCAATGCGTGCAGCAGCGCGACTACCAGGTGGAGCTGGCCCGGCGGGCCGCAAGGTCCTCCACCCTGCTGGTGCTGCCCACCGGACTGGGGAAGACCGTGGTGGCGGCCATGGTCATCGCCAAGGTGCTGCAGGAGAAGGGCGGAAAGGTGCTGTTCCTGGCCCCCACCCGTCCCCTGGTGGAGCAGCACCATCGCTCCATGGAGGGGATGATCAGGGGGAAGCGCATAGGCATGATGACCGGCGAGGTGGACCCCCTGGAGAGGGAGCTGGTCTTCCTGGAGAGCGACATTGTCACCTCCACCCCGCAGGTGGTGGCCAACGACCTGAAGAACGGCCGCCTGGACCTCTCCAAGGTTAAGCTGATCGTTTTCGACGAGGCCCATCGGGCGGTGGGCAACTACGCCTACGTGGACGTGGCCAGGGCCTACCTGGAGTACGACGGCCTGGTCCTGGGGATGACCGCGTCCCCCGGCAGTGACAAGGCCAAGGTCCAGGAGGTGTGCCGGAACCTTAACATCCAGGACATAGAGGTCCGCACGGAGCGCGACCCGGACGTGGCCAAGTACGTCCAGTCCGTGCACATGGACTGGGTGGAGGTGGAGCTGCCTCCGGAGATGAAGGCCCTCTCCCAGTCCATCCACAAGCTCTACGAGCAGTACCTGCGCGAACTGGTGGACCTGGGGGTGGTGGACAAGGACCGGGTGCTGAACAAGCGCTACCTGCTGGAGATGGCCGCCACCTGGCAGGCCCGGCTGCGCGGCGGGGAGAAGAGCAGGGCGCTGTACAAGGCCATAAGCGCCCAGGCCAAGGCGGTGAAGGTGGAGCACGCCCTGGACCTGGTGGAGACCCAGGGCATGTCCTCGCTGCGGGCCTACCTGGAGCGCCTGAAGGATGAGGCGTCCTCTGACGCCGGCTCCAAGGCCTCCCGGGACATCGTCTCCTCGGAACACTTCCAGAGGATCTGGGAGCAGGCCCTGGCGGTGAAGGCCGAGCATCCCAAGCTCTCCCGGGTCATGGGGGTGGTGGCCAGGCAGCTGGCGGAGAGCCCCACCTCCCGGGTGCTGGTCTTCACCCACTACCGCGACACCTGCGACCTGGTGGCCAACAAGCTGGGCAAGGTGGAGGAGGCCAGGGTGGCCAAGCTGGTGGGGCAGTCGGACCGCAAGGGGGAGAAGGGGCTGCGCCAGAAGGAGCAGGTGGGCGTGCTGGAGCGGTTCCGGCAGGGTGAGTTCAACGTGCTGGTGGCGACGTCGGTCGGCGAGGAGGGCCTGGATGTGGCCAGCACCGACCTGGTGGTGTTCTATGAGCCGGTGCCGTCAGAGATCCGCAGCATACAGCGCCGCGGGCGCACCGGCCGCTCCCGCGCGGGCAAGGTGGTCATCCTGATCACCAAGGACACCAGGGACGAGGCCTACTACTACTCGTCGCTCAACAAGGAGAAGAGCATGCGCCGCCGCCTGGAGACCATGAAGGCCGAGCTGGCGCCTGAGACCCCGGGCAGGGAGCCGGGGCAGCGCACCCTGGGCGACTTCTGAGCAATTAAATAATCGCGAGTCGTTGGCATAGCTATGCTGTTCCGGGAACTGGCCGACACCTACGAGAGGTTGGAGGCCACCTCCTCCAGGCTGGAGATGACCGACATCCTGGCGGAGGCCTTCCGCCGCTTCGATCCCTCGGAGATCGGGATGGCGGTGTACCTTACCCAGGGGCAGCTGTACCCGGACTTCAACCCCCTCAAGCTGGGCATGGCCGACAAGATGATACTCAAGGCCATCTCCTTCGCCTCCGGGATGGCCGAGGCCAGGGTCCAGGAGCTGATGCTGAAGGAGGGGGACCCCGGGCTGGTGGCCCAGATCGCCTTCCAGAACAGGAAGCAGACCACCCTGTTCTCCGAGCCGCTGACCCTGCGCCGGGCCTACCAGACCCTGGAATCGATTGCCAGGGCGGAGGGCAACGGTTCCATGGACATGAAGATCAAGCTCATGTCCAAGCTGCTCAGCGACGCCTCGTCCTCGGAGGCCAAGTTCCTCTCCCGGGTGATCACCGGCCGCATGCGCCTGGGGGTCTCCTCCATGACCGTGCTGGACGCCCTGGCGGTGGCCTTCGCCTCCAAGGAGGACCGGGATGCCGTGGAGAGGGCCTTCAACGTCTCCTCGGACCTGGGGCTGGTGGCCGAGGAGATGGCCCTGCACGGCCTCGAGGGCGTCCGGGGGATACATGTGCAGGTGAACCGCCCGCTGCGGGCCATGCTGGCCGAGCGCATGTCCTCGCCGGAGGAGATACTGGAGAAGATGGGGGGCACCTGCGCCTTCGAGTACAAGTACGACGGCGTGCGCCTCCAGGCGCACGTTTGCAAGGGGGAGGTCCGCCTCTTCTCCCGCAAGCTGGACGAGCTGACCTCGCAGTTCCCGGACGTGGTGGCCGGCCTGAAGCGCACAGTGCGCGCCGACAGCGCCATCCTGGAGGGGGAGTGCGTGCCGGTGGACCTGAACACCGGGGAGTTCCTGCCCTTCCAGGAGGTCTCCCACCGCCGCGGACGGAAGTACGGGGTCAAGGAGGCCATCGAGGACTACCCGGTCAAGCTTTGCCTGTTCGACTGCATCCTGAAGGACGGCGAGGACCTCACCGACCGGCCGTTCCTGCAGCGCAGGGAGGCCCTCTCCTCCCTGGTCACCCCGGATGATTCTGTGGCCCTGTCGGAGATCCGGGTGCTCTCCTCCGCCGAGGAGGCCCAGGCATTCTTCCAGGAGGCCATAAAGGACGGGTGCGAGGGGCTCATGGCCAAGTCGGTGGCCGACAGCTCCGTGTACAGGGCCGGCAACCGCGGCTTCCTGTGGATCAAGTACAAGAAGGAGTACCGCTCGGAGATGAACGACACCGTGGACCTGGCGGTGGTGGGGGCCTTCGCCGGTCGGGGGAAGCGCAAGGGGTTCTACGGGGCATTGCTCATGGCCACTTACGATACGGCCACGGACACCTTCCAGACCGTGTCCAAGCTGGGCTCGGGCTTCGACGACGCGAACCTGGCGGCCCTGGTGGAGATGCTGGCCCCGGACCGGCTGGGAGAACGGCATCATCTGGTGGACTCCAAGATGACCGCCGACTACTGGTTCCAGCCCCGTCTGGTGCTGGAGGTGCGCGGGGCGGAGATCACGCTCTCCCCGATACACACCTGCTCCTTCGGGGCCGTGCGCCCGGACTCCGGGCTGGCCATACGGTTCCCCAGGTTCACCGGGCGCTTCCGTGAGGACAAGGAGGGGCGGGAGGCCACCACCAGCCAGGAGCTGCTGTCCATGTACCAGGCCCAGCTCAAGCGCGTGGAGTGATGTCAAAAGGTTTATAGCCCCCTCCCATATTGGTCCAATCCATGGAGATCGAGCTCTTAGAGAAGGAAAAGGACTCCATCAAGGTCCGCATCATCGGAGCGGACATGACCTTGATCACCCCCTTGGTGCAGGGGCTGTTGGAGGACAAGGACGTGGCCGAGGTCAAGTACACCATCGGGCACAGCCAGATGGAGGACCCCACCCTCTACATCCGGGTCAAGACCGGAAAGCCCCAGTCGGCCCTTAAGAAGACCGCGAAGGCCCTGACCAACGAGTTCAAGGAGGCCAGGGAAGCTTTGCAGAAGGACCTGAAGTAATTTTCATGGTGCAGCCCAGCGGAGACCGCGAGCGGGACATCGGCCTGGAGGTTTTTTACTCGGACACCGCCGGGAGCGGCGGGAAGCTCAAGGCCGAGCCCGAGGACTTCGTGGTGGACGAGGTCTCCAAGTACCCTCCGGCCAAGCCCGAGGGAAAGGTGTGCGTGGCCCGGGTCACCGCCACCAACTGGGAGACCAACCGCCTGGTGCGGCACATGTCCAAGGCCCTGGGCATCTCCCGCAACCGCATCGGGTTCGCCGGAACCAAGGACAAGAGGGCGGTGACCGCCCAGCTGATGTCCTTCGAGGCCCCGGTCGAGGAGGTCATGGCCCTGCGCCTTTCGCAGGTCCTGATCGAGGACGGATACATGGCCAAGAGGGGAATGACCATCGGGGACCTGGTCGGCAACAACTTCAGAATAAGGGTCCGGGAGACCCGCCTCAGGGGCGGGGACCTCAGGGACTCGCTGCAGGGGACCGAGGAGGCCCTGCGCTCGCTGAACGGCTTCCCCAACTACTTCGGGGTTCAGCGCTTCGGAACCGTGCGTCCGGTCACCCACCTGGTCGGAAGGGCCATAGTCAAGGGGGACCTGGAGGCCGCGGTGCTGCTTTACATTGGAAATCCGAGCGAGGAGGAGGACGAGCGGTCCAGGGCGGCCCGCGAGGCCCTGCAGAGGGACCGGGACTACACCGCCGCGCTGCGGGACTTCCCGCACAAGCTGACCTTCGAGCGCATGGTCATCGGATTCCTGGAGCGCAACCCGGGGGACTTCGCCGGGGCCATATGCGTGCTGCCGACCAACCTGCAGATGATGTTCGTGCACGCCTACCAGTCATACCTGTTCAACCTCATGCTCTCGGAGAGGATGCGCCGGGGAATGCCGCTGAACGCCCCGAGCGTGGGCGACATCGTGCTTCCGGCGGACAGGGACGGCAATCCGGACCACGACAAGCCGGTGCCGGTCACCGGGACCAACATCGACCTGGTGGAGAGGCAGGTCAGGGACCGCCGGGCGTTCATCTCGGCCACTCTCTTCGGCTCCGAATCCGTGCTCGCGGAGGGAGAGATGGGGAAGATAGAACGCCAGGCCATCCAGAGGGAGGGACTGCGCCCGGAGGACTTCCTGGTGCCTGCGATACCGCACTGCTCCTCCCGGGGCTCCCGCAGGGAGCTGATATGCGAGTATCGCGACCTGAGGCTGGACGTGGGAGAGGACGGGTACACCGCCTCCTTCTTCCTGGGGAAGGGCTGCTACGCCACCGTCCTCCTTAGGGAGTTCATGAAGTCGGACCTGGACGAGTACTGATCACAGTCGGCTCCAGTCCCGCTCCTCCGGTTCGGAGGGCGCGGGCGGTTCCCCGGCATCGACCCTCTCCCCCTTCTTCGGCGCCTTGCCCCCGAGGACGAAGCCGCAGCGCGGGCACTTCTCCCCGGCCTGGCACTCCTTGCAGAGCATGCTGCCGCAGTTGGGGCATGCCGACACCGCCAGGCCGCCATGGAACAGGCAGCGCCGGCCCTGCAGGTCATCCTTCTTCTCCGTCCTCTTCTCCTCCTTGGGCGGATAGAATGTATCGTATAGATCGCGCTCCTCCTGGCCGAAGAGACGCACCCCGTCCTTCTCGTAGCGGTCGGTGGACGTCCGCTCGTCGGGCAGCATGACCGCGTCGACCTTGGGCTGCCTCTTGCGCTTGGGCGCCTCCACGAACAGGTCGTCGGAGCTGCGCTGCGCCGGGGGGGCCCTCTGCCCCTTGGAGCGGGGCATGGGCACCGGCCGCTCCCCGGCCTTCAGGGAGTTCATGATGGCGATTATGTTGCGGGCCTTGTACACCCCGATGCTCAGCCCCTCCATGAGCGCGAACAGGTTGCGCTTCTCCTCCGGCATGTTCAGGGCGGTGCGAAGAAGCCGTTCCGTCTCCTCGTCCGGCAGGACGTAGGTGAAGTCGATGTCGTTCACCCCCTCGATGTATCCGAGCACGCGCTTGGCCCGGGCGATGTTGCGCTCCGGCAGCGACGAATATACGTCCGCCAGGGACATGCCCCCCTGCCCGCTCCGCGCCGAGCGATAGTAGGTGAGCAGGGCGGTGCGGGACTGCATCTCCAGGGAGGCGAACTCCTCCTCGGAGAGCTGCGCGGGATCCACGTACTCCCGCTGGTCGATGAAGTTGAACACATCGTCCAGCATCTGATAGGGAACGTTCACCTCCCGGAACACCTCCTCCTTGCTCAGACGCCGGCCGTTCCGGAACTGGTATTCCAGCACCTTCCCGGCCATGTCCGCCACGTCCTTCTCCCGCTGCTTGCCCTCGGCGATCCTCAGGCCCTCATGTGCCGAGGACAGGTTGGGGCTCAGCTCCAGGGCCTTCTCGAAGCCCCGGCGGGCCTGGTCGTAGCGGCCCAGCCGCAGCAGGGCGAAGCCCTTCCCGTTCCAGGCCGCGGGGTCGCTCGGATCGAGTCCGATGGCGTTGTCGTAGCTCTTCAGGACCTCCTCGTCCCTCTTCAGCTTCTCCGTGATGTCCGCCCTCTCCATCCAAGCATGGCGGTTGCGCGGATCGGCGGCCAGCGAGCGGTCCAGCAGCTCCAGGGCCCGGCCCTGGTTGCCCATGCGGTCCTCCAGCAGGGCCATGCCCTCCAGCACGCTCGGTTCCTCCGGCTCCATGGCCAGGGCCTTCTCGTAGGAGTCCATGGCGTCCTCCAGCCGGCCCAGCTCCTCCATGACCCGGCCGCGCATCTTGTAGATGGCGAACTCGTCGGCCCCCAGCTCCAGCGCGCGGTTGAAGCTGACCATGGCGTTCTCCATCTCCCCCAGGCGGTACAGGGCGTTGCCCTTGTACTTCCAGGTCTGGGCATCGCCCCGGTCCAGGGAGAGGGCCTTGTCGAAGGCCTCCACCGCATCGTCCAGGCGGTTCAGGGAGGCCAGGGCGCGTCCGCGGTCGCTGTGGTAGCGGGCCACGGTGCTGTCCTGCCCGATGCACTGGTCGAACACGTTCAGCGCCAGGTCGTAATTGCGCATCATGAGCAGGGCCCGCCCCTTGTTGGCCAGGGCCTCCAAGTCGTGGTCCAGACGGAAGGCCATGTCATAGGCCTCGCTGGCCTCCCCGTACTTGCCGAGGGACATGAGCACCCGGCCCCTGCCCTTGTGCATCTGGGCGTCCGACTCGTCGAGCATGATGGCCGCGGAGAAGGTGGACAGGGCCTCCTCCAGCCTGCCCAGCTTCTCCAGGGCGGTGGCCTTGTCCATGAGGGCGGCCTTGTTGCGCGGGTCCAGGCGCAAGATGTCCTCGCAGACCTTCACGATCTCCGCGGGATCGCCCTTGGCCACCACCGCGTTGCGCTTCATCTGCTGCACCTGCATGTCCCCGGGCTCCACCTCCAGGGCATGATCGTACGAGCGTATGGCCTCCTGGTGGTTATTCAGGCGGAACTGGGCCTGCCCGCGGTCCACCCAGGCGGACCTGTTCTTCGGTTCCAGCTTGATTATGCGGTCGCACACCTTCACGATGTCCTCGTAGCGGCCCAGGGTCTTCAGGCTGGACTTCTTGGAGGCCAGGACCTCCAGGTCCTTGGGCCCCATCTCCAGGGCCTTGTCGAAGGAGGCCACCGCCTCGTCGTGCCGGGAGAGCTTGGCCAGCACCTGCCCGCGGCGGGCGTGCACGAAGCGGCCCTCCTTGTCCAGGGCCAAGGCCTGGTCGTAGCAGGCCAGGGCCTCCTCGAACCTCTCCAGCCATTCCAGGGATATTCCCTTGCTGATCCAGATGTTCTTGTTCTTGGCGTCCAGGGCCAGGGCCTGATCGTAGCAGACCACCGCCTCCTCGAAGCGCCTCAGGCTCTCCAGGCTCAACCCCTTCTGGTAGAGCAGTTTCTGATCCTGCGGGGATATGGCGATGGCCCGGTCGTAGGCCTTGACCGCCTCCTCGAAGCGCTTGAGCATGAACAGGGAATCGCCCTGTATGCGCCAGAAAACTATCTGTCCAGGGTCGTGAAGGGCGCCCTGCGCCGATCTGGCCAGAGCCTCATCGTACTTCTCCAGGGAGAACAGGGCGATGGATATGCCCTTGGAGGCGTCCACGTCGTTGTGGTCGATGGTCAGCACCTGCGCGTAGAGGGCGATGGCCTCCTCCTTGCGGTCCAGGCGGTCCAATGCCACAGCCTTATCGAACATGGCGACCTTGTCGTTCGGGCGCAGGCGCAGCAGCCGATCGCTGACCTCCACCACGTCCTTGTCCCTCTCGGCCCTCTTGTAGCATTCCCGGAGCAGGTCCAGCATCTCCGGGTCCTCGGGATGGATCTTCAATCCCCGGTCCAGGGTCTTCACGGCATCGGTGACGCTCCCCAGGCCGATCTGGGCCGCGCCCATGTCCCGGATGGCCGGAAGATGGTCGCTCTTGATGGCCAGCTGCGCCTCGCTGAGGGCGATGACCTCCTGGAACCTCTTGTTCTTGGAGAGGAATGTCCTGCGGCGGTCCAGCACGCCCATGTCCTTCGGGAAGTCCGCCTGCGCTTTGGCCAGATGCTCCTCGGCCTCCGCGTCGAGGTTGGAGGCCAGCAGCAGGTCGATGGCGAAGATGCGGGCCGCGGGGTCCTTGGGGGCGGCGTCGATGAGGGTCCTGATGGCCTCCAGAAGGTCGGAGGTGTTCTTCATGGCCGCGAGCACCCTGCACCTGCCGTAGAGGGCGTCCTGACCGTCGGGGTCCACCAACTGCAGACGCTCGTAGGCCTGCAGGCTCTCCTCGAACCTCTCCATCTCGTACAGCAGGGAGGCCGTCTCCTTCCAGCTCACCGGGCTGTCCGGGTCCGCCCGGAGCGCCTGCTTGTAGTGATCGAGCGCTTTGGACCTGTCCCCGGCCTCGCGTGCCTTGCGGGCCAGCATGAGATTGGCATGCCGGTTGCTGGGATCGCGCTGCAGTATCTCCTCCAGCAGGTCCCCGGCCTCCTCCTTGCGGTCCAGCTTCTCCAGGGCCTCGACCTTTATGGCCATGAGGGTCAGGTCCCTGGGAGCCAGGCCCAGGGCCCTGTCCAGCTCGAACAGGGCCGATTCCGCCTTGTCCTGATGAATGAGCGCCGAGGCCTTCCTGCCCATCCAGAGGGGTTTGTCACCGGTCCTTTCCAGGATCAGGTCGTAGGTCTCCTCGTTCAACGGGTCGGCGTCCAGGGCCTTGAGCAGGGCCTGCATGGCCTCCTCCGGTCTCTTCAGCTCCTCCAGGACCTCCATTCGCAGCAGGTGGGAAGAGCGATCATCGGGCCAGGTGGTCACCGTCCCGTCCAGAACGGCCAGGGCCTCCTCGGTCTTTCCGGACCTGCGCAGGACGGACACCTTGAGCTTTTGAGCCTTGAGGTCCTTGGGCATGGAGGAGGTGAGGCGGTCTATGACCTGGATGGCCAGGGCGGTTATGCCCATGTCCATATAGGCGTTGGAAAGGCGCTCGATGGACCGCCGGTACTCATCAACGTTGGAGACTGCCTTGGGGTCCATCCCCTCCAGGATCTCCCGGGCCTTCTCGAGCTCGGACCTGGTCCTCTCCACCTCCTTGGCCTTGAAGTTCTTTTCGGCCGCGTCCATGGAGCGGTTGGCCTTCTTGACCGTCCTCATCTCGGAATCCAACAGACCGTCTAACAATCCCAAAAGCTCACCTTTCCCGGGCTTGAATAGAACCCTGACGATTAATATGTTTGTTGAACTTTCCACCATCCTCTTGTCATACGTTACGGCAATAATCGTCTGACGTTGTGAACATCACCCCTCTTCATCGGAACCTGTGCTATTTTTATCATACTGGCTATGCAAAATAATAAACTATATATACCCTGAGACGCAATAGCATACTTGTCCGACGAAAGTCGGACGGATGGGATGCAAATGAGGCGAAACGAGGATTCGCATCGGGAACAACAGTACGATGGCCATGCCGTCGAGTGGATGAAGACCCACACCATAAAGGACCTGAAGCTGATGGCCTTTGAATTGGACCAGCAGGGACAGGAGACCTTTCAGCTGTGGGACCTCATCAATGACCTCAAGGTCATGAGCCGTTAGGCTCAAAGGTTCCAGGATCCTCACTAGTGGCGAGTCCCCCCCCCCTTACACTCCCCACTAGCCTCAACCTTTTATTTTTTCCTCTATGGCCAGTATTTTTCGCTTCATGAAAGGGTTAAAATAGGAAATGTCCATTATCACGGCACCGCGCAGGTGTAATCTAGCGGTCAGGATTTTAGCCTTCCAAGCTAAACACTCGGGTTCGAATCCCGACACCTGCACCATCCATCTCTTATGAGAGCATCATTTTTATTTTATTCTTGCATATTCGGGTGGCATGCACCGGACCACCCATGCCGACCATGACGGCAGCTTGGCAGAACTCCAGGAACTGGACGAGGTGCTCAGTGATTCCTACGCCTCCTGCATGTGGCTTCACAACTGGTCCTCCAGCCGTCTCTGGGACTGGAGGTTCGGGGGCAACGCCATACGCCACAGGGACGACCCCGGCTTCTTTCGCCGCAACCTGCACATCTGGCGTTCGGAAGGGCGTCCGGCCGGCTTCCTCATCTCGGAGAGGGGAAGGGACCTCAGCCTGCAGGTCCACCCCGACCACAGGGACCTGATGGACGAGATGCTGGATTGGGCGGAGAAGGAATGGTCCGCGGCGCCCAGAGCGCTTGAGACCTCGGTATGGGGGACCGATTCCTGGTGCCAGAGGCTGCTCTCGGAGCGGGGATGGAAGGATGCCGAGAGCGCGGGCTTCATGCGCCGCTACGATACCTGGATGAAGGTCCCGGAAACGCATTTGCCCGAGGGCTTCAGGTTGACCACCATGGCAGAGGAGGGGTCGGTCAGGGAGTTCGTGGAGGCGGTCATCGGCGCCTTCAAGCATCCCGGCCTGGGCATGGAGTGGTTCGAATCCAAGAGGTCCGCTCCTGACTACAGGGACGAATGGCTCATCATGGTCATGTCCCCCGAAGGCAGATGCGCCTCCTTCTGCGACGCGCGCATGGACCGGGAGAGGGCATACACGGAGATCGATCCGGTGGGGACGCACCCGGACTTTCAGAGGATGGGGATCGCCAAGGCCTGCCTGGCCGAATGCCTTCGAAGACTGAGGGAGGCGGGGGTCAGGAACGCCTTCATCGGTTCGGACGTCGAGCCCAATCCCTCCAACCACCTTTACGACTCGCTCCATCCGGTGGAGAAAAGGGAAGGCAGGGTATGGAGGAAGGAGTAAGGAATTTTGGCCGGAGGAACGGGGCAATTGTCCCCCCGGGCCTTGGGATGGATGTCATAGGAAGGGGCCGCAGCCCATGATGATAGTTACTCAATTGGAGTATTAAAGGAAAATCGGCAGGGGTCACCGAAAACCGAATTGCCCGAAAAGGAACTGGATAGAACGAACGAGCGGTGAAAGTAACCCTCACTTCCGCTTGTGCCTCACCTTCACGGCCTCCCCGCGGCGCATCTCCACCATCTCCCGGCCGCCCATCATGGCCACTCCCACCCCGGCGATGCTGCCGTTCCTGATGATGGCCACCTCCTCTCCCGCGCGGATGGAGTCGTCGGCGTCCTGCACGCCGACCGCGAACAGGCTGCCCTTGAGCTCGAAGTCGCCCATGACCACCTTGGGAATGACCGGCAGGATGGCCTCCGCGCCCTCCACGGTCAGGGAGATCATACCGCGCTCCGGGTTCAGCATGCCCAGCTGCTCCCTTCCCCTCATGATCTTCATGAACGGGTAGTTTCCGAGAACGTTCGCCCCCTCCAGCAGGGATTCCCCCCCGGCACCGAACTGATACCCGGCGACCGCGGACAAGGCCGCCCAGCGGTCCTGGCGGGGGTCCACCCTGTCGTATGAGGCGCACAGCCCCTTCAAGGTCTCCCTCAGCATCCCCAGGGACTCGTTGGAGGTGGGTGAACCGGTGGAGGTCACCGTTCCATCCAGCACCTCGTGGATGATCTCCCCCTCGTCGCCCATGTGCATTATGACATGGTCGTACCCCTGCCCGGCCATGGACAGCACCATGTCCTGGACCATGGCCTGCTCCTCCCGGTCCCAGTGGCCGGTGACCGGTATGTCGTACTGCGCGGCGGGGTAGAACAGCTCCAGCTCCCTGGGGACGGTGCCCAGCGGGGAGGTGACTATCATCTCCTGCACCACTTGCGAGTTCGGCACTTCCCACAGCACCTGCCGGAACAGCTGGTGGCTCTTCGAGGTGTAATACGGCTTTTTGGCCGAGCAGGGTATGAGAAGAAGGATGCGCCTGTGCTCCGGCCTCCGGAACCTTGATTTGACCGTCTCCCGGAAGCGCCTCACGTCCGGACGGGAGAGGGACTGCTTGGCGTTGCAGTAGAAGCGGGGGCCGACCACCGCCCAGTCCGCCTCCTGGTGCTCGTAATGCTCGTCATCGAATATCCGCAGGGCGGCCACGTTCCAGGGGGTGTTGTGGCAGCGCAGCTCGGCGAACTCCCTCATCCGTCCGGAGGATATCATGCGCCGGACCAGGGCCAGTTCCTCCAGCAGGGCCTCGCGGTTCAGCTGCCTGAGGTCCGTGCCCTCCGGGACCCATTCCGCTTTGGAGGCCGGCATGGCCCCCTCGACCAGCGAGAGCTGCCCGGTGGCCGCGCGGTGATCGGCCAGGGTGGTGTCGAAGAGGTCCACGCCCAGATAGGAGAGCAAAGCTATGTTGGATGCGTCGGCGATCCCAGGGGCGTAGACGAGCTTGGACCGCCCGACCCTCTTCCTGAGATCCACCAGGGCCTTCACGAAGGCCCGGGCGTCGCGGCGGAGCTCGAAGGCGCCATCGAGCACGGCCACCTCCTCCCCTTCGGACGCGGGAGGCAGGCAGCTCTCCCTCATTCCGTTGCGAGACCTGAGCGGGGGGAGCAGGCCGTTGCCCTTCATCCCCAGGACCGCCTTCCCGTCCATCTCCAGGAGCACGCCTTCCTCGGCCGAACGCAGGCCCAGGCCTTCCGCTCCCACAGCCGCCCGGAAGCA
>JAXGRO010000007.1:0-60990 GCA_040765825.1 Methanomassiliicoccales archaeon
CGATGATCAAAACGAAGGGACCGTATGTCGCCCACGCCATCGTGATGCAAGTCGTATTCATTACCGTCCTGGACGCGGTGGCCTTGAACATCGCCCTGCCATCGATTACGAGCTATTACGGCGTGGCGGTGGCGGATACGCAATGGGTGGTCACTGGCTATCTTCTGGCACAGACCTGCGCGCTGATAATCTCGGGCAAGGTAGCAGAACGGGTAGGCCAGGCGAGGATGTTCACCATCGGAATGGTGGTCTTCTCCCTGTCCTCCCTGCTGTGCGCACTGTCCGTCAGCCTTCCGCAGCTCATACTCTTCCGGCTGGCGCAGGGCCTGGGGGCATCCATGATGTTCAGCGTATCCACCGCCATAGTCTTCAGGCTCTTCACGATCAAGGACCGCGGCAAGGCCCTGGGGTTCCTGGGGTCCACCGTGGCCGTCGGAGGGATGCTCGGGCCGGTGATCGGCGGGGTGCTGGTGGGCACCTTCGGATGGCAGTCCATCTTCATGGTGAACGTGCCCATCGGTCTCATCGCCGCGGCCGCCGCGGTACGGTACCTGCGCATCGGGGAGACGCTCTCCGACCGCCTGCGCATGGATTATCCGGGGGCGGTGCTCTGGATAGCCATGATGGCCTCCCTGGTGCTCATGCTGGGCGAGGTGGGGAACACCGGCAGGTTCGAGGCCGGTTCGACCATATCTCTGGCCATACTGCTGGCGACCTTCGTCCTCTTCGTGCTCCGCGAGAGGCGCGCCGAGGAGCCGCTGCTGGACCTCTCGGTGTTCCGGGTGCGGCGCTTCTCCCTCAGCGCCCTGAGCATGGTCATGTTCTTCATCTCCATGAACATGGTGACCATCCTCGGCCCCTTCTACTTCGAAGGGGTGCTGGTCTACGACCCGACCACCGTCGGTTTCATCTTCATGATCCTGCCGGCCATCACCATGGTGGGGTCGCCCCTTGTCGGCCGGATATACGATCGCCGCAGGGCGTTCCCCTACACCACCCTGGCCCATTCCATCCGGGCCCTGGCCTTCTTCATGATGGCCTACGGGTTCTTCACGCTCAACCTCCCGTTGATGCTGCTGGCCTTCGCGGTGATGGGCATAGGGAGCTGTCTGTTCCAGACCCCCAACAACGCCGAGCTGATGATGGCCCTGCCGATAAGGAAGAGCGGCCTGGCTTCCTCCATCCAGGCCACCACCCGGAACCTCAGCCTGGCGGTGGGGGTCTCCCTGGCCACCATCCTGATGACCCTGATGATGGGCTCCATGGATTACGGCGCGATAGCCGGCGGGCCGCTGGCGGACGAGCTATCGCGCTCGGTGGCCATGGCCGTGGCCTTCGGCGGCATACTGTCCCTGGTGGGGGCCATCATATCCCGCCTGGGGGAGAAGGGCACGGGAAGGAGCTAGGACCGCCGTCCTGGTGCTGGACGCTCGTACCGCCATAAGGAGGAAATACAATCCCTTTTTAACATGCAACGGCATCCGCTGGTGGGGGATCATAATTGAGCCGTGTCTTAGAGGGACTGCTGCTGTTCGTGGCCATCTTCCTGGTGCTGCTCGGGGTCGTATTCCTGATCGCCGCGGGGACCCAGAACCTGCTCACCGGGGCTGCGTTCATGGCCGTCGCGGCCATGCTGATGTTCTACAGCTACCGCAGCCGGAGGATAGAGGCGGCCAAGCCCACCCTGGTCTCCCAGAACTTCAACGTCACCATGTCTGGCTCCGGCCAGATGGAGAAGAGGGAGCTGAAGTGCAAGAGCTGCGGGGCCCCCCTCGCGGACGAGAACCTCCGGGTGGTGCAGGGCGGGGTCGTCATGACCTGCCCGTACTGCGGCACCATATCCTCCCTGGAGGAATCCCCCAAATGGTGAGCGCTATGGAACGCCATTTTCGCTTCCTTGCGCTCACAGTCTCACTGCTGCTGATCGCGGCGGCGGTGCTCGGAAGCCTCTCCGCACTTCACATCTCCCCGGTAGGCGAGGCCGAGGCCGCAGAATACTCGTTCTCCCTGGCCAGGGAGGAGGTCAACGTGACCGTGCTCCGGGACGGCAGCGTGGACATAGATTACTACTTCCATTTCACCAACGTGGGCTTCCTGGACGGTGTGGATATCGGACTTCCGAACCGGTACTACGACGAGGGCTCGGCCAACGCCCGCATCATCGTGGACGGGGCCGAACACTCCCCCTCCCAAGTGCACGAATCCCCCTACGTGGACGTGGGGATGGCCGTGGAGTTCGGCAGCCTGCTCCAGAGCGCCATCCAGGACCATGGGGAGTTCCAGCTCTACTTCCATGTGAACAACCCGCACATGGTCTACCTGAACGAGCTGGTCAATGACACCGTGGGGGTGAGCTTCCGGGCCACCTGGTTCGATCCGGAGTTCCAGGCCGGTCCGACCGGGGTCCTGGTGCAGCGCCTGATCTTCCCGGAGGCCTTCGTCGACGACTCGCTCGCCCTCTGGTACGAGAACAATCCCTGGGACCAGATATTCTGGGACAACGCCACCTCGAGGCACGTGGCCCTTTGGACGGACCACGGCGTCAGTCCGGATTCCGTCGCCGCAGGCGAACACGACGTGGGCATAGGTTTCCCCGTCAACTACGTGGAACGGTACTACCTTCCGGGGGAGGACACCGATGCCTTCGGGAGCCTCGTCGTGCTGCTCACCCTGCTCTTCCCGCTGCTGTTCATGGCCCTGTTCGTAACCCTCTTCATAGTGGCCATGCTGGCCGCCCGCCGTCGCAGGAAGGATTACTACGAACCGGTGATGAACGTGGTCGGGGCCGGACCCCGCCGCGACCTCACCGCGGTGGAGGCCGCGATCGTGCTGGAAAGGCCCCTGGAGATGGTCTCCGCCATGATGCTCTTCGGCCTCATCAGGAAGGGCAAGGTCCAGGTGGTATCCGGGTCCGCCCCGATGCGCCTGCGCAAGCTCTCCGATTCCGCGGAACATCCCTACGAGAACGACTACCTCAGGGCCATAGATCCGGACGGCACGGTGAGCGGTCCATTGCTCAAGGAGGCCCTGGTGAACCTGATCAACGCCACCCTGGAGAAGATGAAGGGCTTCGACCAGTCGGCCACCCAGAGCTACTACTCGGCCATCTGCGACCGGGCCTGGCAGCAGGTCAAGGAGGCCGGGACGCCGGATGACGCCGCGTTCCAGCTGGGGAGGAACAACGACTGGATGATGCTAGACCGCGATTATCCGGGACGGATGCAAAGGGATATCCTGGTCCTGCCGATATTCATGCACCGGCCGATGCCGGGCAATGTTGGCACTGCGCGGCCCGGTCCGGACGTGGGTAAGATGGCCACCGATTATGTGAACAACGTGCGGAACGCAGCGAACAACCTGGTGAACGACATGCGAGGCATCGCCAACGACGTGGTTCGGGTGACCAATCCGATACCGGTCTCCAGCTCCGGACCGGTGCGTGGCGGCGGTCACTGCGCCTGTGCCTGCGCATGCGCCGGGGGTGGACGATGACGCTCGTCAACTGGTGGCGGGAGCTCAACGGAAAGGGTTTACGCGCCGGTGTCCACAAGTACGATGGCCTCGGCGACCTCCAGGACCACCGCTTCCATTTGCGCATCGATTCGGAGAGCAAGGGCGCGCTTCTCGTTGACGCCTCAAGCATAATATTCCTGAACGGCACCGCCCTGGACCACGTCCGATGCGTCCTGGAGGACCGTGACGATAAGCAGGTCGTCAAGTACCTGCGCCGGCGCTACAAGCACTTGGAGAAGGAAAAGGCATTAGAGAATCACGGCCAGGTCAGGGGGCAGCTCATGGAGTTCCTGAAGGGGGACGACCAGGTCCTGGGGATGATCGGTCCTGACAAGCCGTCCATAGGCAAGGACGATTTCCCGGCCCCGTACCGCATGGACCTGGCGTTGACGTATCGCTGCCAGAACCGCTGCGAACACTGCTACAACGAGCCGCGCGAGCTGAAGGAGCTTACGGCCGAGCAATGGAAGCAGGTGATTACCAGGACCTGGAAGCTTGGAATTCCGCAAATAGTCTTCACCGGGGGCGAGCCCACGGAATGCCAGGCCCTGCCGGAACTGGTATCCTGGTCCGAGAGGTACGGGCAGGTGACCGGGCTGGTGAGCAACGGCCGAAATCTGGCGAGGCCGGGATACCTTCACGATCTGGTCGTCAGAGGTTTGGACCACGTTCAGATCACCGTGCTCTCATCCGAGGATGAGGTCCATGACCGCCTGGTGGGCGGAGAGGGCGCCTGGAGGGAGACCGTCGAGGGGCTCAAGGCCGCTCTGTCCGAGGACCTCTACGTTTCCACGAACACCACCATCATGCGCTCCAACCTGGATGGCGTGGAGGGCACCATGCGCTTCCTGATCTCTCTGGGCGTCAGGAACATCGCCTTCAACGGGCTGATCCGCTCCGGGAAGGGGGTGGATGCCGAAGGGATTGGATACCCGGAACTGGCCTCCATCCTGGACCGGCTCAAGGGAATGGCCGATGACCACGGCGTGAAGCTGATCTGGTACACCCCCACGCCCTATCACGAGCTGAACCCTATCAACCACGGGCTGGGCATCAAGCAGTGCACCGCCTGCTCGCTGAACATGGCCGTGGAGCCGGACGGGTCCGTGCTGCCGTGCCAGAGCTACTACCGGTCGCTGGGCAACATCCTCACCGATGACTGGAGGGACATCTGGGAGCACGACCTTTGCCGGCGCATCCGGAACAGGGAATACCTGGACGGGGAATGCGTGGAATGCGCTATGAAAGAGGTGTGCGGGGGCGGCTGCCCCCTGTCCCGCGAGCACGGGGACTACATCTGCCTGGACCGGCACTCCAGCATGTGATCACCGACGTCCGATGGCGTAGAACACCGGATTGAAGAGGAAGAGCGAGCCGTCCGCCGACGCCCGGTCCCAGGCGGCCCTGGCCTCCAAGAGCGTTCGATCATCGACCAAGCCGGCCATGTCGCCGGCCAGGGAGGCCCATTCCGCCTCCGCCTCGTTCCGGAGATCCGAGGGCAACCACATGCCCGGGTGCACCCCGCACTCCACCTTAAGGCCGGCCAACTCCATGCATCTGCCCAGCCTGCGGCCGGCGAAGGGGTCCGCCCCCTGGGCCCTCAGGGAGTCGACCAGGGGCCGGTCCAACAAGGCCACCTCCGGGGGATGGCATATCCTTCCGCCGTAGTCCGGCTCGGCCAGGCACACCACGCATCGCCGGGCCACCCTGGCCATCTCCTCCACGGCCTTCTCGACATCCCCGACCCACATCAGGGTGAAGGAGCAGTAGACCACGTCGAAGCTGCGGTCGGCGAAGGGGAGCTGCAGCGCGTCGCCCACCACGGCCCTCAGACCCCTCCCCCGGGCCCTCCGTACCATCGCCGGATCGATGTCCACCCCCACGATGTCCATCAGGGGCGAGAACAGCTCCATGACCAATCCAGGTCCGCAGCCCACGTCCAGGGCGGTCGATCGCTTCGGGGTGCTCAGGACCATCTGTCCCATGATCCAGGACCATGATTCCCGCAGCCAGGACAGCTGCCTTCTCAACTGGGCTTCCGAGGCGGTCGAGCTCATCTTCATGCCACATATGCGCGGCCAGGCCGATTAAGCTTCTTCCCGGGGCCTTTCGTCCTCCGGGACTAGGCTCCCGTTTCCGGGTCGGCCCTCACGAAGATGGTGAACCTGGACCCCTGGCCCGGGGAGCTCTCCACCTCCACCCAGCCCCCGTGCTCCTTCACGATCCCGTACACAATGGGCAATCCCAGCCCGGTGCCCTCCCCCGCCGCCTTGGTGGTGAAGAACGGCTCGAACACATGGCCGATCTGCTCAGGGGTCATCCCCGTGCCGGTATCCACCACGTCCATGGAAACGAAACGACCCACCGGGAAGTCACCCTCCGGGGTCTCCTCCCGGCCATCGAACGGCCGGTTCCTCATGACGATCCTGATGCTGCCCTTCCCGCCCACAGCGACCCTCGCATTGGTGACCAGGTTGAGCATCACCTGCTCCAGCATGCGCACGTCGCCGTACACCGGCCACAGGTCCTCCGGGGCGTCCAGCTCCACGGATACGCTCTTGGGGACAATGGCCCGGACCAGCCCCATCAACTCCTTGAGCGCCGCCGCGCTGTCCATCATCTCCTTCTTCATGGGCTCCCTGCGGCTGAAGATGAGCAGCTTGCGCAGCAGTTCCGAGGCCCGGTCGCTCGACGCTACGATCTTCATGGCCTGGTCCCGGACCTTGTCGTCCGATCCGGTCCGCATGGCTATAAGCTCCGCGTTCCCGCGGACCACCAGCAGCATGTTCTTGAGGTCGTGGGCCAGGCCAGCGGCCAGGGTCCCTATGGCCTCCATCTTCTGGGCCTGGTACACCTGGTCCTGCAGGGCCCGGGCGCGCTCCTCGGCGTCCTTCAGGTCCTGGATGTCCACGCAGGAGCCGATGTAGCCCCGGAAGTCCCCCTTCTCGTCCAGGATCTTCCGGCCGGTGTCCAGTATCCAGCGGTACCCGCCATCGTGACGCCGGAGCCGGTATTCCATGCGGAAATCCTCCCTGGCGTCGAAGGCCGAGGTGTAGATGTGCAGGCAGCGATCGAAATCATCGGGGTGCACCCCCTCCGCCCAGCCGTTGCCCATCTCCTGCTCCATGGTCCGGCCGGTGAAGTCCAGCCATGGCTGGTTGAAGAAGTAGCACAGCTTGTCCAATCCGGCCATCCAGATCAGGACCGGGGCCACATCGGCCATGATGCGGAATCGTTCGTCATACTCGGTGATGGTGTTGGGAACCTGGAGCCCGTTCATATCTGGCATCTCCTGGTATACGTTAACGATGATTTAGGATTATTTCAATGATTTGGGGTGGTTTCGCGGAAGTGATAATGAAAGCCCGCTCACTCCAGGCGCCGCAGGTGCCGGTATCCCGCGGCCAGGAAGGCCGCTCCCAGGACCGAGCTGGAGATCAGCAGGGCCAACAGCCCCCAGGCCTCCCCGAACAGGGCGAAGCACAGCACGAACAGCAGGAAGGAGATGGCCATGACCATGACCGCGTTCCCCAGCACCTCCATGGGCTTCTCGGTGAAGGCCGGGAAGAGCAGGAACAGCCCGGTGGACATCATGACGTACGCCGAGGACACCCACACCAGCCAGGCGCACAGGGACAGCACCTCTGGCCAGGGCAGCCCCGCCGGCAGGAGCACGATAAGCGCGGACATGGCGGCCACTGGCTGCACCACCAGCCAACCCTGCAGCACCCTGGCCCGGACCAATCGCGATTCCCCGCCGGGGGCCTTGCGGTAGATGAACAGGTTGTCCTTGCCCCGGGCGGTCACCTCCCCCACCACGAACACGCACAGGAAGGCCATGAGCCACGATACCGTCAGCAGCGCCAGGGAGACGTAGTTGCCCGGGGGCAGGGAGCCCAGCATGAACACCTCCATCATGATCACCAGCCCCATGATGTACAGCACCCGGGAGAGGTTCTCCAGCCTCCTTCCGTAATCCTTCATCACCGTGACCAGCACCGAGCCGAACGGCCCTCCCAGGGCCGCGGCCCTGGCGTAACGGTACAGCCGGCCCTCCGGGGCCGCCCTGGGAGTGGCGAAGGACACCGGCTCCAGGTCATAGGCATGACCGGATAGCCTTCCGCCCACCAGCACCGAGCCCAGCAGGAAGCCCGAGAGACCCAGCAGGCCGAGCACGGTCCTCCCGGCCTCGAACCCCAGGTCCCCGGGGTGGCGCAGGAAGCGCAGGACCAGGTCCGCACCCCAGGAACTGGGCAGCAGCCAGAATGCCCCGGAGAGGTCCGCGCCGCGGCCCTGCAGGGCGTCCATCATCTGCCCGTTCATGGAGAGGTACATAAGGCCCACCAGCGGCAGGGCGATAAGCAGGGCCATCGCCTGTCCGGCCTCCCGGCCACGCACGCTGCGGCCCAGCCTGGCCTTGAGCATGGCGGCGATCAGCAGTCCAAGCCAGAGGGCGATGAGCACCACCAGCACGAAAACAGCCACGGAGATCAGCACCTGGTCCATGGTCATGCCGAAGGGTATGAAGAGGGCCAGGAAGGTCCCGGCCAGTATGGAGATGAGTATGGAATACGTAGGCAGCATGCCCAGGAACTTGCCGATGAGCACGTCCTTGGGGCGCACCGGGGCCGATAACAGCGTCTCCAGGGGCGCCAGGCTGGCGTCCTGCAGGGTCTGCATTATCGGTATGGTCAGCACGCTGATGAAGATCACGAATAGGATGACCTGCAGGAAGGCCAGGGCCGCGTCGGACAGGAACAGCTCCTGGGTCAGTCCGGATGCCAGGGAGAAAACCGCCGGAGCGGCGTAGAGCACGTACCAGGCCACGAAGGCCAGGGCCAGGAACGGGAACACCTTCCTCCACCTGCGTATTCCGCTGGTCTTCAGCAGATACTCGTTCCGGGCGATCAGCCACCACTTAGGCGCCGGCAACCGCTCCCCTCCAGGACAGGGCGTCGGTCCGTTCCTCTCCCCCGGTGTAGCTGATGAAGGCCTCCTCCAGGGTTGAAGAGCCGGAGGAGGCTCTCAGCTCCGCCACCGTACCCACCGCGGCAACCCGGCCCTGGTTTATAATGGCGATGCGGTCGCACACCTCCTCCATCAGGGGCAGGATGTGGCTGCTCACGAACACGGTCTTGTTGGCCTTCTCCGACAGGTCCTTGATAAGGTCCCGCACCACCAGGGAGGCCCGGGGATCGAGCGCGGATGTCGGCTCGTCCAGGAACACTATCGGGGGGTCGTGTATTAGCGCGGCGGCGATGAGCACCTTCTGCTTCATGCCCTTGCTGAAGCCCTCCAACAGGTCGTCCCTGCGCCTCTCCAGATGGAACAGGGACAGCAAGCGCTCGACCCTCCCTGAAAGAACGTCCCTGGGCACGTCGTACAGGGAGCCCACAAACTCCAGGTACTCCGCCGGGCTCAGCTTCTCGTAGAGGCCCGGGGATTCGGCCAGCAATCCCGTGGAACGCTTGACCTCATTGCTCTGGGAGACCACGTCGAATCCGTTCACCGCGGCCCTCCCGGAGGTGGGGCGGATTATCCCGTTCAGTATGCGTATGGTGGTGGTCTTGCCTGATCCGTTCGGACCCAGGAGACCGAAGGTCTCGCCCTCCCTCACGCTCAGGGACAGCCCGTCGACCGCCCTGACCTCGTTGCGGCGGCCGTACAGCTTGGTGATGGAATGGACCTCGATGATCGCCCTCCCTTCAGTACCGCTCACGAGGTTCGCTTGCAGCAGGACGTATTAGAACCTCACTGCTCGGGGCAGCGGCGGCCTCCCGCCTAGCCCCTCCACCGAACATGAACGATTGCGAAACTACCATATAGCGGGGTCCTCGATACGAGAGGCCATGCCTTCCATAGCCTGGGCGTACCTGGTCCTAGCCGGTGTCATGGAGCCGATGTGGGTCATCGGGCTCAAGAAGTCCGAGGGCTTCAAGAGGGTCGGATGGACCGCCTTCACCGCGGCCTTCCTGTTCGCTAGCATGTACCTGCTGTCCCTGGCCATAGATCTGGATTTGCCCATGGGCACGGCCTACGCGGTGTGGACGGGCATCGGGGCGGTAGGGGCGCTTGTCGCCGGGATCCTGCTCTTCAAGGAGAGGGCCCAGCTGGTGAGGGTGTTCTTCATCGTGCTGATCATAATCGGGATCGCCGGGGTCCAGCTTACCGCGGGGGTGTGATATGGACGAGCGCGGGGATGATGGGGGGCAGTGCCCGGTCGAGCCGGAGAGGTGCGGGAGGGCCTGGGCGGTGCTGGTGGCCGCCGGGCTCCTGGAGCCGGTGTGGGCCACCTCCATGAAGCTGTCCGAGGGGTTCACCGTCCTGTGGTGGGCCGCGGCGACGTTCGTGTTCCTGGCCCTGAGCCTGTTCCTGCTGGGGAGGGCACTGAGGATGAAGCTGTCCATGGGCGCAGCCTACGCGGTGTGGGTGGGCATCGGCGCGGTGGGCACCCTGGTGCTGGGGATATTGCTGTTCAACGAGCCCTCCGACCTCAGTCGCCTATTCTTTGTGCTGCTCATCGTGGTGGGCATCGTGGGAGTGCAGGTCACCTGCAAGTGATGCTCCCGTCTCGAAGAATACGCGGCGGTCCCGGACCGACCACCAGGCGTGCAACATCAGCCCCCATCCGATGAGGCTCAGGGCGATCCCCGTGATCCAAACCCAAGGCTCGTCCTCCAACGGGTTCATGCCGTTGCCGGTCAGGGCCACGGAGAGGAAGAGGGGCGCGAGCATGGCGGTCAGCTTGAGGACCACCTTGCGGTCCTCCACGGCCCACATGAGCAGGAGGACCGCGGGCATCATGAAGTAGACCAGCAGGACCTTGGGATACACCAGGAAGAACACCACGGTGACCAGGGCCGCCCCCTGCCATAGGGACATCCTCTTCCACATGGCGTACAGGGACGCGGCCGCCAATCCGGCCAGGGTCAGGGACACGCCCGCCCATCCGGGCAATCCCAGCCCCATCATCCCCAGGTAATGCCATGGGGATATGGAGGACCCGCCGGTGGGGTGGTCGGGGTTCCCCAGGAAGTAGTAGCGGAAGGAGGGGAGCTGGTCCGGGAACAGTATCACGAAGGGCAGGACCAGCAGCAGGGCCAGGATGACGAACCCGGCCACCATGGCCATCCTCTCCCTCCTCCCTGACCACAGGAACATCCAGGGTAGCAGCACCACATTGAACATCTTGGTGAGCACGCCGACGAAGGAGGCCATGCCGGAACAGAGAGACCTGCCGCCCAGGGCCAGCAGCAGCGGGAGGACGAACAGGAAGGTGGTGACGGCCTCGTCCTGGGCCCCGATCCCGAACTCCATGACCCCCAGGGGGTATGCCAGGTAGAGCAGTCCTGCGGCCATGGCCTTCCGCTCATCGTACCTCCTCAGCCCCAGGAAGAGCAGGACCGAGGTGGCCACGGCGAACAAGGCGAAGAAGGCCTGGTAGGCCAGCACCGAACCTCCGGCCAGCTGCGGGACCACGAACAGGTACATTATCAGCGGGGGGGATTCGGACTGGAAGTCCACGTAGGGGACCTTCCCGGCCAGGATGTTCTCGGCCCTGGCCCGGTAGAAGTCAAGGTCGGTGGGGTCGCTGAGGGAGTCACCGAAGAAGGGCTGCAGCACCAGGGCATCGACGGCCAGAGCCGCCCCGTAGAACATCAGGCCGACCACCACGAGGGCCAGGACCTTCCGTTCCAAGCCGCCCTGCAGGACGCGGTCCAGCGTTCGCTGGGTCCAATCACCAGCGACCGGAGCTCTTCCGCCCTCCTCAGCACCTTCCATCGATGGCAACGGCCCTTGATGCCGTTTTTACTTATTATAAACGCCCGCTCACTTTCGACCACCTCCCGGCAGGTGGTTTATACCATGCGTCCGTAGCATGAACCATGGACCAAGCACCGACCGCTCCGATCTTTTTTACATGTTCACCACTGGAACTCCCGGCCACGGTCATGACCACTTCGTGCTCTAATGAACAGAGATCGGACAGCCCCATGCACCGGCGCCGCAGGCCGTTCAGGCGCCTCGCCGGTCAAGATTTATATCCTCCATTTGATGGCCGGGCATGATCTTTCGCAGGAACGCTCCTCTGTATATCCGCCGCCTCCGGCCAGGGGAGGCGCTCCCGGGGGACCGCCTGGCCGTCATCGACGAAGGGGACGAGGTCACTGTGATATCCGGGCAGGCGGGAGGCTCAGGCCCCTACGCATGCATCACCCTGGGCCCGTTCGAGCTGGAAATGGTGGGGATACTGGCCAGGGCCTCATCAGCGCTGGCCAAGGAAGGCATACCGATATTCGTGATCTCCAGCTACCGCTATGACCATATCCTGGTGCCTCTGGAGCACGGAGAGGAGGCAGTGCGCTGCCTGGCCTCCATCGGGCTTGAGGGGCATGATTGAGGCGAGGGGTATTTACCCACGCTGGCGAATACTCTTGTGACATGTACTTCAAACGGGTGAGGTCGGAGGGGCTGGCGCACCTGTCCTATTTCCTGGAGTCGGAAGGGCAGGCCGCTGTCATAGACCCGCGCAGGGATGTCGGCGAGTACCTGGACCTGGCGCGGGCCAGGGAGGCCCGGATCATGATTGTGCTGGAGACCCACCGCAACGAGGACTACGTCTCCGGGGCGCTGGAACTGGCCAATGCCACCGGGGCGGCCATATACCACGGCGAACAGATGGAGTTCGGTTACGGGAATCCCCTGCGGGACGGTCATGAGTTCGGGCTGGGGGAGCTGACCATCAGGGCCATGCACACCCCCGGGCATACCTACGAGAGCCATTGCTACCTGGTGTCAGATGCCCGGGGGCCGTTCATGCTATTCTCAGGGGACACCCTGTTCTCAGGAGATGTGGGCCGTACGGACCTCACTGGTCCGGAAAGCCTGCGGGACCTATCAGAGAAGCTCTACGATTCGCTTCACCGCCGGCTGGTCCCCCTGGGGCAGGAGGTCATGGTGCTGCCGGCGCACAGCGCGGGTTCGGCCTGCGGTCACGCCATAGGCAAGAGGGAGATCACCACCATCGGATTGGAGGTCAGGGACAATCACGCCCTGCAGCTCTCGCGCATGGACTTCATCATGTCCAAGATGTCCGAGGGCATGGAGAAGCCACCCTACTTCGAGCGCATGGAGGCGCTGAACCTGCACGGGCCGATAATACTCGGTGACATTCCCCGTCCCGGTCCCCTATCCCCGCGGCAGCTCAAGGAGGAGCAGGAGGGAGGGGCGCTGGTCCTGGATGTCCGGGAGCCTCACAGCTACGTAGCGGCGCACGTCCCCCGCTCCCAGAACGTCTGGCTGGAGGGGATCCCGGTGTTCGGAGGGTACCTCATCCCCTACGGGCGGCCGCTGGTGATCATGGCCGACCGCCTGGAGGAGGTGGAGGTCGCGGTGCGCTACCTCATCCGCGTGGGTTATGAGGACGTGATCGGCTACGCCAAGGGGGGCATGGGTCCCTGGATCATGAACGGAATGCCGATATCCACCATTCCCGCCCGCACCGCTCAGGAGGTGTGGTCCAGGCAGCAGGCCGGGGACCCCCTGCTCCTGGTGGACCTGCGGGACCGCCGGGAGATGGAGGATGGGGTCATCCCCGGCTCCATGTCCCTGCACCTGGGGAAGCTGATGGAACGGTCCTCGGAACTTCCGGTGGACAAGGAGCTGGTGTTATTCTGCGGCTCAGGCCCGCGCGGAGGGGCGGGGGCGAGCCTGCTCAGGAACAGCGGCATCGGGAACGTTAGCATGATGCTCGGGGGCTTCGCGGCCTGGAAGAGGGGCGGCCTTCCAGTTGTGCCGCTCAGGACCGGATGAACTTGATATATGCCACTCCATCAAGCCGATAGATCTCGTCGAGAAGCCCGTTGATCTGAGAGGCATCCCCGCTGAGCACCATCATGTTCATGCACTTGTGATTGCCCAGGTGATTGTGCACGTGCGATTTGATCAGCAGGTGGTTCTCGTGATAGAGGTCGTGGATCTGGCCCGATGCGCAGGCATCGTTGACCATGATCAGCACCCCGTCCACCTGTCCCGCCATGCTCCTGCGCTCGCTGTTCTCGGCCAGCAATGTGCGCATGGCCGCCCTTATGGCCTCCGAACGGCCGGTGAAGCCCAGCTCCCGCTGCAATCTCTCCAGGTCCTCGACGTTCTTATCGGTGAGGGAGATGCTGATTATTGGCATCGTTCGGTGCATGTTATTAACGAATATAAATAATTTTTAAAAAAGGTTATTAACCAACATGCTAGCGCCGGGGTATATGGCCGATGACCAAGCACAGACGGGACATGTCTTGATCCGCTTGAGGGGATGGGAGCACAAAACAAAAAATTTAATAACAATTTTAGAAAATGTTATTAACTAGCTAGGAGTTGCCGAATCGGGGCATATGAACCGAAAGCAGCTCGTATTGGTCGTGGGATCGTTCATAGCGGTCGGCATACTGATCGGGGCCTCGGTATTCCTGAGGCAGGATGCAGAGGAGGACGACGGGATGAAGGTGGTGGCCACCTTCTATCCCCTGGCCTACATGGCCGAGTCAATCGGCGGGGAGAGGGTATCCGTCAGTTCCATGGTTCCGTACAACTCGGAGCTGCACTCCTGGACCCCGTCGCCGCAGGACATAATTAGGGCGGAGAACGCACAGCTGATCCTCTACAACGGAGGTCCGGCCGACGCATGGCTGGTCAGCGAGGTGCTTCCGGCCATCGGCCCGAACGGAAGGGTGGTGGCGAACACCACCGCTGGCGTGGAGTTCATATCCGGGGGGCACGAGGGCGAAGGGCATGAGGATGAAGGAGCTGTCGACCCGCACACCTGGCTCAGCCCGAGGCGGGCCATGTCCCAGGCCGAGAACGTGTATAAGGCGCTCTGCGAGGCCGATCCCGATGGCATATCCTATTTCACCCCCCGATTCGCGTCCCTTAACCAGAGCCTGGCGGCCCTGGATGCGCAGTACTCGTCCCTCGCGAACGCCAGCGTGCCCGGCGTCATTGTGTCGCATGCGGCCTTCGGCTACCTGGCCCATGATTACGGCTTCGAACAGCACGGGGTGATCGGCCTGAGCGCGGACGAGGACCCCTCGGCGGCCACGCTCATCGCCCTGGCCGACATGATGGAGAGCTCCGGCATATTCTCGGTGATGGTCGACCCGGTCTACAAGCAGAGCTACGGCCAGGCCCTGAAGTCCGATCTGGAATCCAGGACCGATCACACCGTGACCATACTCGAGGTCTTCCTGGCCCTGGGGCCGTATCAGGACCCCAAAGGGAACGCGGATTACCTGGACCAGCTGCAGAGGAACCTGGTCAGCCTGAAGGCAGGTCTGGGGGTCGCCTAGGGCATGTCGGAGCCCATGATCGAGGTCAAGGACCTCACGGTGATGAGGGGGCCGGCCATGGCCATATCCAAGGCCTCGTTCTCCGTGGAAAGGGGTGACTACGTCGGGGTGGTGGGTCCCAACGGCGGGGGCAAGACCACGCTGGTACTGGCGCTCCTAGGTCTGCTCCCCCGGGAGTCGGGGGTCATAAGGATCATGGGCCAGGACATCGGGTCCTTCGACCAGTGGGAGAAGGTCGGCTACGTATCGCAGTTCGCCATTAACTTCGACTCGCACTTCCCGCTAACGGTCAGGGAGCTGGTGGGGCTGGGCCGGGTGAACCGCAAGAAGATCGGGCGCTTCCGCAACAAGGATGACTGGAGGGCGGTGGACGAGGCCCTGGGCCTCATGGGGATCACCGACCTGGCCCACAAGCGCATTGGCATGCTCTCGGGCGGGCAGAGGCAGAGGGCCTTCGTGGCCAAGTCCCTGGTCTCCGACCCCGAGCTGCTGGTGCTGGACGAGCCGGTCACCGGCTTCGACCCGGTGACCCAGGAGCGCTTCTTCATGCAGCTCGCCAACCTCAACCAGAGGAAGGGGCTGACCATCCTGATAGTGTCCCACGACCTCGCCGCGGTGTTCTGCCGCATGTCCCGGGTGCTGTGCGTGAACCGGGAGGTGCACAGCTCGGCCATAACCGAGGGCACGGTACCGGACGACGTGCTGAAGAAGGGCTATGGTGAGCACTTCCACTTCGCCTTCCACCGCCATCAGTGCCAGGGGGTGTTCGTAGATGAGCAGCTTTGACCTCCTGGCCTCGATGTTCAACTACCAGTTCATCCAGATGGCCCTGCTCGGGGGCTCCCTGGCCGCCATAGTCTCGGCCTGGATAGGGCTGTTCCTGATCCTGCGCAAGGAATCCATGCTGGTGGACGGGGTGGCGCACACCGCCTTCGGCGGGGTGGCCTCAGGGCTGCTGATCGGCTTCGATCCCATGTTAGGGGCCATGGCCGTGTCCGCCGTGGCGGTCCTGGGCATAACCTACATGAGGCGCAAGGGCCTGGCGCAGTCCGACTCGGCTGTGGCGGTCATGATGGCCATGGGCTTCTCGCTGGGCATGATAGTCATCTCCCTAGCCAACGGGTTCAACGTGGACCTGATGTCCTACCTGTTCGGATCGATCCTAACCATCACCCGCACCGACGTGCTGGTCCTGGTGACCCTGGCCCTGTTCATAATCGGCTTCATGATGTTCTTCTACAAGGAGATGCTGGCCATCACCTTCGATGAGGACGGGGCCAGACTGCAAGGCATACCCGTGCAGGCCATGACCCTGGCCTTCAACCTCCTGGTGGCGGTCTCCATCGCCCTGTCCATCAAGGTCATCGGGATAATCCTGGTGGTGGCGCTGATGGTGCTTCCCGGCCTGACCGCGCTCCAGCTAAAGCGTTCATTCAAGGCCACCCTTTTGGCCTCCACCATGTTCGGGGTGGCGGCCGCGGTGCTGGGAATAATACTCTCCGTGCTGTTCAGCGTCTCCACCAGTGGGGTGATCGTCTTCACTGCAGGTGGCATCTTCCTGTTCGTGGCCGTGTATCAGAGGCTGGCCTGAGCCAGCACCGGCCAATCGAGATCATTTTTAAAATTCGAGTTGATAAAAAATTTCGTGTTTTTTGAGAATTTGTTTAATTTTAACCGCCATAAATGAAAAATAATTCTATTTGATGCATCCGTATAAGCCGTTAATGAAACTTTTTTTCACATGCCTTCAACAACCATTATATATGGTCCATTGCTGTTAGAGGTCCGGGGATTTCTATGGGCTACGAAGAAATATTTCCAGCCATGGATAGCAGGTGGCACGGTAATGCCGCCAAGCGCTTTGCAAGCCCCTTCGTGGATAACCCGCACGACCGCATTGACGTGGACCCGATCATCTTGTCCAACGCCGCTGTGCACTGCGGATATACCATAAGGGACTTCTACGAAAAGCCTGAGTTGGGTATACACTGCGTCGGCTATATATCCCACCTCTTTGACCTACTACCAGTCACGCACTGGTTCTTCTCGTTGCCGTGGGTCACTGAGCTGGGACTGAAGCTGGTGTACAAGGAGACCCTGCCGCCGATCTCGACCGGCCCGATCTACTCGGACCCCGAGGACGTCGACAAGATCCATGTGCCCGACAAGGAAGAGCTGAAGAAAGCCTGGACTCTGCCGCAGTTCTACAGGATCTACGACTATGTGGCGAAGAACCTTCCCATGACCTTGGTGCCGATATCCTACGGTTTCGACCTGGTGGGCGCGGCTGCCGAGCTGGTGGGTGTGGAGAACTTCATCATGTGGACGTTCACCGAGCCTGAGGCCGCCCAAAAGCTGGTCCAGAAGTACACCGACACCGCCATCAACGGCGCTGAGGGAATGGCCGACAAGTATGGAATGGCGATGCTGATCGTCGGGTCCGTGCTGGCCAACAACGATATCTTCAGCGACGAGGGTGTTCAGGAATACTCCGTGAAGAACATGTTCAGGTATGTGGACGGCTGCTTCAAGAGGGGCGCCGGACCGCAGGTGTTCTACCACCTGTGCGGTAACCACCAGACCGACTACAAGCTGTTCAAGGACGGCTTGATGTGGTCCCCGTTCACCGTGTTCCACATCGGTTACGACGGCAGGAACGTGTTCCCGTCCAGCGTGCTGAAGGAGACCTTCCAGGACAAGGCAACCGTCATGGGCTCGGTCGACACCAAGCTGATGATCGACCCCAACCCGAACAAGGTGTACAACCAGGCCAAGGAGCAGCTGCTCGCTGGTCGCGACGCCAAGAAGGGTTACATCCTGGGTACTGCTTGCGAGACGCCTCCGTACACGATACCTGGACAGCTGTTGGCCTTGGTCAAGGCGGCTAGGGACTTCGGTACCTACGGAACTTGGTGAGGTGACAAAAATGGTAACTGTAACTATACCAGCCGAAGTGAAGGAGCTCATCGCGAAGAGGGGCATAAAGGAGGCCGACGTCACCGACGTGGTCAACACCGCCTGCCAGACCGGAAAGTACATCAAGAAGGGCAACGACGGGCTGGCCAAGAAGGTAATCGGTGGACTCACCGTTTACGTCATGAGCGACCTATCTGGCAAGGGCACCGCCGTTGTCAAGTCCGCCTACGCGCACAAGATGACGCTGGGCAAGGTCGTGAACGTCATGACCGAGACGGACTGGAAGACCAAGGACGGAAAGGCCGTCTCCCAGGGACACGTCGAGATGGAGTACATGACCGTCAAGAGGAACGGTCCGGCTCTGATCGACGCCGCCACCGGGGACGCCTGGGTCGAGGAATACCTCGCCGTTAAGACCTTGGCCGCTGCCGAAGGCCTCTTCGAGAAGAAGCGCGCTTAAAACAACTTCAGGCCGCTAAACGCGGCCTTTCCTTATTATTTTTCAGTCGTGGCGGGAACGCCGTGCGGCATATGGCAAAAAGTAGAATAGTGTCGCACGACATTCCAGTTGGCATCACGGTGAATGGAATGAGCGAGGTCATTGGTCAAACCAAGGGGCTGTGCCCCAAGTGCTTGAAGACCATCCCGGTAACCAAGGTGGCCGAGGGGGACAAGGTCTACCTGATCAAGGAATGCCCGGAGCATGGGACCTGGAAGGTATTGGCTTGGAATGGGAAGGAGGACTACCAGGACATGTACCGGTACGCCGCGGTGCAGTCCAAGCCCGAAAGGATCGCCGTGAAGGAGAGCGGGGACTGCCCGCAGATCTGCGGACTGTGCCCCGACCACGTGCAGCACACATGCCTGGTGGTCATGGAGATCACCAACGGCTGCAACCTGAAGTGCCCGGTGTGCTTCGCCTCGGCCAACCAGTTCTACAAGTTCAATCCCTCGCTAGATGTCATCAGGGGAATGTACCAGACCATGCTGGACCACGTCAACCATCCCATAGTGGTGCAGATCAGCGGCGGGGAGCCCACCATCCGGGACGACCTTCCCGACATCATCCGCATGGGGAAGGAGATGGGGATCGACTACATCGAGATCAACACCAACGGCATCCGCTTCGCGGAGGACATCGAGTTCCTGCGCAAGTGCAAGGAGGCGGGCGCGGACGACCTTTACTTCTCCTTCGACGGGCTGCAGGGGGAGATCTACAAGCAGACCTGCGGGCGCGATATCCTGGAACAGAAGCTCAAGTGCATAGAGAACTGCGAGAAGGTGGGCATGGGCATCACCCTGGTCTGCGTGGTCTCGCCGAACATCAACCTGGACCGGGTGGGCGAGGTGATAAACTTCGCCAAGTCCAAGGTGCCCACCATCAAGGGCGTGCACTTCCAGCCCATCGCGTACTTCGGAAGGGTCCCCATATCCCCGAAGGACGAGGACCGGGTGACCATCCCGGACCTGCTCAGGGCCATAGAGGAGCAGACCAACGGCGAGCTGAGGGTGGACAACTTCATCCCCACCTCCTGCTCCAACGTGCACTGCGACGCCAAGTCCATGTCCGTGGTCATGGAGGACGGCTCGCTGTTCCCGCTGACCAGCAGGGCCTTCGGACCGCCCAAGGACACCTCCTCGGTGGCCACCAAGACCCGCAAGGAGATATCCGACCTCTGGCGCTTCATCGAGGACTCCCTGATAGTGGAGGAGGATGACGGAAAGCAGAACGAGTGGGGCGATTTCGTGGACCGGGCCAAGACCCACTATCTCACAGTGTCAATGATGGCCTTCCAGGACGCCTGGACGTCCGAGACGGAACGCTTCCGCAACTGCTGTATACACACCGTCACCCCGGACGGGAAGCTGATCCCCTTCTGCCTGTTCAACATCAATTCCATGGAGGGGAAGACGCTGTACCGGCACGAGATGTGGGCGAAGTACAGTGAGAACAGATGAACGGGAGGGGTCCCCCCTCCCTAAAAATTTTTTTAACTCGCTTACCTGGAGTTGCGCTTCCCGAACTGGTTGTAATAGTTGTTCAGGATGTTGTTGGCGTAGCTGGCCAGGTACTTCTCGCCGTACTTGTTCTTGGTGATCACCTGCTCCATGGGGAACTCCGTGTCACAGTAGGGGCAGCGGGCGAAGCGGCAGTTGGTGTTGGCGAACCGGCACCCGCGGCAGGCGATGGCGCGGGATTGCATCAGGCTGAACTCCTTTCCACAGCTGGGGCAGGCGAAGCGCCTGGTGGTGTTCATCAGTTCCGGAGTAACTCCCGCCCTACGCAGTTCTGGTGTCAGGGGCATTTTCTCACTCTGGCAGCATAACCACGCTCATGATATATTGCTTTTCCCCCGTTTACATTTCTATAAGGACTTATCGCTGCTCGAGCTCCCTTCCCCGGGGCTCCATATCCGGCGGGAATATCACCGGCCAGTTGAGGAATGGACGGAAGGGATGCGCGGCGAAGCGGTCCGTGGCCCGCATGCCCTGCAGCAGCTCCTCGAAGATGGTCGGGGAGAACACCATCACCAGCTGATCGTCGGGCACCAAACCCCAGGTCCGGTCGCCCACGCAGGGGATGTCCATGACCATCTCCGCTCCGGCCAGCACCTTGGCTATCCCGGAGCAAACCGAGGATTGGCCTGTGATCGCGGCGTCCCTGAGCACCTTGCCCCGGTGGTACTCGTAACCCAGCAGCACCTTCAGGGCCTGCCCCGGGGTCATGTAGGCCACGATGGCGTCCGGGGCCACAGGCATGACGTCCAGGGGAGCGGTGAGCATGGCGCTGTACCTCTGCCCCTCGTTCCCGAGCATGAAGATGCCCTCCTGCAGGGTCCTGGCCGCTTCATCATCCTTGGTGAAGGGCCGGTTCAGGTCCCCCCTGGACAGCCTCTCCGGGGTGGCGATCAGACCCAGGCAGGCCAACCCCCACAGGCATTTCATACCGCTGCTGGTGGTGACACACGTCCCGTCCGGGGAATGGTGCCTGGCCAGGGCGGCCATGTGGCAGGTGGCGGTGGATGCAAGAAGCCGGGCTCCCGGCACGGACAGGGCCTCCGCGGCCCTCTCGTACATCTTGACCCCTACAGGGTAGGTACCCAGGTTGAGAAGTGAACGGAACTCCTTGGTCTGCCTCATCCTCTCCGCGTCAGGCATGCACATCCAATGGCCGTGCGCCGATAAAAAACCCTGCGGTTTGAAAGAAATATATCCCGAGGAGGACATTGGGGGGCGATGAGCCTGAAGAGCCGCATAATCGTCGCCTACGCCCGCACCAAGCTGTCCTCGCGCAAGGTGTCGGAGGACGTGGAGAACCCCCTGCATGACTGGGTGCATCTCAAGGTTCGCAACGCGTTCAAGCGGGACGAGGGCTTCCGCAAGGCTCTGGGGCGGAAGGAGCTGGGGGAGATCGACCGCCATACCTTTGAGCAGTACCAGCTGCACCGCTTCCGCACGCAGATGCGCTACGTCATGGAGAACAGCCCCTACTATCAGAAGAGGTACGCCGAGGCCGGCATACGGCCGGAGGACATCCGGACCATGGAGGACCTGGACAGGGTACCGCTGACCGACCCGAGCGACCTGGCCGAGGAGCCGTTCCTTTTCCTCTGCCTCTCGCAGAGCAAGATCGCCCGGACCTTCTCCACGTCCGGCACCTCCGGCAAGCCCAAGCGGCTGTTCTACACCAGCGAGGACCTCCTTAACATAGTGGATTCCATTGCCGCGGCGCTGCGCTCCGCCGGGCTGAAGAGCAGCGAGACCCTGCACATAATGTTCCCGTCCGTGGTGGCCTGGGACCCCAGCCTGATGCTGGAGAGCGCCTGCAAGGTGGCCGGCCTCAAGTCCGTGGTCTGCTCCGCGGTGGACGTGGACGAGCAGCTCAAGGTCATGAGGGAGCAGCAGACCAAGGTGATAATCGGCCTTACCTCATTCATCTACCGGGTGACGGTGCTGGCCCGGGACAGAATGGACCTGCGGTCACTGGGTCTCAAGGCCATCATCTGCTCCTCCGAACCGCTGTCCGAGGCGGTGCGTCACGAGATGGAGGAGGCCTGGGGATGCAAGTGCCTCAGCCAGTATGGCATGACGGAGATGGGATTGGCGACCACCATCGAGTGCCATGTGCAGACCGGGCTGCACATCAACGAGGCGGACTTCATGGTGGAGGTCGTGGACCCCGACACCGGGAAGAGGCTCCCCCCTGGGGAGGAGGGCGAGCTGATATGGACCTCCCTGAGCTTCCAGGGCTCCCCGCTGCTGCGCTACCGCTCATACGACATATCCCATTACATCCTGCCCCCCTGCCCATGCGGCCACGCCACCGTGGGCAAGATCGGCAAGCCCAAGGGGCGCCGTACCGCGGCCACCAAGATAGGGTTGGGAGAGCACGTCTTCCCCGCCCTCTTCGACGAGACCATAATGAAGGTGCACGGCGTCCTCAACTACCAGCTGGTGATCGACAAGCCCTCCTTCCGGGACCATCTCAAGTTCACCGTGGAGTACAACGGGGACCTGGAGGAGGGGAGGAGGAAGGTCCAGGAGGCCGTTGAATCTTTGGAGGAGATACGCAGCGGCCTGGAGAACGACCTGCTGGACCCCATCGAGGTGGAGATGAGGGAGGTCGGCAAGGAGTTCACCCCCAAGATGAAGCCCATCGTGGACCTGCGCAAGCGCTTCGATGACTAGTCGCAATGATTATCTAGCATTCCCGGAATCGCCCTGCCGATGAAGGTCGGCGTGATATCCGTGCAGGGGGCGGTCCCCGAGCACCTGCGCATGTCCCACATGGCCCTGGAGGACATGGGCCGGAAGGGCACGGCCATCGCCGTTCGCCGCATCGATGAGCTGAGGCAGGTGGACTGCCTGCTGATCCCCGGAGGGGAGAGCACCACTATCTCCAAGCTGCTGCGCAAGTTCGGGCTGTTCGAGGAGATCGTGCGCATGGGCTCCTCGGGATTCCCTATCATGGGCACCTGCGCCGGATGCGTACTGCTGGCCAAGGAGGGAGGGGAACAGGCCGAGAGGACCGGGACGGAACTGCTCGGCCTGATGGACATGGCCGTGGACCGCAACGCCTTCGGTCGGCAGCGGGAGTCCTTCGAGGCCCCGCTGGAGGTTGAGGGGATCGACGGCGCCTTCCCGGGGGTGTTCATACGCGCGCCCCTGATAACCAGGTGCTGGGACCGGTGCCGGGTGATCTGCAGGCATCAGGGGGAGGCGGTAATGGCCAGGCAGGATAACCTCATGGCACTGTCCTTCCATCCGGAGCTGACCGGGGACCCCCGGCTGCACCGCATGTTCTTCGAGATGGTCTGAATCAGGCGGTGCCCTTGGCCGCCTGGATGAGCTTCCTGAGGTCCTCGCCCAGGTCGCTGTTCTCCACAACGGTCCCGGTGACCACCACGTCTGCCCCGGCCAACCGCACCTTCTCCGCGGTCTTGGGGTCCCTGATGCCCCCGCCGACGATGAGCGGGATGGTGATGTTCTTCTTCACCGCGGCTATCATCTCGTAGGGAACCGGTTCGGGGGCCCCGCTGCCGGCCTCCAGGTACACCAGCCGCATTCCCATGTACTCGGTCGCCAAAGCGTAGGCCACGGCCAGCTTCAGGTCGGCGCGGGGGATGGGCTTGGCCATTCCCACCTCTCCGACCTTCATTCCCGGCTCGACGATGATGTATCCCATGGAAACCGGCTCGACCCCCAGCATCTTGACGATCGGCGCACCCTTCACCTGCTCGCCTATGACATGGTTCACGTTCACGCTGTTGAGCATGCTCATGAAGTACATGGCGTCGGCATACCTGGAGATGGCGTGGGCGCCTGAAGGGAAGTAGATCACTGGAAGGGTGCACTTGGATTTGATGGCCAGCACTGTGGCGTCCAGGTTCTCCTGGGTGACGTCGGTGGAACCCCCCACCATTATGGCGTCGGTGCCCATGCCCTGGGCCACCGCGGCCATCTCCGCCGCCTTCTCCGGGCTCTGCTTGGCCGGGTCCAGCAGGGTCATGTGCATGGTCCCCTTCTTGACGTTCTCGTAGATGTAATCCTTGACTTTCACAGTATTCCTCCTATGAGGAAGGCCAGCAGGGCCAGCAACATGCCGTATTTGGCCAGCTTCTGTCCTCTGGTGGGGTTTTGAAAATGAACTATGGAGCAATATATAAAAGTTGCATCCGCGAACAGCACGCTGACCAGGTACCAGATGCCGAAGGTGCCGTCGAAGTAGGGCAGCGGGCTCAGGGCCACGGCGATCAGGAATGAGGCGCTGGCGAAGAGGCCGGCCTTGCGGACCCCGATCCTCTTGGGAAGGGTCTTGCGGTCGAAGTCCCCCTCCACGTCCTCGATGTCCTTGACCACCTCGCGGCCGAGTATGGCCAGGAAGGCCAGCAGGGCTATGACGTAGGTCCTCTCCATCATGCCCACCACCGCCCCTCCCAGCAGGAAGAGCATGCCGGTGAGCAGGGCGATCTCCAAATTGCCGGCCAGCGCGTCCTTCTTCAGCCTGACCTCGTAGGACAGCATCAGGACGATGGCCACGATGACGATCACCATGGACTCCAGATTGAGGGCCAGGGAGGCCAGGAAGGACGCGATGAAGCACGCTGCGGAGATGTAGAGCACCTGGCGGGGGGACATCCTGCCCGAGGGCAAGGGCCGCTCGGGATGGGCCAGCCTGTCCACCTCCCGGTCGGTGTAATCGTTCAATGAATTGCCCCCGGCGATGAAGGCCACCACCGCCAGTGCCGCCCACGCCACCGGCTCCCAGTGGTCCAGTATACCCGTGCCTGCGGCTATCAAAACCCCCAGGAGCAGGCCGACCACGCCCATGACCGCGTTCCCGATGCGGAACAGCTGAAGCAGCGCGTTCACGGCTGAACATATCCATGCCCATACAAAAGATTTGGCGACGGCCCCGACAAGGCTGGCCCCCTCCCCATTCAACAAGTTGAAGCAAAATATAATAATAAGACCTCCTAGGATAGGGAACACATGGCCTCCCCCGAACCTGCGGCCGAGGTGGAGAGCATCAAGGCCGTCATTTCCAAGTATTTTACGATATACGACGTCAGGGTCAGCTATGAGAACCTGACCTTCTTCATATCCCCGGACCAATCCCTTCTCCACGGCAGGTTCGACGAGCTTCGCCTGGAGCTCAGGCCCAAGATGCTGGTCCCGGTCCTGAAGTATCAAGGGGGGGAGTACACCATCAGCGTGCTCAAGAGGCCGGAGATGCGCACCCGGGGCCTTTGGGTGAACACGATCCTGCTGGCCGTCACCCTGGTGACCACGGTCGTGGCCGGAGCCTTCCTCTGGTCCTCCTACGATGGCAACAACGACCTCTGGCGATTGGACAACTACCTGTGGGGCGGGCTGTTCTTCGCCCTGCCCCTGATGGCCATCCTGGGCACCCACGAGCTGAGCCACTACCTGGCGGCCAAGCGGTGCGGGGTCGCGGCCTCCCTGCCCTTCTTCATCCCCTCCATACCCCCTCTGGGCACCTTCGGGGCCTTCATCTCCATGCGGGACCCTATCCCCGACCGCAAGTCCCTGGTGGAGATCGGGGCCGCCGGACCTATCGGAGGGCTGCTGGTGACCATCCCGGTCTCCTTCATCGGCCTGTGGCTAACCTCCATGGGCGAGCCCTCCAGCGGCATGGTGGGGGACACCGGCTCGATCGCCATAATGATCCAGCCGCTCTATGCGCTGCTGGCCCTGTTCATCCCCCTGCCGGAGAACGTCACCCTGCATCCCACGGCCTTCGCGGCCTGGGTGGGCTTCCTGGTCACGGCCATCAACCTGCTTCCGGCCGGGCAGCTTGACGGAGGGCACGTGGCCAGGGGGCTTCTGGGCGACCGGTCCAAGTACCTGAGCTACGGGACCGTGGGCTTCCTCCTGGTGCTCGGCCTGTTCTACACCGGTTGGCTGATTTTCGCCATGCTCATCCTCTTCCTGGGGCTGAGGCACCCCGCACCGCTGAACGACGTGACCAAGCTGGACAACAAGCGCAAGTTCCTGGGCGTGTTCACCATAGGCATCCTTCTGGTGACCTTCTCCCCCATCCCCCTGATGGAGATCGCTCCCGATCATTCCTTCAGCATCGAGATGCCCGGGGGCAATGAGACATCCATGCTGGCAGGCGCATCGGTGTACATGATCATAGAGCTGAACAACACCGGCAACACCAACACCACGGTGTCCATGGACGTCATGCAGGTGCCGGCCGGATGGAGCGCCTCGCTGTTCCTTCAAGGGGGATCGGAGGACCAGGCCACGGACCTCCTGGAGGTCCTGGTCCCCTATGATGAAGGTGTCACGGTGATGCTGAAGATAACCGCGCCCGAGGACGAGGGCCCGGGGCAATGGCAACTGCTGGTGAACATGGTCTCATTCAACCGCAACAGGTCGGTCTACCAGGGCGAGGAGCAGGTCATCACCATCACCATCGAGTGAACACGTGGTAATGGCGGGTGAGGGAACGGTGCACCCTCTGCAGGTGCAATCCCTCCAGCCTCAGGCCCGGGCCGGAGATCTCCCGGGGAAGCACCACGCACACCCGGCCTCCTTGGACCACGGTCCTGGACATGGCCTGAAGGGAGCGATGGTACAAACCATCGATATCCTCCCTCCTGGTGCTGGCGGCCCTCCCGTACGGGGGGTCGGTGGCCACGGCCTGTACAGGGCCGAAGCGCTCGGCGATGTCGCCCACGTCCGAGACCTCCACCCGCGCATCAGCTCCAAAATGCTCCAGGTTCCTGCGGCATCCTTCGACCATCTCCGGATCGATGTCCGAGCCGACGGCCCTCATGCCCATCAGGGCGGCCTCCAGGACTATGCCCCCGGTCCCGCAGAAGGGGTCGAGAACGATATCTCCCTTTCTGGCCCGGGTGAGGTTGATCAGGGCCCTGGCGAAACGCGGGTGCAGGGAGATAGGGGAGAAGAAAGGTCTCTCGGCCACCTTGCGCCGGTCGAACTGCCTTCGGTCGATCTCGAACGTCTCCAGGTACAGATGCGCCCGGTCCGACAGGAGTACCCTGAGCTTCAGGTCGGGGGAGGTCAGGTCAATGTCATGGTCCTTGGAAAGGAGCCTGCCCACCTTCTTGGAAAGGTCGAAGGTGTTCACCTCCGGATGCAAGCCCTCCACCTTCCTGGCCCTTACGCAAAGGGTCCCGGATGGGAGGTCGAACCCTTCCAAGGCCTCCTCTAGGCGATCCAGAGGCGCGCTGCCCAGGTATTCTCCCAACCGGTGGGTCAGGGCCAGGCGTGCAGCGATGGCCGGAACGGCGTCCGGCTCGCACTCCGACACCAGGAATCCCGGGCCGGATAGCAGACAGGAATGGCCCGGGGATTCGGTCTCCAGGCAGGCCATGGCCTCCGCTGAGGGAAGCGTGGGATGCTCACCCGACAGCTCGAGGAGTATGGCCTGCCCGGGCATGAGAGCGCTCAGTCCCGCACTCCTTCCTCGGTGACGTTGATGACGACCTCGGCCTCAGGGCGGTCCGGGGAGTCGATCAAACGGGCAATCCGGCGGGTGGCCTTGCTCTTGCGGAGGTACACCCTGTAGGTGGAGGCATGGGCCACCACGTGGCCGCCGACCGGCCTGGTCGGGTCGCCGAAGAACGCGTCCGGCTTGGCGGAGACCTGGTTGGTGACGGCTATCACCGCGTTGTTGACCTCGGCGAAGCTGAGCAGCTCGTGCATGTGCTTGTTCAGCAGTCCCTGCCTTTCCGCCAGAGTTCCGCGGCCCACGAACTCGGCCCGGAAGTGGGCGGTGAGGGAGTCCACGATCATCAGGCGCACCGGCGTCTTCTTGCTGATCTCCGCGGCCTTCTCCACCAGCAGCATCTGGTGGGATGAGTTGTAGGCCCGGGCCACATGGATGCGCTTCAGCACCTCCTCGGGGTCCGCCCCCCTGGCGTTAGCCATCTGGACGATCCTCTCCGGGCGGAAGGTGTTCTCGGTGTCAATGATCACCACATCTCCATCCAGCCCTCCCTTGTCCGCGGGAAGGGTGGCGTTCACTGCCAGCTGGAAGCATATCTGGGTCTTCCCACTCCCGAACTCGCCGTAGAACTCCACGATGGACTGGGATTCCAGTCCGTTCCCGAGCAGCTCGTCCAAGGCCTTTGAGCAGGTGGTGAGCCGGCTAAGGTTGCGGCGGCGCTCCAAAATGATGTCGCCGGACTCGAAACCGCCCACCTCGGCGGCCTTCTTCGCGGCGTCGATTATCTTGATGGCGGTGGCCTCCCCAATATCGCAGGCGTCGGCCAGGGTCTTGGGCGATTCCACCGCTATGGTCATCAGGTTTGTGTATCCAGCCTCTCTGAGTTTATCGGCAGTTGCGGGTCCTACTCCAGGCAACTCTTCAATGTTGGCGTTGGCCATGTCTGCACCTATCCTTCCTTATCCTTGAGCATATTAAAAAGGTGTTTGGGGGTTGGTCGAAAGTGTCTCAACCATCAATAAGATGGCCCGCCGGGCATTAATGGTTAGCCATTGCAATCGCACTTCACGGCATCGAAAGGGTTTATAACCGAGTTATTATTTAGGGAGTTCATGGCCCAGAAGAAGAAAAAGGAGCCAGAGGTCAAGGAGGAGTACACCTTCGTGCCCCCGGACTTCGATGAGAAGGAGTTCCTGGAGAAGGACCTCAAGGTCACCAAGACCGTTCTCATCAGCGCGCTGTTGGCGGTGGTCTTCGGGGTGGTCGCTTACGCCACCACCAGCATAACCTTCGTTCTAGGCCTTCTGCTGATCGTCGCCGGGGCTGTGGCCCTGAAGAAGATCTTCGAGTTCCTTCCCTGGGACATAAGCTCGGTGGAGAACAAGACCTGGCTGGGGAACGGGGCCATGTTCTTCTTCCTGGCATTGGGTGTCTGGGTGCTTCTGCTGAACCCCCCGTTCAGCGACTCGGTGGAACCGCAGATAGGGGACCTGGAGGTGTGGAACGGGAACTACATGTACACCAGGCCATACAACAACGTCACCCTGGGCGCGGAGATAACCTTCAACGCCACCGTGACCGACAATGGTGGCCTCTCATCGATCACCTTCAGCTTCACCAGCCCCGATCTCGGGGATTGGCCCATGGTCAAGGCCGATGACGGTAGGTACCAGCTCTCGTACACCTTCGACACCACGGGGACCTACAATTTCACGATAATCGCGGTGGACGATTCCGGCAACACCAAGAGCATGCCCGGATCGGTGACCGTGGTCGTGGTCTAGGTCCGCCATCTCTCGCGCTTGTCCAATAGCTTGGTGAGCACTCCCCGGTTGTGGGAAACGAGGGCCGCGGAACCGACGGCACAGTTCATCCCTCTGAGCTCGCGAAACTCGTTCCCCAGGGAGGCCTCACGACCTCTGGCCATCAAGAGGTCCTCTGCGCGGTGATGATCCCTTCGCACATGGGCCTGCCATCTCCCCTCCCTCAGGAAGGGTTGGCCCAGGCCGTTCTCCCTCCACTTGCTCACGAACTCCCCGGCATTGGGGGTCCATGCCGGAGGGCCTATGTGCAGTCGGCCCAACGGAATCCTGCAGCGCTCCATCTCAAAGGCCATCCTGACCTTCTCATCCACATCGAAGACCGCGTCCAGGACCTTGAAGTCCGATGCCTCCAGCAGCTTCCTCAATCCCAGGATGCTCCTCTGCACCTGGGGGTAGAGGTTGTCGTCGATCAGCCCGGGCCGGTCCATTTCGACGACCAGTACATCATTGCCCCTCTGCCTCAGGCGGTCCCTTATCTCCCGCAGGCCCAGCAGCGGTCTGGGCGAGGGGAAGAAGAAACGTTCGTCCTCCTTCTCAAGGTATTCCCTGCAGGCCTGCTGGAAGAGGCAGAGGTTGTCCAGGGACAGCGCGGAGGCCACGTTCCGTCGGGGATCGACCGGGTCAATGAAGGTCAGGGGCGCATCCCCTCCCTTCATCCCCCCCTGTACGTCCAGGACCAGTCCCGGTCTCCAATCGATCGCCGCCTCCAGGACCCCTCGGAACGTACCATACTTGATCACCAGCAGCTCGTTCAGGTATCCGGAGAATCCCTGCACCCTGGCCTCGGCACCGTAGGTGCCCACGCCCTTCATGAACCTCTTGAGCAGGAGCACCTGGTCCCTCTGCCCCTCCCTGAGGTTGGCCAGGACATAACGGGTGTGGAACGGCGTGCGGTCCACCGCCGACCTCAGACCGCTCGGATCAGTGACGGCATAGCAGGGCACCAGGTCCACCTCCAGGCCCATGAACTCCCCGTGGGTGTAGGGGTGCTCGGCGTAGCGTAGCTCTCCCCGCAGCACCTCCTGTCCTATCTCCAGGCCCACCCTTTCCAGGACGGGCCGATCCACCTCCTCGGGGAACAGGATGAAGAGGTCGATGTCCGGGGTCCCCACGTACGTGCCCTTGGCCACCGAACCCACCAGCATCAGCTGCAGGGGCAAACCCTTGGTGGCCATGACCTCGCGGACCCGCCCCTCCAGCAGCCCAACGGCCTCCTGGACCTGCCTTACGATCTCTGCGGTGGGCCTGATCCTACGCAACACCTCTTCTTCCAGGGACACGAGGTGGGATTGGACAAGGGCATTATCATCTTTTAGGAGAAAAATCGCAGCGGGCCGGTGTGGTGGGGATTCAAAACCTATAGGAGGAAGAGCCACCGACCTTTTTGCGCTGCAATCTATGCTATGTAAGCGCTACTATAAATAAATTGTCTTAGAGGGCTCCCTGCTTGTGTATCCTGATGCTCTTACCCAGCTGCACGCTCATGAGGTCCTCGGCAGCCACCGTGCGCACCCCGCTGCCCTTCTCGATGATGGAAGCCTGCTTCCCCGCCCCGGCATGGATGATCTTGGCCCCGAAATGGGTGAGGATGGCGATCTCCGGCCTCACAGCCTTGACGAACTCCAGGGCGTCCTCTGTGCACAGGTGGTTGGGGATCCTCGCCCCCCAGGGCCTGGTCAGCGGCAGTATGAGCACCCTGCTGCCCTCCTGCTCCCTCTGCACCCGCTCATCTAGCTCCGTGTCGCTGACGTAAGATACCAGGCCGTGCTCGGTCTCCAACCGGAACCCCACCCCGGTGGGGTCGCTGTGCCTGGTGCTGGTGAATCCTATGCGCATTCCGTCCACCTCGACGCTGCCCCCCGCCTCGGCCATTTCTATCCTTCCCAGGAGGGAGCGGTGATAGTTGGATATGGCCGGGCCGTGCAGCTGCTGCCCTTCCAGCACCGAACGGCTGGCCACCAGGCTCCCGCGTTTCTTCAGGCCGCCCCGGGACATGCCCTCGATCATGACCTCCGCGTCGGTATAGTGGTCCGGGTGGCAATGCGACACCAGGATGGCGTCGGTCTTGGCCGGGTCCAGCCTCATCCTGTGCATCTGGTGCGCGGCGGACGGGCCGGGGTCGATGTGCAGGTTGACCCCGTCCATCAGGTAAAGCCCTCCGGTGGACCTGATCTGGTAAATGGTGGAGAATCGGCCGCCTCCCGTCCCGAGGAATACAAGTTTGGTCATGTGGCCCCTGCAGCGTGCTTGATGCCGGGTCCATGCCACAACTGGAAAATTAAACTTCCTGCCGCAGGATAGGATTATTACCGCCCTACTGCGTTCACCGGCCGATGGCAGGAAGCGTTCTAATCAGGAATGGACTGTTGGTGACCCAGGACCCCGGGAGGAGGGTGCTCAAGGGGGATGTCCTGATCGAGGGAGACAGGATAAGCGAGGTGGGCAGGGTCCGCGGAGGGGCGGACCAGGTCATAGACGCCCATGGCGCCCCGGTGATGCCCGGCCTGATCAACACCCATGCCCATGTGGCCATGACGGTCATGAAGGGCATGGCCGACGACCTGCCGTTCTCCGATTTCCTGAACCGGGTCTTCGCCATCGATTCCGACCGCACCGACGAAGACCTCTTGGCCGGGTCCCGCCTGGGCTGCCTGGAGATGGTGCTCGGGGGAACGACCACCTTCGTGGACCTCTATTATTCCCAGGATGTCATCGCCCAGGCGGTGAAGGAGACGGGGATGAGGGGGGCACTGTGCTGGGCCGTTCTCGACCAGCAGTTCACCACCCAGAAGGGGAATCCTCTGGACAACTGCAAGGCCTTCCACTCCCGCTTTGAAGGCGACCCGAACATCGTCCCGGGCATAGGCCTGCAGGGGGTCTATGTCTGCTCCGAGGAGACCTTCCTGCGGTCCCGGGAATTCTCCGATCGCTCCGGCGCCCTCATGACCTTCCACCTCTCCGAGACCAGGGGGGAGGTCTATGAGCACAAGGGGAAGACAGGGATGAGGCCGGCCGACTGGCTCAGCTCCATCGGCTTCCTCAACCACCGCTGCCTGGCCGCCCACTCCGCATGGCTGACCATCAACGAGGTGAGGGCCCTGGCCCAGGCCGGGGCCTCCATCTCCACCTGCCCGGTGTCCAACATGAAGCTGGCCACAGGGGGTGTGGCCCCCATCCCGGAGATGCTCAGGGAGGGGGTGAACGTCACCGTTGGGACGGACGGCTCCACCACCAACAACTCCCTGGACATGTTCGGGGAGATGAAGACCCTGGCCCTGCTACAGAAGTCCAACCGATGGGACCCCACGGTGGTCACCGCCCAGCAGGCCCTGGACTTCGCCACCATCAACGCCGCCAAGGGGATAGGGATGGGCGATGACCTCGGCTCCATCGAGGTTGGCAAGATGGCCGACCTGGTGATCATGGACCACCTCTCCCCCGGGCTGAGGCCGCTCACCCTGGAGAACGCCGTTTCTAACCTGGTGTTCTCTTCCTGCCGCAGGGACGTGCGCACGGTGATCTGCGGTGGAAAGGTCCTGGTGAAGAATGGCCGCCCGACCACCCTGGACCAGAGGAAGGTCATAGCGGATGGGCAGAAGGCCATGGCCCTGATCGCATCCAAGGCGAAATAGAAGGATGGTCCCGACTCCCGGATTTGAACCGGGCACCTGCTGATATCGGCGGCTGAGGACCGGCAAGCCGGGATCCCACTACAGTCAGCCGCTCTAGCCAGACTGAGCTAAGTCGGGTGTAAGCCACCATAATACGGATAGCGTATTTATCAATTATTGTGGCCCGTGCGGGCCAAATCCGTTCCCCTAGCGCATCTGGGCGGGTCCCGGGGGCCGTGGCGGCCCATGGACATCATTATATATGCCGCATGTCATAGTCATGTCAGACAAAAGAGGTCTAATAGACCTCCTGTCAGGAAGTAACGATGGAAGAAGGCGACCTGGAGAAGGTCACGTTGCGATTGCCTGCCAGGCATATCCGGGCTCTGGATTTCCTGGTTCAGGTAGATGACTTCCCCTCCAGATCAGAGGCCATCAGAGCTGCCATCAGGGACTTCATTTACGCCCGGCTCGATCTGGTCACCGACAAGATGAAGAAGATGGAGGAGGCCGAGAGGGTCCTGGCCGAGATGGAAGCCTACGAGGAGCGGTATTTGAGGAAGTAGCCTGTCAGGAAGGGATGGGATGCACCTAGTCAGGCCCGAGGTTCCCCCCCAGTAACCTCCCCTCTTTTTTTCTTTTTTTTAAAAAATAAGGGGTTTCAGCCAATATAGCCCAGGTCCTCGCGCTTGGGGACCTCGGTCGTCTCGGCCTCCTTAAGCTTGCTGGCGATGAGGTCGATCTGCTCGGCCTTGTCCGACAGCGCGGTAAGGTCCAGCTCGAGGCTGAGCAGGGACATGAGCACCTTGAGCACCGCCTCCGCCCCCTTGGGGTCCACAAAGTACCCGGAGGTCTCGCCCATGAGGCACACGGCCTCTATGCCCTCGATCTTCCCCAGGCCCAGCATCAGTCCGGAAGCGCCGACGATGCCGCTGCCCGGCTCGCCCTTGGAGAATATCACCCCATGCTTGGTCATCTCCTCGCACAGGGCGATGTCGGTGACCGCCCCGAGCACCCGGGGCTTCTCCACCATCTTGCCCACCCCGTACCCTCCCAGGGTGTAGATGCGGCTGACGCCAAGCTCCTTGCAGGCCTGGATGGCGTGATGCGAAAGCTCGTACTGTCCATCCGGGGTCATGCCCTGATAGTCCCCGGTGAGTATGACTATGTCCGGGCGGTCTCCCTCCCCGCGGTAGTAGTGCATCTCGTTGTTCACCAGACGGATCACCCCGTCGTCGTCCAAGAGCACCTGTGGCGGAAAATGCTTGGAATAGATGTCCGCGAACTTGACGGCCTTGACCTGCTCCACCAGGTGTTCCGCCGCCAGCTTCCCGACGTTGCCCACGCCCGGAAGGCCCTCGATCAGTATCGGGGCCTTCAGCTCCGGACGCTCGTGCATGACCATTATGACGCTATCCATCTCCATCACCAATCTCTTGCCGCGCCCTCCGCCGGTACTCTCCATAACGGTCGTCAGGAGAGAACCTCGGCGGGATGGGCGTCGATGTCCTTTCTCCACACCTTTGGCAGGTGTCCTTGAGCGTGTACTCACGGCACCTATCGCACCGCCTCAGAGTGGTCTTCATAATGCTGTTACCTGCAAGACCTGATAAGACAGGCCTTCGATAAATCTCTATTGCCCGGACTCACTTGGCGTCCCGGTGGAACGCCCCGTCCCCGCCGCTCTCCTTGATCTCGGCGATGATGAGGTTCGTGACGTTCTTCATATCCTCTTCCGCCACCTTGTAGTCGGGGGCGGTCATGACCAGCCGGTAGCGCGGGGCGCCGATGTACTGGATCTCCAGCTCCTCCTCGGCGGACTCGATCCCCTTCTTGAGGGCGGCCTTGATGAGGTCCACTCCGTCGGGGGCCGGGGAGCGAAGCTCCAATATCCCGGCGATCTGCACGAACGGCGGGGTGACGTTCTCCTTGGCCACCTCCACGAACGCATTGGTCCAATCGCCGGTAAGCTCGGCCTCCTCCAACGCGTTGTCGTCGATGGCGCAGCTCTCGAACGCGGAATAGAGGGAGCCGAACTTGTCCACAAGTTCGTAACCGAACTCCTCCCAGCAGCTCTCGAGGGTCTTCTCCAGCCTGGTGGCCACGATCTCAAGGAGCTTCTCGGCCTTGGTCTCGTTCTTCCACTGCTGGACCTTCTCGCGGCGCTGGTGTTCGTTGACCGATTTTAAAGAAAGGTCGATATGTCCCTTGGTCGAGTCCACACCCAGAACCTTGCAGACGACCTTCTGCCCCTCTCTCACGTAGTCGCGTATGTATTTGACCCATCCGGTCGCGACGTCACGTACGTGAATGAAGCCTTCCTTGTCGCCATACTCATCGAGGGTAACGAACGCCCCGAAGTTCTTGACGTTCTGTACAGTGCAGACCACGAGCTCCCCTTCCTCGGGGAACTCGCCGACCCTAGCCATTAGTCGACCACCTCAAGCAGCTCGCCCCTGATCTCGCCCTCGCCTCCGCGGGACTTGACCAGGGTAGAGCCGCACACCGCGCAGGCCACGTTCATGGCCGGCTTCTTGTAGGTGATCTGCTCGTTTCCGCAATCCTGGCATTTTACCTTTATGAACTTCCCGGTTGTGGACATCGTGATCACTCCGTCAGCTCGAACTTCTTGGCCCGGAAGCAAGCCTTCTGGTGGGCCTTCTTGCACTTCTTACAGCGGTACCTGAGAGAGATCCTCTTGGTGGGCTTCTCGCGACCCTCAGGCTTGGGCCTGGGGAAACCGCCGTAACCGGCGGTGGCCCTTCGGAACCTTCTCTGACCCCACTTCATCTCGCTGGCCTTCTTCTTCTTAACCCTCTCGACCTCGTGATCGGTGTGAGTCTTGCAGGATGGACAGTAAGTCTTGATGGACCTAGGCATCTTCATTAAATTCATCCCTTTGGAGCAAAAATGCCTTAATACTCATTCCATATTTAAACCCTTAGCATGACAAGAACCCCGTCATGGTCAAGCTGGGTGACATTATCTGGCTTTATGGGGGGATGGCAGGAGATTTTCGTCAATTGCCATACATCGTTTCGGAAATTGTTAGAATAGGTACGGTCGCCAAGGTAATTCAACTTACTCCTGTATCGGGATCATGGGCATCCTTCCCCCACGGTCCTGCCTCCCGGAAGGGGGATCATGTTCTATCGTTATTCATTAATTAAACGAAAGTTTATAATATGACCCGCATTCTCGGGGATATTCCCCTCTAATATCTGCGGGTATCCATTTAAGTTGGAGGCAATTTAAATGGACATGGCCAGCATATTAGCCAGATGCAAGAAATTATTGGAGAAATAGAAAGTGATATATATCAACCGAATAATAATTGATATGTATCTAAAAATCAGAGAAAGGATGTAATGATATGGCCGACAAAGGCTTCAACAAGAAAGACGAATCGCTCGTTGACCTGCTGGTCAACACCGGCATGCCCAAGAACGTCGCCAAGACCTTGGCCTTCTTGCGTAAGAAGGAGGAAACGACATCTGTCGAAATAGAGATCATGACGGCCCTCAGGCAGCCAGAGGTCTCCATCGCCATGCAGGAGCTTCGTCGCCGAAAGTGGGTCATCAAGAGGGACATCAAGAAGGAGGGCAAGGGCCGGCCGGTGCACGCCTACAAACTGGCCATCCCCTTCGACAAGATCATCGAGACCTTGGAGAAGGAGGAGAGGAAGCGCATGGAGTCCATCGAGAAGAACATCGAGCAGCTCAAGGCGCTTTCCCTGAACCCTTGATCAAACCCTTTCCATCACCCTAATTCCCTGCTCCGAGGCCACCACCACCTTTTTCGCCATCTTCAGGAACAGGCCGGTCTCCACCACTCCCGGTATCTCCTTCAGCCTGCTCTGCAGGTCGTAGGCATCGCGTATCCCGCGCTCGAAATGCAGGTGGTAGATCAGGTTGCCGTTGTCGGTGACGAAGGGGTCATCTCCGCCGCGCAGCTCGGCCCTGCACCCCAGCTCCTCCATGTACAGCCTGGTTCGGCCATGGGAGAAGGGGACCACCTCCACCGGCAGGGGGAACTTGGTCCCCAGGTCCCTCACCAGCTTGGAATCGTCCACCACGATGACCTGCGTGCGGGTGGAATAGGCCACGATCTTCTCCCTGAGCAAGGCCCCGCCCATGCCCTTTATAAGGTCCAGGTTCCCGTCCACCTCGTCCGCTCCATCTATGGTCAGGTCCAGGGTCCCCGCCTCCTCCAGGGTGGCCAGGGGGATCCCCAGCTCACGAGCCTGCCTCTCGCTGGCTATGGAGGTGGGAACCGCCAGGATGTCGTATCCCTGCTTGACCAGGCGGCCGATGGCCTCGATGGCGAAATAGGCGGTGCTCCCGGTGCCCAGGCCGACCTTCATGCCGTCCTGCACCATCTCCACGGCCTTCTCCGCCGCCAACCGCTTCTTCTCGGACATCCTAACCCTCGAAGTTCTTTTTCACCAGGTCGGCCAGTCCATTCACCACGTACTCGTTCACCAGCCGCCCCTTCTCCCTGCTGGCCTTCCTGGCATCCCCGCCGAAGCCCTGCGGCAGGCACCTCTCGGCGTCCGCGTGCACCATGAAGTGCATGTCCACGAACTCCCCCACGGAGCGCTCCTCCGAGACCAGGTCCGGCCTTATGTCCATGATGCGGGAGGTCTCGATGATGCCCCCGTGGCCGTCCGGTATGCCCTCGCAGACGTCAGGCTTCTTGTCGTAGGCCAGCTCGTAATCGCTGAGCATCATGACCTTCATGCCCTGCCTGGCGGCGTGCTCGCAGGCCAGCTTTATGGCCGATCTGTGGACGGAGCCGAGGTGGCCTGAAACGATCACCACCTTGCGGATCCCGTTGCGCTGCAGGGCCGCCAGTACGTCGGCGACCAGGGCCCTCAGGGTATCGAAGGTGATGTCCAGGGTCCCTGGGAAGTTCCGGGTGGAGGAATGCTGCCCGTAGTTGATGGTGGGGGCGATGAGCCCTCCGGTCCTGTTGCAGACCTCCCGCACCACATGCTCCGGCTGGAAGGTGTCCGTTCCCAGTGGCAGATGCGGGCCATGGGCCTCCACGGCCCCCATGGGCAGGAAGACCACGGGATCATCCTTGACCGCCTTGGCGAAGGCGGCCGAGCTCATCTCGTCTATCCTCATTCCTTCACCTTCTCCGTGTCGATCAGGGGGGTGTGGCACACCGGGCACACGCCCCTCCTAAGGGAATCGTTCTGAAACGTGTTCATGAGCCGGGCGTCGATCTCGTCGACCTTGGACTTGTCGATGTCCTTCTTGCAACGGGGGCAGTGTAGCGGCATTCTCGTACCGCAGGGGTAATGCCCGGGGGCAAATTTCAAATCTTGCCCCACAGCGGTTATATGCGCCAATGGGGATTCCCGTCCATGCGCTTGGCATGCCTGTTCTCCGGAGGCAAGGACTCCACCTACGCCGCCCATCTCATGGAGCAGTCCGGGCACGAGGTCGCCTGCCTGGTGACCATCCTGCCCTCCGATCCCCATTCCATGGTCTTCCACACCCTGAATCTGGAGCACCTGCCGGTGATGGCCCAGGCCATGGGGCTTGACCTGGTGGCCGTGCCGTCCAGCGGGGAGGAGGCGAGCGACCTCGAGGCCCTGGCCGCGGCCCTCTCCGCCCTGGAGGTGGAGGGGGTGGTCACCGGGGCCATAGCCTCAGACTACCAGTGGGACCGCATCAACGGGGTCTGCGACCGGCTGGGCCTCAAGGTCTTCTCGCCGCTATGGAGAAAGGACCAGCTCACGCTCCTGAAGGACATGCTCCTGGCAGGGATGAGGGTCATGATCGTCGGCGTGTACTCGGACGGCCTGGGATGCGAATGGCTGGGCAGGGTCCTGGACGGCCGGGCCCTGGACGAGCTGACGTCCATCGCGGAAAGGAAGGGGATGAACGTCTCCGGGGAGGGAGGGGAGTACGAGACCCTGGTCCTGGACTCGCCCATGCACCTTTCAGCACTGGTGCCGGAGGAGGTCGAGGTGGAGTTCCACCGGGATTCCGGAAGGCTTCGGATAGGCCGGCTGCTCATCTCCGGGCGATAGCCGCCGACTCGCGCAGCAGCGACGGAACGTCCGGCCCCTGATGCGGCGTGGGCGGGATCCAGCGGTAGCGGACCACCCTCCCTCGGTCGATGATGAAGGCCCCCCGGCAGGAGCGGTTCCTCAGCAGGTCATCATCATCGCAGGCCATGTGCCATTCCCTGGTGACCCTGGCATCCTCGTCGGCCAGCAATGGGAACGGCAGGCGCATGGACTCCTTCCAGGCCGCGTGGGAGCGCATGCTGTTGGTGCCCAGGGGCAGCACCATCACCCCGGCGGCCATGAACTCCTCGTGCAGGTCCCTGAGCTCGCCCATCTGTATGCTGCATATCATGCCGAAGTCCGCGGGATAGAACAGCAGGAGGACCACCCGTTCCCGGCATAGCTCGCTCAGCCTCAGCATGTTCCCCGCGTCATCCGGAAGCTCGAAGTCGGGGGCCAGGTCCCCCACGCTGGGCATCCTCTCCAGGTCCATGTTCATCCCTTCGCGCTGTCCTCTTCCTGGTATTCCTCGGCCAGCCTGCGGGCCATGGCCAGTATCTCGTCGTAATCCGGCTCCCAGTTGGAGTCCGGCGGTATGTGCGCGTAGCGCAGCACGCCTCTACGGTCGATCATGAACTCCGAGCGCTTGGGGAACCCTGGCCAGGGACCGTCGTCCGGTTCCATGGCCTCCAGGCTCCTGGCCATTTTGGCCCCCTGGTCGCTGAGCAGGGGGAATCCTATCTTAAGGTTCTCGCTGTAGGCGCCCAGCGACCTCTGGGTGTCATTGCTGACCCCGAAGATACGGCAGTTGGCCTCCTCGAACGCCTTTCTCATGGCGGTGAAGGTTAGCATCTCCAGATTGCACACGAACCCGAAGGCAGAGGAGAACACCAGCAGCAATACGGTGCCCTTGCTCCATTCCTCGCTGAGCCGAACCTCCCGGCCCACGTCGTTGGTCATGGTCCAATCCTGAAAAGGCTTGCCCACCAGGTCCTCGGTCACGCGGTTGTTAACGCTGCACAGGATAATTATATGTTCGCGATGTCCAACCATTTGTGGAACGGTAAAAACGAACGACCATCGTCATAACGTAAAAAGGACGCTCTTAGGGTTGAAGAATGGTGAGGCCGTCCGAATTTGAATCGGAGTCTCAGGCTCCCAAAGCCCGAAGGATGGACCAAGCTACCCCACGGCCCCTCGGCGGCGGGATTGAACGTCCGGTAATAAATAGTTGCCTGAACTGGCAAGGAAATAAATAGGCGCTAATCGCAAACCACCCTCATGACCAGGGCCTGGGGCGTGGTGGTGGCCGCGTTGCTGATCGCGGCGATATTGCTCGTATCCCACCTGCTCATGGGGATGTTCATACCGGCAGCTGGCTTTGAGGAGGAAGATCTAAAAACGCCCTGGATCGAGGTCGTGGAACGCCAGGGGGAACCGCCTGGACCGCTGGGGCTGCTGCTCTTTCCTGCGGACCTAAGGTCGGGGGTTCGTTACGTCCCCACAGTGTACGCGGATTACGGAGGGATCGTCGAACTGCTGGTGGAAAATAAGGGCCACAACGACCTGTACGTCCCCCAATACACCGTGGGCTGGGAAGGCTCCAGCGTCACATACACCCTCAACTGCTCGAGGACGGTGGCCTCGGGCGAGGCCCAGGAGTTGGGTGTGCTGCACTTCCCAGGACCGGGCGGTCCAGGTCCGGCCACCCTTAGGGTGACCATGGGTCTTTGGTCCTCCTCGGCCAACGGCGAGAATTGGTGGGACAGGGGCGAGCTCCTCGTCACCAGCATAGATTTCGATGTGGTGCAGGAGGACGCGCTGCGGGAATGGGAGGTGCAGACGAACCCCCTGAACTACTACAACAAGGTCAACAGGCTGGTAGACTTCGAGGTGGTCCAGGGGATGGCCCAGCAGGTCCGCCAGGAGGCCCCGGGCAACTACAGCCTGCTCCAGGTGATCAAAGCCTACGAGCTGGTGCTCTCCGAGATAGAATACCTCACCGATGAGGACAACCGATGGCAATCCCCCGCCGAGACCCTGGAACTGGGTACAGGCGACTGTGAGGACCACAGTCTGCTGCTGGCCTCGCTCATCACCGCCCTAGGGGGAAGCGCCCGGGTCAACGTGATCCCCGGTCACGCATTCGCCACCGTGTACCTGGGGAACGCATCGACGGCGGACCTGGCCGTGGAGGCCATCCAAGCCTACTACGGGAACGCTGTGCCGGTGCACTGGACCGCTGACGGCTCTGGCCACTGGCTGGTCATCGACACCAACGGAGTCCCTTACGTGGGCGGATACCCGGCATCGGCCTCGCCCGCCGGAGGGGTCGGCGGGGTTAACTGGCACTTCGAAGATGGCGACTGGATACGGACCATGGATGTGACCGGGGAGACCGAGTTCTCACTCTTCTTCTAGGCCCGTCCGGCCAGTATCTCGCGCACGGCCATCCTTATGGACTGCTGGCTGTTCATGGTGGGCTCCCATCCGTAGGAGCGCAGGCGTTCCGAGGACAGCAGCATGGCCTTGACATCCCCGATCCAGCCCCGGCCTCCCTGCACCCCTCCTGTCCAATCGTACATCACTCCCTTGAGGTCCATGGAGGTGGTGACTATGTCCGCGATCTCCTTCACCGTCATCTTGTCTTTCGAGCCCAGGTTGAAGATCTCCACTTTGCTCCGGGCGTACTCCGCGCCCATGATGATGCCCCGCACGCAATCGGATACGTGCACGTATGATTTCACGGTGCCCGGCTCCGCGCCCAGTATCTCTAGGCGCTTCGGGTCGGCTCGGAGCTTGGCCACGAAGTCGTGCAGGACGTTGTGCGTGCTTCGCGAGCCCACCACGTTGGCGAAGCGGAAGATGACCGCGTTCATGTCGAAGGAATGCGCGTACGCGGATATCAGCGCCTCGCAGGCCAGCTTGGTGGCCCCGTACACGGAGATGGGGACCAGGGGGCCGTAGTCCTCCGGGGTGGGGATGACCGTGGCCTCCCCGTACACCGTGGAGGTGGACGGGAAGGCGATGTCCCTGACCCCGGTCTCCTTCATGGCCTCCAGTACCCGGTAGGTGACCTCTATGTTCTGCCGGTAATGGGACAGGGTGTCATGGGCCCCGGACCGCACGTCCGGGTTGGCGGCGATGTGCATCACCGAACCAGCGCCCTCGAACAGCGGGCGGAGATCGTCCCTGAGCAGGTCGGCCTGGACGAAGCTGAACTCCTTGTAGCCCTCCGCGTCCTCAAGGAACTGCCTCTTTCCTGCGCTCAGATTGTCCACTCCTACCACCTGGTTGCCCATGGCCAAAAGCGCATCCGTGAGGTGGCTGCCGATGAAACCCGCGCATCCTGTGACCACTATCCTGCTTCCCCTTACCTTCATCTCCTTCCCTCCATCCTTCTCCTCATCTCCGGGACCAGCGCCTGCATGGCCCGCCCCCGGTGCGAATAGGCGTTCTTGGTCCCCATGTCCATCTGGGCGAAGGTGAGCTCCTGGCCATCGGGCACGAATATGGGGTCGTAGCCGAAGCCCTCCATGCCCCTTTCCTCGTGGATGATCCTCCCGGGGGACGCCCCGGTGACCGTGAACTCTCCCAGCTCATCGGAGCAAACCCCTATGCAGCATTCGAAGCGGGCCTTCCGGTCCAGCCCGTCGATGAGCCGGAGCATGCCCTGGCAGCCCAGGGTGTGCATGACATACGCGGAGTACACCCCCGGGAACCCGTTCAGCGAGGGCACGAACAGCCCGGAGTCATCCACCATGAAGTCCCGGTGCCCCCCTGCCCTCAATTGGCGCATGCAGGCCAGGACCACCTCCTCCAGGGTGTCGGCCTGTATCTCGTCGCAGTCGGCCTGCAGGTGCTCCACGGCGACGCCCAGCGGGGCCAGCCCCTGTCTGTACTCCTCCAGCTTGTGGCGGTTGGAGGTGACCAGCCTTAGCTTCATGCGTACCTCCCCCTCTCCTCGATGTCCTTGACCTTGGCCAGGACCTCCCGCCCCCCCTGGAACTCCCCGGCGTACGTCTCGGCGATTATGTCGTAGGCGTACATCATGTCCGAGTGCGCGGACTGGAAGGCCTCCCTCAGCAGATGCAGGTCCACGCCCATCTCCTCCAGGCTGGCGGCCTTTACCCCTAGGGAGAGGTCTATGAACCACACCCTGCCGTCCTGCAGTATCATGTTGGAGGTGGTGAGATCGCCGTGGGTCATCCCGTTGGCGTGCAGCCTGGCCACCATCCTCCCTATCTCCTTACATATCCTGCTCACCTCGGCCTCGTCCGCAGATGCCAACGCATCCTTGGCCCGGGGCCCCTCTATCTCCTGCATCCACAGCTCGGCGTTGACCAGGTCTATGTCGTAGATGATCGGGGTGGGGACCCCGCAGGACCTGGCCTCCTGCAGCAGGCGGGCTTCGACGCGCGTGCGGTGGGCACGCAGCGTCCGGTCGAGCTCGGGGTGCCGGTACGACTTGGGCACCCTGCTCTTAACCAGAACCTTCCTTCCCATGAACTCGCCGCGGCGGATCTCCGCCTCCGCCCCTCTCCTGATGACCTGCACGGTCTGAGTAAAGTCACTGCCCGGTTATTATCCTTTCACCGTCCGGGAACGAACGCCAGGCGATGCCGGATCCCTGGCCGAAGAAGGCCTGCAGCAACTCCACGGGGTCGCCCCCGGCCAGGCGCAGGTCCGGGGGCATCATGTTCATCACCCTGCGTTCCAGGTACCGCGGGTCCATGAGCACTATGGCCGCGCGGTCCTCCTCGCGGCGTATGGCCCGGCCGCAGGCCTGCAGGACCTTGCACAGGGCCTCGTACAGGTCCAGGTTGGAACTCCCTCCGATGCGCGACGATGCCCTCCTGACCATCTCCCTCCTCTCCAGGCTGGGCGGGGGCAGGGGAAGCCCGGCCACCATCACCGCGGACACGCAGCCCGCGGGGAAGTCCACCCCCTCGGCGAAGGAGCCGTGAATGTTGCAGAGCATAAGGACCTCCCCGCGGGAGAGAAGGCGCTGGGCCATCCCGTCCTTCTCGCACTTGCCCATTCCCGGCCTTTCGGCCAACAGGTCCTTGCGCTGACCGCTTCGACGCAGGGCCCGACGGACCGAGGAGAGGTACGAATACGAGGGCAGGAAGGCCATCACGTTGCCGGGCACGGCCTCGCTCAGCTCCGCCAGGCGGAAGGCCATGTCCTCCACGCTCTCCCGGGACCTCTCCCGGTACCGAGTTCCCACGTCGGGAATGGCCAGGGCAAGCCTTCTTTGCGGGTCGAATGGCGAGGGGTAGGAACGGCACAGGCAGCCCTCTAATCCCAGGCGCGAGGCGAATACCTCGGTTGGGTGCAGGGTGCCGCTCATGAATATGGCCCCGGCGCACCGCTCCATCACGTTCCTGACCACCAGCTCCGGTTCCATGAACCGTATGGCGATGCGCCCCTCCTCCGGATAGGCCACCCGCATGGCGGAGTCCCCGAGACGGAACCACTCCTGGACCTGGGGGTCCCCGGAATCCTCGGGGTCGGGGAGCCCGCGGGCCTCCATGCGGGAGCGCAGCTCCCCCTGGGGGATGGTCCGATGGCCACGGGAGAGCAAATCCTTCCATACCGCATCCATTTCGCCACCGTCGGGCACGATCGTCCTGCTGAACATATCCATTATCCGCGCCGGCAGATTGTGGGCCTCGTCCACCACCAAACGCTGGGGACGGGACGAGCTCTGGAAGCGAAGCACGTCGGGGAGGTCCCCGAACACCCTGGATACGTCGCCGATCACCAGGTCCGCGGCTCCCAGGGCCATCCTGGCCGTGAGGTACGGGCAGGCCCCCTTCCTCAGGCACATGGATATGAGGTCCTGGGCGTGCAGCGGTCTCACAAGCACCTCCCTGGCACACTGGACGATCCTTCCGTCTGCCTCCAGATGGCAGCGCCCTCCCTCCAGGCATGGAGGGCTGGATCCATGGGGGCACATGCTCTCCCTCGACAGGAGGTCCACCATCCGGACCCTGGCGGGGATGGACCTGACCGTCTCCACCACCGCCCGGTGCTGGGACTGCCTGGGGGTCAGGAACACCGTCCGCCCGTCCTCGGCCATGGAGGCCTCCAGGGAAGCGGCCAGGGCCACCGCGGTCTTCCCCAGGCCGGTGGGCGCGTGGGCCACCAGGGTCCTTCCGGAAGCGGCGCACTCCCTGGCATCCCTGAGGAACTCCCTCTGCCCCGGCCGGGGGGCCGGGAACGGGAACAGGTCTAGGTGCGACGCACACATGTTCTGTCATCAATCGCACGGGAAAAGCCTCTATCCGATACGGTCAGGCTACGTCCTCGAGGAGGGCCAAATAATTGAATATATCATTAAGGACCTAACCCCACATAGGTGGATAGACATGAAGTTCAACATAACTGGGGATAACCTTCAGATCGTGAACGTGGAGTTCAATCCCGGTGAAGTGATCTACTCCGAGGCCGGGAGCATGATGTACATGAGCGGGAACGTGCGCATGGAGGCCAAGGCCAAGGGCGGGCTGATGTCCGGCCTGAAGCGCTCGTTGTCCGGCGAGTCCTTCTTCGTGACCAACTTCCACGCCGATGGCGGCCCGGGCCTGGTGGGCTTCGTGGGCAACGTCCCCGGCAAGATCATGCCCATTGACCTGAGGGGCGGGAAGCAGTGGCTTCTGCAGAAGACCGCCTTCCTGGCCGCGGAGGACGATGTCAACATGGACATCGCCATGCAGCGCAAGTTCGGCGCCGCCCTGTTCGGAGGGGAGGGGCTGATCCTGCAGAAGGTCTTCGGGGAGGGAACGGTTTTCATCGCCGGGGCCGGGGACTTCATCGAGTACAACCTCATGCCCGGGCAGGTCATGAAGGTCTCCACCGCCAACGTGGCGGCCTGGGAGGCCAGCGTGTCCTACGACATCCAGAGCCTGGGACTGAAGACCGCCCTGTTCGGAGGGGAGGGCCTCTTCGTGACCACCCTGACCGGTCCGGGCCGCATAATATTGCAGTCCATGACCATGTCCAAGCTGGCCGCCTCCCTGGTGCCCTACCTGCCCAACAGGGGGTGAGGGCGTGGCCCGGGCCTCGGACGTCACCATAGTGGCGCTTCTGGTCATCGGCGTGATAGCCGTGGCCCTACTGGCCCTGGTATACTTGGACCTGCTACTGGCCGCCATCATCGTGCTGGTGGCCGTAGCGGCGCTGGTAGCCGTGGTCCTGGTGGTCCTGGGCGGTCTCGCCGTAATTCCTTACTACTTCGCCAAGCGGGGCCGGGACTCCGCTCCAGGCAGCTACACCCTGGAGCAGATGAAGGACCCCAAGGACCAGGAGAGGAAGTGAATTTGGAGGAGCTCAAGCCGGTGCCATTCGGATGCGCCCCCCTGGACCAGATGCTGGACGGCGGGGTGGAGGCGGGATGCCTCACCCTGATCTATGGCGAGGCTGGGACGGGGAAGACCAATCTCTGCCTGACCCTGGCCAACAACCTGGCCCTGCAGGGCAGGAAGACGGTGTATGTCGATTCCGAGGGGCTGTCCATGCAGCGGCTCAGGCAGATGGCCGGCGAGGACTCCGACCGCGTGCTCAAGGAGGTCCTGGTCAGCGAGGTGCACAGCCTGGAGGACCAGGACCGCATGATAGTAAAGGCCATCAAGCTGGCCGAGGGCAACCCGGACGTGGGGCTGATCGTGGTGGACTCCATGACCATGTTCTACCGTCTGGCCAGCCGGGATGACGAGAGGGCGGAGCGTAGGGTGCTGGCCGGGCAGAGCGCCAAGCTGCTCACCCTGGCCAGGAAGCAGAACCTGCCGGTGGTGGTGACCTCCCAGGTCTACACCGACGTGGAGACCGGGGCCTTCGAGGCGCTGGGCGGTAACGTGCTGCACCACAACGCCAAGACGATAATCCGGGTGGAGAGGCTGGCCCCCGGCAAGCGCAGGGCGGTGCTCATGAAGCACCGCCACCTGGCCGAGGGACGCAGCGCGATATTCTACCTCACCGACAGGGGCATCGAGGCCGAACCTCAGAGCTCGCGGCCGACGGCGTAGTCCACCATCTCCCGCAGCATCTCCCGCTCTTCCGATGTCCTAAGGCAGGAAAGCAGCTCCTTGGCCTTGCGGGCGTAGTCCAGGGCGAACTGCCGGGCATGCTCGATGGAGCCGATGTCCTCCAGCAGCTGTATGGCGTCCTTGACCTCCTTATCAGTGGCCTTCTCGTTGCCCAGGGTCTCCAGGAACGCATCCCGCCTGGCATCCCCCTCCAGCCGCTCCAGGGCGTCCACCACGATCAGGGTGCGCTTGCCGTTGCGGATGTCGCTGCCCACCGGCTTGCCGGTCTTCTTGGCATCGCCCTTGATCCCCAGCACATCGTCCCATATCTGGAACCCGATGCCCAACAGGCGGGCGTACTCCTTCATCGCCGAGATCTGCTCCTCGGAGCCGCCGCCGATCACGGCCCCGCCCTCGGCGGCGCAGGCGAACAGCACGGCGGTCTTCTTCTCCACCATGTCCAGGTACTCCTCGCGGGAGACCTCGGAGCGCCCCTCGTTGTCCACGTCCATCTGCTGCCCCTCCGCCACCAGGAACACGGTGTCGGAGACCCTGCGCAGCAGCCGGCGCAGCCGCTCCCCGTCCACCTCCGTGTCGGCCAGTATCTCGTAGGCCCGAGCGAACAGGGCGTCCCCGGCGATTATGGCCGTGGGCATGTCGTAGGCTATGTGCACCGCCGGCTTCCCCCTCCGGACCGGGTCCTGGTCTATGACGTCGTCGTGCACCAGGGTGAAATTGTGGATTATCTCCAGGGCGCAGCCGAAGGGCAGGGCCTGATCCCCCCGGTTCCCCACCGCCTCCGCGACTAGGATGGCCATCAGGGGGCGCATGCGCTTGCCCCCGGCCTCCGGATAGTGCAGCATGGCCCTGATCAGCTTCTGATGCTTGCCGTGCTGCAGATACCCGAGCAGGGCGCGGTCAACCTCCTTCACCATCTCCTTGGTCCTCACGCTGTGGTCCATGATCATCAATCCTCCGAGGCGGACAGCCAATCGGCGGTCCGCCCGCTAACTATCACCCGGCGCTGGCGCAGCTGGGCCACGCTCTCGCAGCCGGTCAGGAACATGGCCGCCCTGAACTCGGCCTTCATCGTGTTCAGTTTATTGAGGACGGCCTCGCTGGAATCCAGGGCCTCCGCCAGGACCGCCCGGGCGCACCCTGCGGCGCTGGCCCCCAGGGAGATGCCCTTGGCCATGCGCAGCCCGTCGTCCACTCCGCCGCTGGCTATGAGCTCGAGACCCACGTCGGCCTCGACGACCGCAGCGGGCGCGGGAATGCCCCAGTCGAAGAAGGTGGCCCCCAATGCCGCGGCCACCCAGTCCTCCTGCTGCCTCGCCCGGTACATCTCCACCGCCGCGAAGCTGGTGCCCCCGACCCCTGAGACGTCCATTCCCCGGATCCCGGTGCCCTTCAGCATCATGGCCATCTCCCGGGAGATACCAGCCCCGGTCTCCTTGACCATGCACGGGCCGTGCCTGGCCACCTCCCTGATGCCCTCAAGGCATCCCTTGGCGTTCAAATCGCCCTCCGGCTGCACCACCTCCTGCAGGAAGTTGAGGTGGATGGCCATGATGTCCGCGCCCAGGACCTCCTGGGCCCTGGCCACATCGTCCACCGTGAACGCCCTCTTGCGCTTCTGCGCGACCAGCTGCGGGGCCCCCACGTTGCCGATGACCAACGGAACGTCATACTCCTTGACCACGGAATAGGTGCCGTCGTCCCCGTTCTCTATGGAGGGCCTCTGGCTTCCCACCCCCAGGCCCACGCCGGCCCGGGCGCAGGCCTCGGCCAGGTTGCGGTTGACCTTCTCGGCCAGCGGGAAGCCGCCAGTAATGGCTGTGACCACCAACGGGAACTCCAGCCTCTTCCCGAAGAGGGTGACCGAGGTGTCGATCTCCTGCATGTCCACCTCCGGGAGGGCCTGATGCACCAGGCGCACGTCCGCCCAGTAATCGTAGTCCGGGACGACCTTCTCCTTCAGCGTGACCTCGATGTGGTCCGATTTGCGTCGCTCTATCCTCTTCATATCTAACCCACCACCCTGGAGGCCACGACCTCCTCTCCCCGCAGGGCCGAGAGCAGCCTTCCGGGTTCCCGGCCGTTCAGGACCAGGCACTCGCCGGCGGTCCCGGCCATGTCTATCATGTAGCGTATCTTGGCGAATATGCTTCCGGTGACGTCCACGTTCCTCTCGGTACGGGGAAGTGCATCCAGCGTTGCCGCGTCCACCTGCGGTATCAGCCTGGCCAGGGGATCTTGCGTGGGATCGGCGGTGAACACCCCGTCCACGTCGGTCACGAAAATCACCTTCTCCGGGCGGAACTCCCTGGCCAGGGCCATCATCATCTGGTCCCCGGAGCAGATGCTGAGCCCCTTGGACCCATCCCAGGCCACGTCGCCATAGGTCACCGGGACCATCCCCCTATCCATATAGCGATGGAATATGGATAGGTCCACATGCTCCAGCTGCCCGTCCCGCAATGTGGCGCAGGAGGCTGGCGGGATGGGCACGACCGCCAGTCCATTATCGGAAAGGCAGCGGCAAACCTCCAGGTCCAGCTCTCGCACGTCGTTCATTACCCTGGATGCTCCGAGCAGCTGGGAGCCATCGGTCACTCCCAGGTGCAGGCGATGCTCCTTGGCCAGCATGTGGCCGAAGGAACCCGCTCCATGCACCAGGACCACGTCCCGCCCCGCCTTGGCGATCTCCTCGGCGAGGCGCGCGGTCACCTCCCGGTCGAAGGTGCGATAACGCCCCTTGTCGGTGATCACGCTTCCGCCCAACTTGACCAGTATCATTCGCTTCCTCGGGATAATCGGTCTCGGGGTATTAATGTTATAATATTTCATCATCAGGCCCGACGGCCGCACTTGGGGCAGAACACGTCATCGTCCGCCAGCTCCGCCCGGCAGTAGGTGCAGGTCCTCACAGAAACGATCGGAGAGCCGCATTTTCTGCAGAAGACGTCGTCCGCAGTCACCGCAGCCGAGCACTTCTGGCATCTGGTCTCCGGTTTGGGCACCTTGACCAGCACGGCCTCCTTGGGCGGCTTCTGGGTCTGGGGGGCCTCCTCCAGCAATCGGCGCACGCGCAGCCCCTCCCTCAGGGCCTCATCATACCTCTTCTGCTCGAACGAGCTCTCCGCCCTGGCCAATATTTTCTTGGCCTCGGAGAGGTCCTTGCCAGAGCCTTCCTCCACCTCCAGGCGGTCCCTGCAGGAATTGATGATGAAGCGGGATTCGATGAAATGGGGTTCCAGCTTCTTCACCTCATGAACGGTCTTCCACTCCTCCTCTTGGGTTTCGGTCTGCGGCTCGGCCGCGTCCTCAAGGGGGCCAACCTCCACCACAGGGGCGCTCATCATGATCTCACGGGCACGCTTCGAGCGCTCTATGACGATCACGAACTTGTTTCGATGGTAGGCGTTCTCGGCCTCGGTGATGAACGGCTCGGCCTCCTTGATGTCCCTGCCCTTCTGCTTCAGGGTGGATGCTATGGCCTTGGTGGTGGCGATGGCATTGTACGCCTCATCCTTCTCCGCCAATAGCTGAATGTGCTCTCTGTTGCGGGAACGCATGAAGCGCAGTTCCAGGTAGACCACGACAGCGAGAACCACGAGAAGGACTATCAGAAATACCTGGTCCGCGTCCAGATGTACCACCCTCAACTCCCAGGGAGCACTAGGTTTCTGAAGGGTATTAATTCTATTGCATGGATGGAAAGCTAAGGTCGAAGAAGGTCGACCGATAAAAAATGAAAAGTTAGAAAGGCTGACAGCGTTCGGGGCTTCCCGTGGGCTCGCGCACCACAGTACAACAGGGAACGCGGGCGGGCTTAGCTTCTGGGATCGGACGAGACCAGGCGTATCCCCGCCGCGATGGCCGTCAAACCATTCTGAACCTCCGAACAATGAATTCATATTTAACCCTTGTTGGTGGCTTGCGGCGACAAATCCTCTACCTCCGCTGTCTAGGGCATCGGGAAGAATCATGATCCTGATGGCCCGGGGTCCGCTGATCGCACGGCCGTATAATTAATCAAAATATGATATTATAATGTGCATATAGAATTAACATGATTAAAATAATAATATCAATTCTGATAACGTCCAGATAGTATAAAAATATTAATATAACAATAATAAATACATAATTAAATTATGTAGCCAGTAATAATTATGATACTAACAATAATAATATTAATTAAAAAACTCGATACCCACATTATATATAGTCCACCTCCAAATTATCATAACAAGGACTGACTGATGTCTGTCCGATGGGGGGAATAAATGAACAAACGCGGAGCTGTGATGCTCTATGGACTAGTATTGATTGTTGTTATGAGCATGTTGGTGTCGATAGTGGCACCAAGTTTGAATCAGAACAACGAGCAGGTCCTTCAATCGCAAACAACCATTAACGGTTATAAAGCCGCCAACGGCTTTTGGGAGCAGAGGTTGGATTACGATTGGAGTGTTTTAAAGACCTGTTCTGAAGAGGCTGTGGCTCTCAAGATCGGAGAGAGCGCCGTTCTGGAATACACGATCGAGGTCGATCGTTCCATCGAGGAGTCCTCTGACATCTTCGGTGTTTTCGGAGGGGTCTATGTCATAAACAATGGACTGGAACCGACAGAGAACCTGACGATCCTGGACACGGTGTACTACTCCCTGAACGGAGGGGAGAGCTACATTGAGCTGACGAACGCCATGGTGGACACGAGCGCAAAACCTGTGCTGCAATCCGGTGAATCCTTCACCTACGCTTATCAGATACCATTCGAACCTGTGGAGGGAGCCTTGTACCTGAACGAGGCCAGCATCTCCATAACCAATACCGAACAGGAACCGATCATTACGACCGATTCCTTCGAACTACCTGTCACTCCTACAATCATAAGCGAGTCGGATTCCCAGGCTGAGCTTAGCGATCTGTTCAACGTTCCGGACGGCTGGAGCATCGAGGTCGATGATGAAGGCCCATGGGCGTTGGAAGAGGGTCAGAGCATCAGCATCGAGGTCACCGTGACCAACGATGAGGCGGCGATAGGATCGACCAGCGAGCTCGTGAATACCGCGTCGCTGATCGAAATGGACACCGAGACCCAGCGCACCAGCACCGTGACCGTTGACCTATCCTCGATAGGGGGTGCCTGCATCAATGTCACCAAGACCGGTCCTAAATGTGCCTGGGAGGGCAAGACCGTCGTGTACACCATCACGGTGGAGAACTGCGGGGATGTGGACCTGCAGGGCGTGGTCGTGATCGACCAGATGATCGGGTTCCTCCAGGAGGTTCCGGTGCTGCCCGTCGGGGCGGTGCTGGCCTGGGATATCGAGTACGTCATACCTGATCTGCCTGGGTGCGTGATCAACTACTGCAACATAGCCACCGCAAGCGGTTGGTTATTCGTCAACGGTGAGCCGTTCCAGTTCGTCTATGACGAGGATGAATGGTGCCTAAGGATCTGGCATCCCGGCATGGAGATAGGCAAATGGACCGATTGCACCCTTCTGCCCGAGGGCCATGCTGTCACCTACTACTACACAGTGGAGAACACCGGGGACAGCCCGCTCTTCAACGTGAAGGTGTACGATGACAAGCTCGGATGGTTCCTCAAGGCCGACATGGAGGAGGGCAACGGCACGCTCCTGTCCGGGGACGTATGGTCGTTCAGCACCACCACCACCATCCCGGTGACCGAGGACATCAGGCCCTGGACCCTCTGCAATGTGGCCACGGCATACGGTGAGATCTGTGGAGGCACCTGGTCCGTTCAGACGGAATGGTGCATTGAGGTCATAGACCCCAGGATCGAGGTCACCAAGTGGTCCCCGTACGACATGATCGTGGACGGGCATACCATACCGTACATCATCAACGTAACGAACACCGGTAACTACCCGCTGAGCGATGTGTACATAACCGACAGCTTGATGGGCAACTACTACCTGATCGATTATCAGGCCGACAGCATACTGGACCCGGGCGAGACCTGGACCATCGAGCTGGAGTACTACGTGGACCCCGGCGATGAGCTGGAGGATGTCTGCAATGAGGTGTGGGCATACGGATTAGTATGCCATGCATGGCTGGAGGCCTCCGCCGAATGGTGCGTTGACGTCGTCCATCCATGCATCGACGTCACGAAGTGGGCTGAGCACGAGATGCTGGTGGAAGGTCATGAGGTGACATACTTCATCAACGTGACCAACTGCGGCGATGTGGACCTGGATAACGTCCGGGTCTACGATGACATGATGGATATGTGGTTCTACCTGGCCGACTATCAGGCCGACGGCACCCTGGCGCCGGGAGAGACCTGGTACCTGGAGGTCGACTACACCATACCGCTGACGGACATCATGGAGCCGTACCAGCTGTGCAACCTGGTGACCGCATACGGTGACATCTGTCACGCCACGGTCTGCGATGAGGCCGAGTGGTGCATCACCATCGTGCACCCGATGATCGACATCGAGAAGTGCTGCGCCTACGACATGCTGCTGGAAGGCCATGTCCAGGAGTTCAAGATCTGCGTCACCAACACCGGTGATGTGAACCTTGAGAACGTACGCGTGTACGACGAGCTGCTGGACACCTGGTTCTACCTGTCAGATGAGGTGGATGAGGATGGTGTGCTCGAGCCCGGCGAGAGCTGGTGCTTCTCCTTCTGCTGGGAGGTTCCCGCGACCGAGATACGCGAGCAGTACACCATAGTCAACACCGCCACCGCATTCGGTGACCTGTGCCATGCGAGCGTCAATGACACCGACTGCTGCAGCTTCGTGATAGTGCACCCGTGCATATGCGTGCAGAAGACCGTCGACGGGCCCATCAACGGAATGATAATCGAAGGGCACACCGTCATATTCACGGTCACCGTCTGCAACTGCGGGGATGTCCCGCTGGAAGACGTGAAGGTCTACGATGATCTGCTGGACACGTGGTTCTACTACGATGCGGAGGCCGTTGATGGCGTTGCTCTGTGCCCGCCGCCCCTCCAGGAGGTAGGTGACACCCTGTATCCAGGCGAGTGCTGGACCTTCAGCTACGAGTACACGGTCCCAGAAACCTGCCTGGAAGAGCCCTGGCTGCTGTGCAACAATGTAACCGCATACGGCTTCCTGTGCCACGAATACGTGACCGACACCGACAGCGTGTGCATCGAGGTCGTCCACCCGTGCATCTGCGTGACCAAGTGGTCCCCGTTCACCATGGCCATCGAAGGTCATGAGGTGTGGTGGGTCGTGAACGTCACCAACTGCGGCGACGTGGCGCTCGACCAGGTGTCGGTTTGGGACAGCTGGACCGAGCAGTGGTACCTCTATGACGCGAACATCAACGGAACCCTGCTTCCCGGCGAGATCTGGAGCTTCACCATATCAGACACGGTGCCTTGCACCGAGCTCGATGAGCCCTGGTGCCTGGAGAACTGGGTCACCGCATACGGGTTCCTGTGCCATGAGTGGATCACCTGCAACGACTGCTGGTGCATCGAGATCGTGCACCCGTGCATAGACATCCAGAAGACCGTGGACTACGAGATGATCATCGAAGGCCACTACGTGACCTGGACGATAACCGTCACCAACTGTGGCGATGTCGCCCTGGAGAACGTGCGGGTCTACGACGATCTCATCGACACCTGGTTCTACCCGTGCGAGGATGACGAGCCCCGGTGCGTCGAATGCGATGACATACTGGAGCCTGGCGAGGTCTGGCAGTTCTCGTTCTGCTATCAGATACCCTGCACCGAGCTGAACGAGCAGTACCGCATATGCAACACCGCCACGGTCTACGCTGACATCTGCCACGTGACCCTTGAGGACAACGCCACCGCCTGCACCACCGTGGTGCACCCGTGCATATCGGTCACCAAGTGGACCCCGTTCGACATGGCCGTTGAAGGCCACGAGGTCTACTGGCTGATCAACGTGACCAACTGCGGCGACGTGGCCCTGTACGACGTCATGCTGGATGACTACATGTACGCCGGCGATGAATGGATAGAATGGTGCTGGATATTCCTGTCGGGGCAGCCCGGCGAGGACGGAGTACTGCAGCCCGGCGAGACCTGGACGTTCCAGCTGAACTACACCGTGCCTGAGACCTGCATCGAGGTCCCGTGGTACCTGTGCAACGAGGTCTGGGCGTACGGATGGCTATGCCATGGAGCAGTATGGGACGATGCAAGCTCGTGCATAATGATAGTGCACCCGGACATCTGCGTGGAGAAGAGCTGCGAGCCCTGCGTGGCCGTGGAAGGACACCCCATAAACTTCACCGTGACCGTGACCAACTGCGGTGACGTGGAGCTTCAGGACGTGTACTTCTACGACGAGCTGCTGGACCAGAGCTTCTACAAGGCCGACTACGAAGCGGACGGCTCCCTGGCCCCCGGCGAGTGCTGGACCCTGGTGCTGAACTGGGTCGTACCGGAGGACGATGTTGACTACCAGTACTGCATACGCAACGTGGCCACCGCCTACGGGCGTGTATGCCATGCCTGGTACGAGGCCTCTGACTGCTGCTGCGTGCGCGTGGTGCACCCCTGCATCGACATCGAGAAGTGGTCTCCGTACACCATGATCGTGGAGGATCACTGGATCCCGTACTACCTCAACGTGACCAACTGCGGTGACGTGGAGCTGTACAACGTGAGGGTCTACGACACCATGTTCGGATGGCTGTACCTCTACGACATGATCGATGATCCGGATGGCGTGCTGATGCCCGGTGAGTGGTGGAACATAACCCTGTGGTACTACGTTGAACCGACCGAGGCTGTTGATGTATACTCGATATGCAACATGGCCACCGTCTACGGCGACCTGTGCCATGCCACCTACACGGACTTCGACTGCTGGTGCATAGAGGTTTACCACCCCTGCATCGACATCGAGAAGACCGCTGACACCGGCATGACCGTCGAGGGCCACCCCGTGACCTACACGATCACGGTGACCAACTGCGGCGACTCCATGCTGCACAACGTGCGGGTCTACGACTGCATGTTCGGCTGGTTCCACCTTGACGCCTATCAGGTCGACGGCACCCTGAACCCCGGCGAGGTCTGGCAGTTCTCCATCAGCTACTGCGTCCCGGACAAGGATCCCTGCCCGGAGATCTGGGAGATATGCAACACCGCCACTGTCTACGGGGACTTCTGTCACGCCACCCTTTGCGATGAGAGCTCCTGGTGCATCAAAGTGGTGCATCCCTCCATCGACATCGAGAAGGACGTGAACTGCTGCTCCGCGGAGGCAGGCGACACCGTGGTCTACACCTTCAGTGTGACCAACACCGGAGATGTGGCCCTGGACAACGTGACCGTCGAGGACGAGCGCATCGGGTACCTGGGCGTCATCGGACACCTGGAGCCCGGTCAGACCGTCTGCCTCAGCACCGAATGGCAGGTGCCATGCGACCTGATGGACGACCCGTTCTGCAACCTTGCGGTGGTCAAGGGGTACGTCATAACCGAATGGAACTGCCATGAGGTGATGGTCAGCGACAGCGACTGCGCCAGGCTGGACATAATCCACCCAAGGCTCACCGTGCTGAAGTTCGGTCCGGACCAGGCGGCGGTGGGCGACATCGTGCTGTTCAGCATATGGGTGCAGAACACCGGTGACGTTCCGCTTTACGACGTATGGCTGGTCGACGATGGCTACGTGTGGTACATCGGCTTCCTGGACATAGGCAAGGAGAAGAACAGGATCGCAGCCTTCTGCATCAGTGATTGCACGCCCGATCCGTTCTGCAACGTCGCCTGTGCCGGCGGCTGGTACTACGACTGCCCGTGCGACGAGTGGCGCGAGGTGCGGAACAGCGGCGAGTGGTGCGTGGACATAATCCACCCCTGCATCGACCTGGAGAAGAGCGCCCCGGAGACCGCTGAGGCCGGTTCCTGCATAACGTACACGTTCACCGTGACCAACTGCGGGGATGTCCCGCTGACCGGCGTGGTGATCGAGGACGAGATGCTGGGACTGAGCATATACGTCGGTGACCTCTGCGTCGGGGAGACCAGGACCTACACCGCCTGCTACGAGGTTCCCTACCAGGATCCCTGCGGCGACCGGTGCTGGGAGCCTGAGCCAGATGACAGCTGGACCCTGACCAACAAGGCCGTTGCGACCGGGTTCTACCTGTCCTGGAAGGTCTGCGACAAGGACTCTGCCAGCACCGAGGTGACCATACCCCAGCAATGCGAGAACTAAACCGCTTAACGGGGGGCAACCCCCGCACCGTTCTCTTTTTTTGAAAAATTATAAAAAGTAAGGAGGCTGACAGCGTTCGGGGCTTCCCGTGGGCTCGCGCACCACAGTACAACAGGGAACGCGGGCGGGCTTAGCTTCTGGGATCGGACGAGACCAGGCGTATCCCCGCCGCGATGGCCGTCAAACCATCCTTGAGACCAGGGAAAAAGATGAACCTATTTAACCGTTTCTGAGGCCGGGGGAAAAAGGTCGTCCGGGCCCTCGATCACCCCGGTCTCCCTCTCCAGGAAGGCCAGCTCCTGCGAGGTGAAGCCATGGCGGCCGGCGAACAGGAGCACCAGCCCACGATTGACGCAGGCCTCCTCATAGAGGCGGCCGATGAGGCCAGTGAGATCGTGGAAGCCGCCGTCAGCCTTCAGGGCATGCAGATCGAAGATGAGCACCGCCCTCCGCTCACCCTCGCGCAGATGGTTCACCAGTCGGCGCTGCAGGGGGATCATGTCCTCCAGGTCCCTCTCCTCCCTGCCAGGTTCACCGACCTCCACATTGTCGCCGGTAGGGATGTCCACGTCCGAGGGGGAGACCAATATGGTCTCGAAGCCTGCGCTGACCAAGCGCTTCATGAAGTCCGCGGCCACCTGCACATCGTCATGCCAGACGAGGTATGCACCGAAGTCCTCCTCTCTCCCCAAGGTGCCCCCAGTGAAATACTGACGGGGGCAGTATTAACTGTTTTTCAGAAGAGCAGCAGCAGGGCCACCAACGCCCCGAAGGCCATGGAGGTTATGTTGTTCCAGAGCTTGCTTATCAGCCCCTGCGTCTCCAGGGTGGCCCCGATGACGCTGTCGATGAAGCATCCCAGGATGCCCATGGCCGCCGGGATGAGCACCAGCGCGCTGGGAAAGGTCCCAACTATGACCACCCAGCCCACCAGGGCGGCGAAGATGGAGGCCGCCAAGGCCCAGGCGGTCCCGTATATGGACACGCCGCCGTCCACTCCCGGAGGCACGCGCTTGAAGGTGGTGATCATGTAGGTGCGGTCGGAGAGCACCCCAAGCTCGCTGGCGGTGGTGTCCGCCGCGGCCACGCAGACCGCGCTCATGTAGATGATGGCCGGGACCTCCCCCTCCCATCCGGCCAGGAAGGTGAACGCGGCGATGGACATGGGGACCAGGCCGTTGGCCAGGACGTTCTTGTAGCTCCGTTCGCCCTGGCGGCCTTCCTGCACCCCCTTGCGGACCTTCAGCTCCATCTTGTACCTGGTCACCGCGAAGCCGATGAAGGCGAAGAGGACCAGCAGCAGCAGCCAGCCGATCCCCCCGAACAATCCCAGGACCATGCCCACGGCGAAGGAGGCCAGGCTGCCGTCGATGGTGAGCAGGCCGAGCTTCCAGGAGAGCACGGAGAGGGCCGCGCAAAGTAGCAGCACGACCACGGTCTGTTCAATCGTTATCATTCCGCCCACCCTACCATGATCTCATATTAAAGGGAATCTCCCTCCTGCCCGCCGTCCCTGCGCTTAATCCTCTCCAGGGGGTTGGTCCTCTGGAACAGGGCCTTGGTCTCGTCGCGTATCCCGCGCACCTTCTCCAGGTCCCCGTCCCATTCCTGGAGCACCGGTGCGTAGCTCTCATCGATGCGGTCCAGGACCTTCTGCATGCGCTGCGGCGCGGCCCCGGCCCTCTTGCCGCTGAGGACCACGGCCATGAAGAAGTCGTCCTTCCTCTCCACCAGTATCTTCCGTTCCCCGAAGTCCATGCGCCTCAGCACCGTGGAGTTCTCGTCCTTGAAGGAGTCGCGCACGAAGTTCTGCAGGGCGATGAGCATTCCGCCCAGTATGTCGTCGTCCATGCCCGGCTTCAGGCGGCGGGTCTGGTGGGCCAGCAGGGTCCCGTCATGGTACATGATGAAGACCTCGTCCACAATGGGCCGGGACAGGAACAGGTAGAGGAGCAGCACGACGAGGAGGACCAGCAGCGCCGCGGAGCTGAGCATGAACAGGGCGGGGTCCTCGTACTCCACGCTTATGGTGAACACGTCCGTATCCGCCTCATGTCCCGAGCGGTCCAGGGCGATTATGCGGTAGGAGACCTCCCCGGAACGGTTGATGGCCGGTATCTGCGCGAAATACGTGGTACCGCCCTCCGAGGTCATGGCCACGCTCCTGGTCACGTTCTCGAAGGTGTACTCCAGGACCACCGAGCCCACCCCCACCAGGTCGGTGACGTCCACCCTGATCAGTATCTGCTTCCCCACCTCGGCCTTGAGCACCGGTTCGCTTATGGAGATGACCGGGGGGAGCAGGTCGATGGTGACGTTCTTGGTCCTGAGCACCGCCGGATTGCGGTCGTCCCTGACCTCCAGGCGGACGGAGTACACCCCGTCCTGCTGATAGGTGTAGGTGACCTCCTGCGAGAGGTTCCATTCCGTCCTCTGCCCGTCCCCGAAGAACCAGCGGTACTGCAGCAGGGGCACATCGTTCTCGGTGTCCGTGGTCAGGGCCGCGGAGAAGCTCACCTCCCGGGGCTCGCCGGTCGTAGCGAAGGTGAAATCCGGCGCTGGCGCAGGATCGGTGATGGTAATGATCATGGACGCCTCGGCGTAGCTGTCCGAGTCCCACACCCGTACGGTGACCTTGTAGGTCCCGGCGGAGGTGAAGCGGTGGTAGGTGGAGTTAAGCCCCGTTTCCTCATCCGCCTGGAACGCCGTGGTCTGGAAGTCCCACTGGTATTTGGCGATGACCTCGTAGGCTGGATCGGCGAACACCACGAAGTGGACCTCGTCCCACTCCTCGTAGGTCGTCCCGCCGTCGGAGGTGCGGAAGGTCACGATGCTGGGGCCGGTGTCCCCCACCGCAACGGTGCGCGAGAAGGAATGGACGTCCCCGTCCGCGTCGGTGACGGTCAGCCTTACCACGAAGGTGCCGTTGTCCAGGTAGCGGTGCTCCACCGTTCCGCCGTCGGTCCTGTTCACCCAGTTCCCGTCGCCCAGGTCCCAGGACCAGTGCACGATCGGGTTGATCTCGAACGAGCTGGAGTCGGTGAAGGTGATGAGCTGCCCCTCCACCGGGGTCTGGATGGAGGGGCTGAAGGAGGCCGCGGGCGGGGAGTTCCTGACCGTGATCAGCACGGATATGGAATCCTCGCTGCCGTCCAGGTCGGTAACGGTCAGGGTGACCGTGTAGTTGCCGCTGTAGGCGTAGGTGTGGAAGAACGAGGCGTTGTCGGTGGCGTTCCTCCAGTTGCCGTCCCCAAGGTCCCAGCTCCAGCGAACCAGCATGTCGGCGGTGAAGCTGCTGGTGTCGGTGAAGGTCATCTGCTGTCCCTCCAGCGGGGAGGCGATGGAGACCCGGAAGTCTGCGTTGGGCGAGGAATCGCCCACCGCGATGTCATGGGAGGCCGAACTGGAACTGCCGTCGGAATCATGGACGGTCAGGGTCACGGTGAACGTTCCGTTCCGGTCGTAATTATGGTAAACCGGCTGGGCGGAGGTATGGTTGAGCCAATGGCCGTCGCCGAAGCTCCATTCCCATCGCACGATGGCGTCCACCGGGCTGGCGCTCAGGTCGTAGAACCTCACCGGCTCGCCCTCCCGGGGTGTCGGAACGTCCTGGAAGCTGAAGTCCGCGGTGGGGGAGCGGTCCCCTATGACCACGTGGATGACCGTCTCATTCGACGCCGCCCACGGGTCGCTCACCCTCAAGGTAACATTGTAATGGCCGTTCCCGGCGTAAATATGGCTTATCCGTTTGCCATAATCGATGTTGCCGTCATCGAAGTCCCAGGTGTAGTTCAGCCGTTCGGCGTCGGAGACAGAATCAGTGCTCCCGTTGGCGTTGAACCAGACCGGTACGCCCTCCAGGAAGCCCGAGCCCTCCGCCTGGCCCTGGGCCATCGGCGGGAAGTTGTTCTGGTAGAAGAAGGAGGTGGTCCGAGAGGAATGGGAATAGGCCACCAGGTCATGCTTGCCATCACCGTCCATGTCGCAGGCGAGTAAAGACACAGGGGAGGACCCCACTGTCTGTTGGGTGATGGGCACCAGGGCGGATGAATCGCCGTCATA
>JAXGRO010000008.1:0-54819 GCA_040765825.1 Methanomassiliicoccales archaeon
GCACGTTGCGCAGCTCCCCGCGCACGTGGCCCTTCAGGATGTGCTCCGCGATGCGCTGGTCCTTGACGGCGTTGGGCTTGTCCGTGAGGGCGAATATCAGATCGAAACGGGAGAGCAGCGCGGGGGGCATGTTGATCTGGGACGCCAGCGCCTCCGTGTCGTCGAACCGCCCGAATTTGGGGTTGGCCGCCCCCAGCATGGAACAGCGGCACTGCAGCGAGGCCGTGATGCCGGCCTTGGCCACGCTCACCCGCTGGGACTCCATCGCTTCATGCATGGAGGAGCGGTCCTGCTCGGTCATCTTGTCCAGCTCGTCTATGGCCGCCAGGCCCTTGTCCGCCAGCACCAGGGCTCCGGCCTCCAGGGTCCATCGCCCATCTCCGAACTCGTCCTTCACCGCCGCTGCGGTGTTGTGCACCAGAAACCCGTTGCCGATGAAGCTGTGCGCGCCCTCCACCGTGAGGTCGTAAACGTTCGCGGGAAGGCCGTCCCGCACCTCGGCGACCCGCACCACCGGGCTCGCCACGAATGCGTCCTCCGAGGAGCCAGATGATATGTTGAGCAGTTCATCGTCAGCTGATATGTCGGACGCCTTGATCCACCGGAAGTGCCCCTCCTTACGGCCCCTGAGCATGGTCTCGGGGGTCACGCGGATGCTGTTACCAGCAGCTGTTTCGAGTTCCACAAGAAATGAAGGGGTCTGCAGACGAAACATCGAGATGACCGGTCGGACATCCATATGACGATCGCCCGACGCGGTGGCCACCCCGTTCACCCGGGCCTCCTGCCGCCACACGCCCGGCTCGATCTCCTTGGGGCAGCGCATTCGCGATTCGACGAACTCGCCTATGGGCTGCCCCCTCCCGTCCACCTCGATGAGCGTATCCGGGGCCACGCAGAGACCGGCCGCGCTGGACGACTTGCCGGAGGCGTATATCCCGCGGGGGGCCATCTCCGACATGTAGCGCAATATCTGGCTGTTGTGAGAGATGAAGCCGTTTGCCACGAAGATGTGCGTGTCCTCGACCTCGATGTCGTACACGAAGCGCTCCTCGGCGCGGACCTCCTCCCTCTTCACCACCTGGTCCCATGTGAAGCCCCGGTCGTAGCCGCAGAAGTTGCCGTCCGGTCCCTTATCGGAGGTCACGGCAAGGTAATTCCCTTCCGTGATCATGCTGGCCGCCCTCTGGGCCAGGAAGTAGGCGTTCTGCACGAATAGCGGGTGGGTTGGGGTGACGGTGATGGTTCGGCCGCCTTCAGTGGTGAAGCGCACCAGGCGGCGGGGCGAGTCCCGCTTCCAGACCCGCACGGCCTTCCCCTTCTCCAGCCGGCCCATCTTGCTGAAGGTCATGACCTCGAAGTCCGCCTCGGCGTACTCCCCATCATCCACCTCCTTGACCTCGTTGACCGATAACCAGTGCTCAACGATCTCCTTTATGTTGCGCTCGCTGCAGTCGGCCATGAGCACGGTGCAGTCGCCGGTGACGCACTTGGCGACCCCTGGATCCCCTACCAGCAGGATGTGGATGTCTCCCCTGATCTTGGTTCCGTCCTCCAGCTGCTTGGCCGTGCCGCCGAACAGCTGCAGGGCGATGCTCTCCTTGACCTCGTCATACCCGTGGATGGCCGGAGCTATCGAACCGACGATCTTGCGGAAGACCTCGGGGTCCTTGGCCTCCCTCTTGATGCGCTCCTCCGTCCTCCTCGGATATCACCACCTCCTCGTACTCGTGCTGCTCGAACTCCATGGAGACCACGGAGAGGTCGATGTCGAAAAGCGTGGACTTTATGCGGTCCCCCTTCTGCTGGCTGCGGAGCACCCCGTTCAGCACCACCCGGTCCCCGGGGGATATTATTCCGGCCAGGTCGTCCTCCAGGAAGGCAGCGAGCCGTTCAGGCTGCGCTCCTCCCCGCAGGCCCTCGGGGGACTCCTGCATCTCCACCTTCTGCGTGTCCACGTACAGGGAATCCTCGGTCAGAAGCTGGAACTTGGTGCTTCCGGATGTACGGCCGCAGCCCTCCTGCTCCTTGTAGCATTCCATGGGCTCGCGGAAGTACAGCCCCTCCTGGGGCTCGATGATCCTGGCGGGGCAGCGCATGCACTTGAAGACGCCCAGCACCAGGCGGGGGCGCACCTCTGTGGCCTTGCGCACCAGCCCCTCCACGGAGATGAGCATGCCCAGGTGCTCGCTCCTCAGGTCCCGGATGTCTATTCGGCTGTCCCTCGGGAGCTCCTTTATGCGCAGATGCACGTCCAGGCTGGCCCGGTTGGGGTTCATGATGCGCTTGACGATGTCCTCCCCTTTCCGAAGCGCGCGGTCCGGGTGGTTCAGGATGAAGCTGGCGAAGTCAGGGTCGAAGCGGTCGATGTCCGAGTAGGTGACGGTGAGGCTCCTCAGCTCGGGATATCGGTCGGTGAGCTCCAGCAGCTTCAGGCGGTTGTCCTCCGCCTCCAGGAACTCCTCCCATCGCGCGGCGAGGTCCTCGTCAGTGTAGTCTATGGGCAAAACCATCTCTCCGTGAATTGAAGTGGCCGAGCGGGCATGACCCCGCAGGGGCTATCGGTATTCCCTACAGGCAAATTAGGTTTATCCCTCGGACCCGCGGTCGGCGTCCTCGGGGCGCTCGCAATACTCCCACTGTATGGCCACCACCTCCTGGCTGGTCTCCGCTGCCGAATAGCGGTCCAGAAGCTCGCGGTTCAGTATGAGGAACTGCTCGCCCCAGTTGAACTTGGAGAGTATCTGCCGCGCCTGCTCCTTCTCCCCCACGATGTAAAGGGCGGCGGCCACCGCCTCCGCGCTTGTCAGGCGCAGGGGCTTGCCCCAGTTGACCGGGTTCGCGGCCAGCATGTAAGGCAGGGCGCGGTGCGCGGCGTCCCGGCGCACCTTCGGGAAACTCTCCACGTTCTCCCAGGATAGGTCCATGACCAGTATGCCGTGGTTTCGGACGCGCTCCGAATCCTCGCGGGAGACGGCCTTCGGCGCGAAGGGGTCGAGGACGAGAAGGCCGTAGGGAGCGGACCTCAGGTTCGGCAGTTCCTTGGCCACCTGGAACTTGACCATCTTGCGCGAGGTGCATTTCTTGGGGTCGCAGTCCCTCTCATCGTAGACGAATATCTTGCTCATGTCTCCGAGCCGAATATGTTCTCGATCCAATCGATGATGTCGTCGCGCGTCTCCCGGTAAACGGTCAGAAGCTCCTCGTCGCTACCGCGGGCCTTGCAGGGGTCCTTGAACCCCCGGTGGATGTAATCCTTCCCCCGGAGGAAATGGGGGCACTCATCCTCGGCCTCGTCACATAGCGTCACCACGTAATCCCGAACTCCTTGCCAATAGAACTCCTGCACGCTCTTGGGCAGTGCTCGAGATATCGATGCCCATCTCCTTCATCACCGCGGCGACTTCCTGCTGACGCGCTCAGCGTTAAGCCCTCGCTGCTGGCCTGGTACCTGTCGTTCATTCGGGCGTTGACGTACCCTCGGCCATCTGCGAGCGCAGGCGTTGCCGATGCAGACGAAAAGAATGGTCCGTTTGTTACCTGAGTCCCTGCTCCTTCTCGGCTCATTGGATCGTAGCTCCTGGCCTTGGTGACGGCCCGGCAATGCGGGCAGCGGGAGATGGCCCAGCTCCCGCTGGCGTCCCGCCCGTGCCGGGAGACCATGGTGCCAAGGAACCCTAGCTTGTATCGCTTATGGCATTTCTGGCATTCGTACTCGAAGCGGTCGGTGAGGCTGAGGGTGAACAGGATGAGGCCTATGGCGAGCAGCAACAGCCATAGCTCCTTTTATACCGTTCAGCAGCAGCCCTACCGCGCTATCGCTGCCAACAGCCCTCCGGCGATAGCGCGGGGATCGACCTTGGATCTCAGCATGATATGACACCTGGCATCGGTGTCGTTGATGGTCCGTGACCTCCGGACCCTGCGGGACACCTTTCTTTATTCTGACGGACGGGGTATCGCGTTCCTGAGATATAAGGAGGTTGCCGATTGTTTACAATGAACGGTGAGACGCGGGGATCGAATACCTTTATCTTAAGGTCCGTGATGCGTTCCTGCCACGATGATGATAAGAACCCAGCTCTGATGCGTGATGAGAGACGGGCGAGCTGAGTGGTAGGATTTATTTTCAGATAATAAGAATAAAATATCCTGTTCAGCATATTCCAAATGGGATGCGGATGCCGACTGGATACGACCTGCTGGAGCATAACCACGAGTTTAGGATGCATATGTTGAAGAGATTTGCCGCCTCGGTGGTCGATTCAGTTCTCGTCTTTATACCTGTCACCTTATTCGTGTTCCTACTAGCTCTGGAGCCAAAGGAGATACTGACCGGAGTCTTGTCCGGTTTCTGCTGGTTCGTCTATGCGACCATCTCCGAATCGAGGACTGGTGCCACCGTGGGCAAGGGCGATGAGGTTGGTAGTCGTATCCAAGGATGGGCCGATGACCTTTTCGAAAGGGATCGTGAGGAACGTCCCCAAGATGTTCTGGTACATATTCCTACCATTGGATGTCCTGGTGGGGTTGAGCGCAAATGGCGACCCCAGACAGAGATGGGTGGATATTGTCGCAACGACGACTGTGGTGAAAGAGTGGATTAATTGTTTTTAGAAAAAATAAAGAATATAAATCCTTTTTTCAGGATTTATATTCTTTTTGTATAGTATAAGGTTACTTCATTTCCAACGAACTGATGGATTCGCCACCGGTCCAGACCAATTGAACGCTCTCAGCAGCAGTTGCCTGGTCTGTGGTAAACCTAATCAGTCTCCGGATGAAATGGTGGCTGTATCAGCTTGGATTAATGTATAGTCAGTGCCTGCTTCCGCGTCTTCAACGCCCCCAAGAGTAACCACAATTGCAGATAATGGCGTAGATGGGTTAATGGTTATTACTACGTCAACACCAGTTGCGGTAGTCATCTTGGACAAGGACACGGTTGGCGCCTCGGGGCTTCCGCCTCCACCAAATCCCATGACCATCACGTACAACACGGCGGCTAGGACCACAGTGATGCGACCCATCAGAATCGTCGCGATGACCGGAAACTGCCTTGTTGTTCTTTTTCCGCATTTTCTTCATATGTTCAGTCTCCAGGTAGGTTCCCCTACCGCCTTCTGTTTATACTTGCGAGGATATATAATTATCCATCCTGAAATCACAAATATTATGAACCATCGTAGGAAATGGAGCGTGGGATTTGATGCATCACGATGCATCGCTTTTTATGAAGTGAACCGATCGGGCATCACTTCAACGTGACTATCTGATCGCAGACCAGCTGCAGCATCTCCCGGACCTCCGGCTTCATCTGCTCCTCCATGCTCAGGATGACCGGGTAGGCGCCCCTGCTCTTGGCGCTGGCCATGAGCACCTGCATGAACTCGTACAGCATGCGCACCTCGTTGTGCGCCGCCAGCGAATTGATCGAATCGAGCACCACCATGAACTGCTCGTCCCTGCCCTTGCGGAACAGGTACTCCATCTTGAGCACGATGTACTCCAGCATGGTGGGGCTCTCCACGAACACCGTCTGCTCCACATCCGTCTCCGCGCATTCCATGGTGGCGAATGAAATGCAGTCCACGAAGCGCAATTTAGACGTGTCGATCTCCAGGGACTGCATGGCGGACATGATGGTCGACGAGGGGACGGTTATGGATATGTATATGCAGGCCAGCTTCTTCTTGTTGCAGAAGCGGTCAATGAGTGCCGTCAGCGTATCAAAGTAGGCCTCCACGCTTATGTTGAAGTCCACGGACACCGCCGGCCCGAGCTCGTTGAGCTTGCTGAGCACCTGCGGGGCGACCTCCTCCATATCAGAACCCCCTCAACATCGGGGTTATGAGAAGACCCTCCGAGGTCATGTCCATGACGTACTTGGCCCGGGAATGCGCCGCCCCGGACATCTTTATCACTTCCAGAACGCGGTAGTTGTCCCCCCGGCGCACCGAGTTCCCTAGGCTGATGATGCCGTCGGCCATGGTGTGCTCCGGACCGTCCAGGCGATCGCCCTCGGCGACCAGCAGACCGGTGCATTTGGTGTCGTACAGCACCTTCGAGAGGGAGAGGATGAAGGACCTGGCCACCCAGTCCTCCATCTCCATGAGTATGGGGTTGGTGGCGTCCAGCACCATCCGTATGGCATTGTTCTCCTTGATCGCCTCCTCGATGTCGGTCACCATGGCGAATGCCTCGCTCTTGGTGATCTTCCCGTCATCCCTTTCCCCCGAGCCCATATCGTCGATGTGCCTCAGCGTCACCTTCCCGTTCTCGAACAGCTTGGCGTCCGCATAATCCAGCTTGGGGAGGTAGGTCCTCAGCTTCTCAGGGCTGTGGACGGTGGATATGTGCAGCCCCTTCTGTCCCGCCATCGCCCCCCTTATGAGGTACTCGAGGCTGAACAGCGTCTTCCCGGCCCCGCAGGGGCCGCAGATGGTTATCATCCCCCCGGAGGGAAAGCCTCCGCCAACGATGCGGTCAATGCACTCCATGCCGGTGCAGGACTTAGAGCCAGGGGATGCGGCCATGCCTTGATGATGATTATCTGTGGATATATTATTTTTTGAAGGAAAAGATTAGTATCCTGGCGGAGATAGGTGGGTCATGAAGCCGGTTCTGCAGGTGGCCCTGGACCTCATGCATCTCAAGCGAGCGCTGGAGATAGCCCGCGAATCCCTGGAAGGCGGAGCGGACTGGATAGAGGCGGGCACCCCCCTTATCAAGAGCGAGGGGGCGGAATGCCTGCGTTCCCTGAAGCGGGAGTTCCCGGGCCGGACGTTGGTGGCGGACATGAAGACCATGGACGTCGGGGCGTTCGAGGTGGAGATAGCGGCAAAGGCCGGGGCGGACGTCGTCACAGTTCTCGGGCTATCGGACGAGGGAACGATATCCGAATCCGTGCTGGCCGCCCGCAAGTACGGGGCGGCCATCATGCTGGACATGATCAACGTGCCGGACAAGGTCGCCATGGCCAAGAGGGCGGAGGAGCTGGGGGTCTCCTATATCTGCCTGCACGTGGGGATAGACGAGCAGATGAAGGGGGAGGGTTCCCCTCTGGATATCGTATCGCAGGTGGCCTCGGCCATCGGCATACCGCTGGCGGTGGCCGGCGGGATCACATCGGAGACGGCGCCCATGATGATCGAGCGAGGCGCCTCCATCATCATCGTCGGCGGGGGAATAATCAAGACCGCGGACGTGCGTTCCGCGGCCAGGGCGGTCAAGGAGGCCATGGACAGCGGGAAAGGGCTTCCGAACTCCCTGTCCAGGAAGTACGGGCAGGAGGAGCTGTTCGTGGCTTTCAGGAAGGTCTCCACCTGCAACATCGCGGACGCCGCGCACAAGCGCGGGGTCATGGACAACGGCATCGTTCCCCGTAACGGCCACGGGGTGAGGATGGTCGGAAGGGCTCTAACCGTCCAGACCACCAAGGGCGATTGGGCCAAACCGGTGGAGGCCATCGACCGCGCCAGGAAGGGCGATGTCATAGTCATCGACGCCGGGGGCAGCGAGATCGCCGTATGGGGAGAACTGGCAGCCAACAGCGCCATGGTCAGGGGCGTTGCCGGGGTGGTCATCGACGGGGCCGCCCGCGACATAGACGGGATAATCGACCTGGGGTTCCCGTGCTTCAGCCGGCATGTGGCCCCCTACGCCGGGGAGCCCAAGGGCTACGGGGGCATCGGCATGGAGATCGTCTGCGGGGGGCAGATGGTGAGCAGCGGGGACTGGATCGTGGGGGACGAGAACGGTGTCATAGTCATACCGCAGGAGCACGCCGTGGAGCTGGCCAACCGTTCCGTGGACGTTTGGGAGAGGGAGGAGCGCATCCGGGAGGAGATCAAGCGCGGCGGCACCCTATCCAAAGTGCAGGAGCTGGAGAAGTGGGAGCAGGTGAAGTGACGTCTCGCCACCTTCGGGTTTGAAAACTTCTTACCTTTCTTATGCAATTTTCACTGTCGGCGGTTTTTTATTCCTCCGGGGAATTGTTCGATTCTGATTGTACAAATGTACAGTATTTTTAATGTGCTTATTCATTTGTTTGCTTCAATAACTATTTATTATACAATTATCTACACTTTTTCCAATGCGCTCGATGAATGTCTATTGGGAGTCGGATAAGGACGACGTTTGGGCAGCGCCCCCTTGGATCCCGCCGGAGGCGCGACCGGAAACGCTCGTCTCCGTGGATTGCATGGCGGCCTCGGCCATCCTGTCGATCCAGGGCCTGCCCTTTGGAGCCTATCCATTTCCAGTCGGGATCGAGCGCGTTGAAAATGGAGAGTTGAAGCTGAAAATGTGCTGGAACGACCTCGGATCAAAACAGGAGTGCGGTGGCGATGCGTAAACGCGCCGCCTTCGCCCTGTTAGCGCTGGTTCTCATGATGCTGTTGCCGGCGGCCTCGGCCGCCGACCCCAGCGGCGCGTCCAACCCAGGCACGCTGGAGGGAGTCATGAGCTCGATCGATTACATCTGGGTGCTGGTGTGCGCCTTCCTGGTGTTCTTCATGCAGGCCGGGTTCGCCCTGGTTGAGGCGGGCATGGTCAGGGTGAAGAACGTGGCGAACGTCCTGATGAAGAACTTCATGGACTTCGTAATGGGCACGGTGGTGTTCCTGGTCATAGGATACTCCCTGTTCATGGGCACGGATGTCGGCGGCGTTGTTGGAGATCCCACCACCGCCTTCCTGCTGCTCGGCGACGCCTACGATGTGGGCACCATGCTGTCCTGGTTCTTCATGCTGGTCTTCGCAGCCACGGCAGTCACCATAGTCTCAGGGGCCATAGCCGAGAGGCCGAAGTTCAAGACCTACCTGATCTACAGCGCGGTCGTCACCGCGTTCATCTATCCCATATACGCGCACTGGGTCTGGGGAGGCGGCTGGCTTGCGGCCTCCGACTTCATGGTGGACCTCGGAGGCGGTTACGGCGCCCTGGACTTCGCCGGTTCCGGGGTGGTACACGCACTGGGCGGCCTCCTCGCGCTCGCGGCCTGCCTGGCCATAGGGCCGCGCATCGGCAAGTACACCAAGGACGGGAAGCCGCTGCCCATACCCGGGCACAACCTCACCATGGTCATGCTGGGCGGCTTCATCCTGTGGTTCGGATGGTTCGGCTTCAACGCCGGGAGCACCCTCAGCGGGAACCAGCTGGTCATCGCCAAGATATGCGTCACCACGGTGATCGCCGCGGCTGGCGGAGCCCTGACCGCCCTGCTCATCTCCTGGAGGAGGGCGGGGACGGCCGATCTCGGCCTGACCGTCAACGGCATGCTGGGCGGGCTGGTGGGCATCACCGCCGGTTGCGCCTGGGTGGAGCCCTGGGCTGCCCTGCTGATCGGCGTCGTAGCCGGCTTCATCGTCTGCTACGGGGTCTGGTTCCTGGAGAGGAGGGGCGTGGACGACGTGGTGGGCGCCATCAGCGTGCACGGGTTCAACGGGCTTTGGGGACTGGTCGCGCTGGGGCTGTTCGCCGATGGGACCTATGGGGTGTACGCCACCGACGGTCCCCTGGTCACCGGTCTGCTGTACGGCAACGCCGGTTTCCTGGGTGCGCAGCTGATCAGCGCGGCGGCGGTCGCTGCATGGGCCCTGGGCACCGGCTTCGCCCTGTTCTACGGCCTCAAGAGGACCGTGGGCCTCAGGGTCACCCCGGAGGAGGAAATGCAGGGGCTGGATATCAGCGAGCACAACGTTTCGGCCTACCCGGAGATGGTGACCAAGGAACTGACCATGAGCAAGGAGGTGCTGGAATGAAGATGGTACAGGCGATAATCCGCCATGAGAAGCTGGGTGAGGTGAAGTCCGCGCTCTCCGATATCGGGGTGATCGGGCTCAACGTCACCGAGATACAGGGGCGTGGCGTCCAGAAGGGCGCCACCAGGCAATGGAGGGGGGCCGTCTACGATGTGGACCTGCTGCCGAAGATCAAGCTGGAAACGGTGGTGGAGGACCATCAGGCGGACCTGGCCGTCGATGCCATCCAGAAGGCGGCCTTCACCGGGAACATCGGAGACGGCAAGATATTCGTGTGGACCGTGGACCAGGTGGTCCGTGTGCGCACGAACGAGCGGGGGAAGGAAGCCATATGAGCTGACGATGAGAAGCGATCTCACAACCCCTGAGGGAGGGGGTGTGCCCCTCCCTCCAAACCTTTTCCCCCTTCCATACAAGCCTTTATATCCGGCGGGATGGACATAGACGGCCTGATGCCCCATCCCCGGATCAACCTCCACACCCATACCCTGTATTCGGACGGCGACTTCACCGTGGAGGAGGTGGTGCGTTCGGCGTACGAGGGTGGGCTCACTCATGTCGCCATTACGGACCACTTCGAGACCTGCAAGATAATCAACCCCCTGAAGCGCATGGACTTCGACAGATACATGCGGGACATTCGGGTGGCGCGCGACCAATACCGGGGCAAGATGGAGGTGCTGGCCGGGGTGGAGATCGACACCAACCCAGAGAGGTGCGATCTTTACGAGCTCCCATGGGACCTGCTGAACACCCTGGACCTGGTGCTCTTCGAATACGTGGAGGACCCCCTGCAGGGCGGCATACCGCTCAACGAGATGCGCTCGCTCTCCAGGAACCTGCAGGTCCCCTTCGGCCTCTGCCATTGGGACATGGACCGCATCTACGCGGACAGGGACGCCACTTGGCTGGCCGACAGGCTGAACGACCTCGGGGCGTTCGTGGAGGTGCCCACGTCCCAGCATTACATGCGCCACGGCCGCTACCTGTTCGAGCATTCGGAACGTTTCTACCGGGCCTTCAAGGGCAGGGTCAGGGTGTCCATAGGCACGGACATGCACCATTCCCTGAAGGAGGTCGGCAACATCGGCCGCGGGCTGCGGTTCATCCGGGCCCAGGACCTCTGCGGCCAGATGCTGTTCAACGGCAGCGATTGAAAATAAGATTTTTGTAAGTGGTTTAAAACTGGCCCATCTTGTTGGCCATCTGCCTCAGCCGCTTGATCCTCTCGTTCATCGGGGGGTGGGTCATGAATATGGTGGCCAGCCCTCCGCCGCGGAAGGGGTTCACGATGAACATGTTGGAGGACGAGGGATTTCCGAAGCGTATCGGATCGCGCTTGTTGGCGGTCTCCAGCTTCTCCAGCGCCCGGGCCAGGTACAGCGGTCGGCCGATGAGCTTGGCCCCCTCGGCGTCCGCCTTGTATTCGCGGTTGCGGGAGATGGCCAGCTGCACGATCATGGCCGCGATGGGAGCGGTGATCGCCACCACCAGGGCGATGATCATCCCACCCTCGTTCCGCCGTCCGTTGAACAGCGCCCCGTAGAAGGCGAAGCGGGCGGCGAAGGATATCGCGCCGGCGATGGTGGAGGCGACGCTCATCACCAGTATGTCCCGGTTCTTCACGTGGGCCATCTCGTGGGCCATCACCCCGGACAGCTCCTCGTCGTCCAGCAGGCGCATGATGCCCTCGGTGGCGCACACCACCGCGTTCTTGGGGTTGCGTCCGGTGGCGAAGGCGTTGGGATTGCTGGTGGGAATTATCCCCACCTTGGGCATGGGCATCCCGTTCATGGCCGCGATGTTGCGGACGATGCGGTACAGCCGGGGGGCCTCGGCCTCGCTGACCAGCCGGACCCGGTAGGACCACAGCACGATCTTGCTGGAATAGAAGTACGATATCAGGTTGATCAGCCCGGCCAGGACCAGGAACATGATCGCGCCCAGCACCCAGTTGCCGATGAACAGGGAGCCTACCAGCCATCCGATGGCCATGAACAGGCCGAACATGAAGGCGAACAGGCCCAGAGTTCTGATTGTAGCACCCATCTGTCGTTACACCTGAAAAAATTCCATGATGGCGGCCGTATTTAAGGTTTGTTAGCCGTTCTATAAAAGCGTATCCCGGATGGGGCGGCCGAAGTTCCTGAGGGCGCGTTCGCAAACATTATTACGGCGCAGGCTCTCCCTTCGACGGTTGACATGAGAGCGGTGGTAACTGGGGCAGCGGGATTCATCGGCAGCACGCTCACCGACCTCCTCCTGGAGCAGGGGCACGAGGTGGTGGCCGTGGACAACTTCGACGATTACTATTCGGGCAAGATGCGCTTCCTCAGCTGCCATCTGGAGAACCCCTCCTTCCGTCTGCTGGAGACGGACATCCTGGACCTGGACGCCCTCCGGCAGAGCTTCGAGGACGCCGACGTGGTCTTCCACCTGGCCGCCCAGGCCGGTGTGCGCATCTCCGTGAAGGACCCCATGCGGTCCCACCACGCCAACACCACCGGCACGCTGAACGTCCTGCTGGCCGCGCGGGACGAGGGGGTGAAAAGGGTGATCAGCTCCTCGTCCTCCTCCGTTTACGGCAACGCGGTTAGGCTTCCGGCCAGGGAGATCGATCCGACCGTTCCGGTCTCCCCGTACGCCGCCAGCAAGCTGGCCGCGGAGTTCTACTGCTCGCTGTTCTACAAGCTCTACGGGCTGGAGTCCGTCTCCCTGCGCTACTTCACCGTGTACGGCCCCCGTCAACGCCCGGACATGGCCATCCGGATCTTCACCGACCGGGCCATGGACGGGAAACGGCCGCAGATATTCGGGGATGGGGAGCAGACCAGGGACTTCACCTTCATAACCGACGTGGTGGACGCCATACGCCGCTGCGCCGACTGCCCCGATCCGCGGGGCGAGCCGCTCAACGTCTGCAGCGGCTCGACGGTCAGCGTGAACCAGGTGGTGAGCTCGATACTGAAGGCCGTGGGGCGCGAGGACCTGGAGCCGGAATACCTTCCATCGCAGCCGGGGGACGTGGACCACACCTGGGGCGACAACAGCAAGGCGAGGGAGCTGCTGGGATGGCGCCCCAAGGTGAGGATCGACGAGGGCGTTAAGCGCTTCGTCGAGTGGTACCGCGAGTTCGGAAGGGTCTAGACCGCCACGTAAACCACGCTGCGGCCCTTCTGCTCGGCGCGGATGGCCCCCTTCTCCACCAGCTCCAGCAGCCTCTGGGAGAGCTCCTCCTCGTCCATGGGCACCTGCTTCAGCAGCTCGTGGAAGGTGCGGCCCTCCCTGAGCTCGGCCATCAGCCCCTCGCGGGCCCGCTCGGCCATGAGCTTGGCCTCGGCCGCGGCCACCTCCTCCTGCCTCTCGGCGATTATGGAGTCCAGGTAGGCCGACAGGCGCTCCTGTGCGGCGGCCTTGAACTCGCCTGCATCCCTCTCCAGCAGGCCGCTGAGCTCCATGGGGTCCATGTTCAGGTCCCTGAGCTTGACCAGCCTCTGCCGGTAGCCGGCGGCGGCCTGCCCGTCCATCGCGCCCAGGGTGGGGATGTAGCGGACCTCCAGCCCCTTCAGGGCGACGTGCAGTTCCTCCAGCCTGGTGGCGAGCTCGGCCTCGTTGAGGACCTCGATCTCGAACCCGGGGATCCCGGGGACCTTTCTGAAACCATTGCCTACGAGGACCGCCTCGACCTGTGCGGGAGAGCTGCCGTCGCTGGAGTATATGACCCTGATGTACGCCTTCATGCCGATCGGGAGAAAATATTCAGGCTGGGCTATAAAGTTTGGTATGGAGCGGGTGATTACAACCTATTTATTCGGCCTAGGGCATTGGGAAGGACGTGAACAGGGAGGTCGAGTTCGCCATGAACCTCTTCCGGGAGTACTACCGGAGGTCCCCGCCGCCGGCCCCGGCCGACCTGCGGGAGCGGGAGTTCGGGTTCATGTTCTTCGACCGGGACTTCGTGCGCCGGCACACCGGCTTCCTGGAGGAGAACGACCTACGGAGGTTCCTGCTGAACCACGTGCCCTCGCACGCCTACTTCTCCTCGGCCCTGTACGAAAGGCCGTCCGCGCCGACCATGGACCTCAAGGGCTGGAAGGGCGCGGACCTCATCTTCGACCTGGACGCCGACCATATCCGGGGGGCGGAGGGGCTCTCCTACGAGGACATGCTGGTCCTGGTGAAGAAGGAGGCCGTGTCCCTGGTGGACCGCTTCATCTTCGGGGAGTTCGGCTTCGACGAGCGCCATGTGCGCATCTCCTTCTCCGGGGGGCGGGGGTACCACATCCATGTCAGCGACCCCAGGCTGCGCCGCCTGGGGTCCCATGAGCGGGGGGAGATCATCGACTTCGTCACCGGCACCGACCTGGACCTGGAGAGCGTGTTCCCGTCCACCGCCAGCATGAGGAAGGACTTCAAGGACAAGGTGAAGGTGGAGCGGGCCTACCGCGTCCCGGGGAGGGACCAGGGGGGCTGGAGGCGCTTCGGGCGGCAGGTCCTGGAGAAGGTGGCCAGGGACGTGGAGGCCATGAGCGACCAGGGGCTGCGGGAGCGCTATCCCGTCCTGCAGAAGGCCAAGGAGGCCACCCTGGCGGACATGAGGCGGGCCCTGCACGGGCGGAGGGGGGAGTCCACCGGCCTGGAGCTCATGCTGCGGGACGACAGCCTGGAGTACTTCACCTCCGACCGGGTCAAGGAGCTGTTCATGCAGATGGTCCTGCAATCCCTGAAGGAGCGCATGGCCGGGCAGATAGACGAGCCGGTCACCAGGGACGTGAAGCGGCTGATACGTCTGCCGGGCTCCCTGCACGGGAAGACCGGGCTGAAGGTGGTCAACATGACCAGGGACGGTATGGACGACTTCGACCCCCTGCGGGACGCGGTCCCCGAGGTCTTCCCGGACACCCCGGTGAAGGTGCTGTTGAAGGACCCTTTGGACATCCATGTCAAGGACTTCCGGGTGAGGGGGGAGGGGGCGATGGAGGTGCCCGCGTATGCGGCCCTGTTCCTGGTCCTGAGGCGTTGGGCCTGTTTAGCATGAGGCGAGGACATCAGGAAACTTTATTAGGTGGCCAGTGAATTATTTGCGGGACCCCATGAAATATGACGTCGGAAAGTTGGAGGGAGGATACCGCCTCTTCTATATTCAAAGGACCAAGAGATACCTGTTCCTGGCCCAGGCCGCCATAATCCTGTTCTTCGCCGGCTACCTGGTCTACGCGGGGGGAGGGGTGAGCCTGAAGCCCTTCTTCCTGAGCATCAACTCCTTCATCTACTTCGTCCTGATAATGGTGCTGGTCGTGATGCTGGAGACCTTCATCTTCACCATCCTCGAGCTGCGCTTCATGCGCAGCACCAGCGCCAAGTTCATCGTCACCCGGCGCTCAACCAACAACGCCATCATCTGGGTCGTGGTCTCGGTTTTGGTCCTCCTGGTGCTCTGGTCCCCCATCCTGCCGCAGATGCAGGACATGAACATGGGGGAGGACGGGTCCCTGGTGGCCACCTCGGAGACCGAGCCGGCCATCGCCACATTGTTCAACTCCGACGCACTGGGGCTGACCGAGGTCAACGAGATGAGGATCGTGTCCGATGGCCTGGCCGAGGTCTTCATTGTCACGCAGGAGAACTACGACCTGTTCAAGGACTCCGGCAAGGCCCTGCTGGGCGCCTATCGCATCAACCAGGACTTCCTGGCGGACCCTGACATAGTGGCGGAGTTCCCCAGCCTCAAGCACACCCGCCTCTACATCCTGGCCTACAGCGCGGACGGGACCGAGGTCGAGCTGCAGTATTCCGCGTCGAAGAACGTGTCCAACGTCCTCATGAATTACCTGCCGCCGATCATGGCCACGTACCTGGTGGTGAACGCCTTCTGGGCCTTCTACATGTACAACGCGAACAAGCGCTATGTCCAGGGCATCTACCGGTGAAGGGCGCAGCAGGTCCTGCGCTCCTGCACCGTCCATCCCTTCCCCCTGAACAGTTCGACCGCCTGCGGTGATGGATTGGCTATGCCCATCGCCCCTGCCTCGATCGCCGCCACCTCCACTTCCGGGCGTCCGCGCGGGCGCATGCAGCCCAAGAGCACCGGCCTGTCACCGCGGACGCCCTCCTGCACCGCCCTCAGCAGCCGGCCTTCCCAATCGGGCACCTTCTCGCCCAGCAGTGACAGCAATATTATGCATGGAACGTTCTCGCCGCAGGCCTCGCGCACGGCCTCCAGCTCCCTCTCCTCCCTGCCCGCCCCCAGCAGCACGTGCGGGGTCACCCTCCCTGGGGCGGCCCGGACCAGGTGGCGGAAGGAGGCCAGGTTGTCCTCCGGCCCCCGGTCCAGATGCATTCGTTCAAGCAGGACGTCCTCGTCCAGCACCAGGTCGAAGGATATGCGGTCGGCGCCGGAGGCGGCGATGGCCTGCGCCCCCTCCTCGTCCACCATCCCGGGGTGCAGGTTCACCAGCAAGGAGGTTCGATTCTTGATCTCCCGCACCGCCTGCAGAAACGGCAGCAGCGGCACCCGGCCCCGGCGGTCGCAGCCCCCGCTGAGCAGGAGGCCGGTTCCGCCCTCCGAATGGATACGATGAGCCAGGGAGATCAGCTCATCCGGGCTGACGGTCGGCGTCATCCCCTTGAGGTACTTTCCGCGACAGTGCTCGCAGAGCAGCTCGCAGCGGTCCCCGGTAACCGAAATGGACGGGAAGGCCCTCCCGGGGCGGTAGAATGAAATGGCACGCATGGTCAGCGATCGGTTTAGAAATTTAAAGGGATTGTTTCCCTACTGCTTTGCAACCCAAATTTTAATAAATTTGTGGCGTACCAAAAAGATAAAAGTGACTGTGCTGGGCCCGTCACAATATTTTTCAACGCAGCCTAGCTATTTAAAACATGGAAAAAATATAATGTTCATCAAATGCTGGTAACAATTTTAATCATTTTCGATAATGATAGACAAGTTATTTAATAACGGCAATTGGGTCACTTTATTGGGGGAGCGGTTCGAGGAGGTTTGATGCATGGGTATTTTGTCAAGAATTATTGCATTACTCATAATTATGGTGTGTGTGACACCGTTTTTCACCATGAATGTGATGGCAGAGGGGGACAATTATGCATACGTGATTGGAGGAGATTGGCACTATGGTGATCGGGTGATTGTCGGGTTTGAAAAAACAAGTTAATCGTCTTTAGTTGCGAAGTTCTTTGACCCGAACGATGAGTTTTATTGTTCCTATACCTTTCCGAAAACGGTTGGGACAAGAACCATTCATTTTAACAGTGCCACACCGGGGGTTTGGAAAATGGAAGTATATCTCGGTGGTGTCCTTCAGAGCTATCAGACCGATTTTTTTAATTTGAATTATTATGTAATATCACAGGGCAACTATCAGACAGATATCGACCAGACATTGACCTCATATATCCGAATGACTGATTATGATGCAGTTCCTGGGCACATCGCGGTTGGATATAGTGTTGATTTGGAAGAGTATCGTGATGATCCCTCTATAAACGCTCCAGATACTTTGCATGCGCACATCAATATGAGATCAGAGGATCTTCCTTCCGAACCATACAGCTACACTGACAAACCGGTAAAATTTGATCTTCACATTGAAAAGATGGCAAACTGGCAAACAAGCACCTATGTCGGACACTCAACGACTTATTCATCAAACATTCAGAATTGCGGGATTGATATGTTGACCTATGCTTGGGATGTAGGTTCCGAGGATAGAACTATGAAACCAGATTCTCAAAATGTCAATTGGGGGGCAGTGGGAATGTCTGCATCATATGGTGGACTTAGCTCGTTAGCAGTTACTGCAATTACCGGCGGTGCGATTGCGTTCCCAGTATTGGCTGGTGCTGGTGCATCGGCCATCAGTGAATTATACAACCAGTTGACCGCCTCATATACCCCAGATGATGCACCCATCTATACGACAGATGTGTCTTCATCATATCGATGGGTCGATAATGTTGTATCATCAAGAACCTCATCTGCCATGAATGGGGCGACTATATATCTGGATAATTCCGGAGGTGGTGATTTCATGTTTAAGATTTGGATAGAAACCGAATATATTCACCGTTTGGCGAGAGATAGGACGTATACTCTTAATCCAATAATTATTGTAATTGATGCATATTAATTTGAAGGATGGAGAACGGTATGAAAAAGATTGAGATTCGAAATTTAATTATTGCATTTGCGGCCATTATTGGAATTGTTGCTTTAGGAATCCTGACTGGAGAATGGTATTTGAACTCGCTTCTGATCGGGGGGTTCGTCGCTCTGGTCTTCGTCGTTTTATGCAAATCGCATAGAAAATGATTTGCAGGATTTATTAACAACTCAGTTGATTAGATTTTAATCGGCATGCCCCGCACACCTTGTTTAATTCACGATGAGACCGTCACCGTTTAACTATCCTCCCGCAGGTGTCGAGCTAGGCGCAATGGTCGCAACTGTCGGTATGGTGTTACACCCTTGAGGAGAAGGTCATGGCTGTTATCTCCGTGAGGCCGAGCATCAGAAGCACATCGTCATGATGTAGAAGGCGGCCGCGGTGATCTCAGCCATCCAGACGCGGACAAATGCGATGACCATGCGGGATTGGCACTCGGTGGAGGTGTTCATGCCGGAGCCCCCTCGGACCCTTTCCCGTCGTCAAGACCGTTTCCGGCCCCCTCGATAACCCCGTTCCGTACCTTCGCCAGGGTTTCTAGGCGGCGGATGTACCTTTCCCGTTCTTCCAGTTCCCGGACGGACCAAAAGCTTTATTGGGTGAACCCCGTTCAACGCCCGAGGCAACTCCTATGAAAGCTTTTCAGGCAATCGGCTCCTACAACGCAAGCAGAGGAAGCTACCGCAAGATCAACCAGAACTTCAAGGTACAGGTGGCCGCGGCCGACGAGAACGAGGCCCGCGAGAAGGTGCTGTCCGACCTGGGCAGCAAGCACCGCATCAAGCGCGTGGACGTTAACTTCGCTGAGATAAAGGCCATAGAGGCCGCCGAGGTCACCGACCCGGTGGTAAAGTACCAGATCGGTGAGAAGTGATGAACGAGCAGGAGATGCGCCAGGCCATGGGCGCCATGGAGGCCTACAAGGCCCAGCTGGAGGCCATCAACGAGCAGGGGCAGCTCCTGCAGATGTCCCTGGAGGACTATTCCCGGGCCAAGGACACCCTGGAGGCCGTGGCCAAGTCCAAGGACGGCGACGAGGTCCTGATGCCCGTGGGCGGCAGCGCTTACGTATACGCTAACGTCCGCCGCAGCGACCGCGTGCTGGTGGGCGTGGGCAGCGGAGTGTCCATGGACCGGCCCACCGAGGAGGCCATCGCCACCGTGGAGGCCCGCATCGGCGAGCTCATGGACGCCATGAAGAAGGTCAGCGAGAGCCGCACCGTGCTGGAGTCCAAGATGCAGCAGCTCTCCCAGATGGTCCAGCAGGAATACCAGAGGATGCAGGGCCGCCAGTGATTGGTCCATGTTCGATTCCCTGAAGAAGATACTGGGTCTGAAGAAGAAGGAGATCGAGCCCTCCGCCAAGGTGGAGGAGGTGGTCGGGGATTCCGGCAAGAAGATCTCCGAGAAGGACCTGGACGAGCTGCTCTGGGAATTGGAGCTGGTCCTGCTGGAGTCCGACGTAGCCCTCCCGATAGTGGAGGAGATCAAGGCCTCTGTACGCCAGGACCTTCTGGGAAAGCGCGTGGACCGCTCGTACCGCGTGGAGGACGCCATAGAGATGGCCCTGAAGAACGCGGTGCGCGCTGTTCTGAAGGGCAGCGAGTTCGATTTTGATTCTTACGTCACCGGCCACGAGAAGCCGGTGGTCATCATGTTCCTGGGCATCAACGGCACGGGGAAGACCACGGCCATCGCCAAGATCACCAACCGCCTGCAGCGCATGGGGCTGAGCGTGGTGCTCTCGGCCTCGGACACCTTCCGCGCCGGGGCCATAGAGCAGATCACCATACACGGGGACAACCTGGGCAGCAAGGTCATTAAGCATCAGGCAGGGGGCGATCCGGCGGCCGTCGCCTACGACGCCCTGGAGCACGCCAAGGCCCGCAAGCGCGATGTCGTGCTGGTGGACACCGCCGGGCGCATGCAGACCAACGCCAACCTCATGGACGAGATGAAGAAGATCAAGCGCGTGGTCAAGCCGCACCTGACCGTCTTCGTCGGGGATTCGCTGGCCGGCAATGACGCCATCGAGCAGGCCCGCACCTTCGAGAAGGAGATCGGCATCGACGCGGTCATACTGACCAAGATAGACGCGGACGCCAAGGGCGGGGCCGCGCTGTCCATCGCCCATTCCATCAAGAAGCCCATCGCCTTCCTTTCCACCGGGCAGGGCTACGAGGACATCATCAAGTTCGACAGCCAGTGGATGGTGGACCGGCTGTTCAACGAGAAGAGGGAGTAAGGGGTTTTTCAGGCCTGGAACTGGCTGCCGCAGCACAGTCCGGCCAGCACCACCGCGAACACCTTGGCGTCATCCACCAGGTTGTCCACCACGCAGTACTCGTTGGGGGTGTGCGCCAGCTCGTCGATGGTCTGCCAGACGTAGGCGTTCATGCCGGCCAGCCGGAAGAAGTTGGCACAGGTCCCGCCACCGATGCCCACCGGCCTGGGCTCCACCCCGCGCACCTTCTGCACCGCCCAGCGCAGGGCCTTCATGCCCTCGCCCTCCAGGTCGGACGGGGGACCGCTGCGGGTCAGCTGCACCGTCTCCATCTTGATCTTGGTGCCGGTCTTCTGCTCGAATATGTCCAGCACCGCGGTGATGTCACTGCGCACCGCGTCCACGTCGTACGCGGGCAGGATGCGGCAGTCGAAGTAGAATATGTCCTCCCCGGGGATGGTGTTCACGTTGCCCACGGTCTGCAATCGTTTCGTGGGCTCGAAGGTGCTTCGGTCCGGGTTGAACAGCGCATCCTTGGCGTTGTACTTCCTGTGCAGGAAGTCCTGCAGGAATGTGATGAGCTCGGAACCCACGCGCATGGCGTTCAGCCCCAGGTCCGGGCGGGAGGCGTGGGTCTGCCTGCCGGTGACGGTGAACTTCAGCCAGAGGATATGCTTCTCGGCGATCTCCACCTCGTCCCCGCGGGGCGTTCCATGGTCCGGCACGAACATGATGTCGCCGGGTTTGAATACGCCCTCCTTCAAAAGGAACTGTATGCCCCTCTCGTTCCCGGCCTCCTCGTCGGCCACCAGGACCAGCCCCAGGCTGCGCTCGAACTCCACCCCCATGTTCATGAGGGTCTCCGCGGCGAACAGGCTGGCTATGAGCGCCTGCCCGTTGTCCTCCGTCCCCAGGCCGTACAGCTTGCCGTCCACCAGCCGGGGGGAGAACGGCGGGGTGTTCCAGGAGTTCAGGTCGCCCGGCGGAACGGTGTCCATGTGCGCCACCAGCCAGATGGTCTGGTCGGAGCGCCCCTTCTTCCGGGCCACGATGTTGGGCCTCAGGCGCAGTCGCACCCTCTCATCCAGGGCGTCGTACATCTCGACATCATCGAACTTGGAGTGGTCCAGGATGTCCCGCAGGTAGCGGGACCTCTCCAGCTCCCCGCTCCCTCCGCTCTCCGGGCCGATGGCCGGTATCCTAATCATCTCGCTCAGGGCCTCGACCATCTCGTCACGGTGGGACCCCACCTGGGCCAGCAGCTGTTCCAGACTGGGCATGGAAATCGACAATAATTGAGATTGCCCCTATAAAATGTATTGGGAAGCGGTTTAGACGCGGACCGCCATGGAAACGGCGTTCCCCCCGCCCAGGCACAGGGTGGCCAGGCCGGTCCGCTTGCCCCGGGACTTGAGCGCGTGGATCAGGGAGGTGAGCACCCTGGCGCCGGAGCATCCGATGGGGTGGCCGAGGGCGATGGCCCCCCCGTTCACATTGAAGCGGTCCTCGGGGACCTCCAGGGCCGAGCGCACCGCCACCGAGGCGGTGGCAAAGGCCTCGTTGTGCTCGAACAGGTCGATGTCCCCGATGTCCATCTGCAGCTTGTCCAGCAGCTTGCGGGTGGCGGGTATGGGCGCTTCCATGATCCATTCCGGCTTGGTCCCTCCGGTGGAGTACCCCAGGATCTCGGCCAGGGGCTTGATTCCCCTGGCCTCGGCGAAGCTGCGCGAGCACACCACCAGCGCGGAGGCCCCATCGCTGAGCTGCGAGGAGTTGCCGGCGGTGACCATGCCGTCCTTGCGGAAGGACGCGGGAAGCTTGGACAGCACCTCGATGGTGGTGTCCGGACGAATGCCTTCGTCCTTGTCGAAGGTGGTGTCCCCCTTCTTGCCCTTCATGACCACCGGGACGATCTCCCGGTCGAACCTTCCCTCGGATTGCGCGGCGTGGGCCTTCATGTGCGACTGGTAGGCCATGAGGTCGGCCTGCTCCCGGGTGACGTTGAACCTCTCGGCCACGATCTCCGCGGTGATGCCCATGTGCATGTCGTTGAATATGTCCCAAAGGCCGTCGTGCACCATGTGGTCCACGATCTTGTTGTCGTTGAGCCGGTAGCCGAAGCGGGCCTGCCTGAGCAGGTAGGGAGCGGAGTTCATGTTCTCCATGCCCCCGGCCACGATCACCTCGTACTCCCCGGCCTTGATGGCGTTGGCGGCCATCATCACCGTCTTCATCCCTGAGCCGCAGACCTTGTTCACGGTGGTGGAGCCGATCTCCACCGGCAGCCCGGCCCCCACAGCCGCCTGCCTGGCCGGATTCTGGCCGAGGCCGGCCGACAGTACGTTGCCCATGAGGCATTCCTGCACGTCCGAGGGCTGGAGGCCGGAGCGTCGCACCGCCTCGGCGACGGCTATGGAGCCGAGCCGGGTGGCCGGCACGTCCTTGAGGGATCCGTTGAACTTGCCTATGGCGGTCCTGACCGCGCTGATGATGACTGCATCTTCCATGATGATCACTCCGCCATCTGGATGGGCGGGTTTCAGTTCTCATAGAACGAAGCCCTATAAATCGATGTCGATAGGGTCATACGACTCCTGCCGTTACAGGCCCATGCGCTTTAGCGGCTTTCCCAGATGCCGGCGGGCGCAGACCGGGGGCTCGTACCACCCGGGGACAATATGACGGGGAACCTCCTCCATGGCCGGGGGAGCCGAGGTCTTGGCGCTGCACCTCTTGCAGCGGAAGCCGCCGGCCGAGCCCTGCGATTTAGTGCCTCCGCCGCAGACCGGGCATCGCGGATTGGCCACCTTTCGCTCTTCCGGGGCCAGCTCCAGCACCTGCAGCTTCTCCAGGTTGAGGGTCCTCGGCTCCGAGCGCAGCTCCCCGAAGGCCCGCAGCCGGTCCCCGGGCCTCAGGGACCTGACCACCTCCCTGAACTCCTTGGTGGGCTCGTAGGCCGCGCAGTCCAGCATGCCCTTGGGCGTTCTGACCTGAACTATCACATGCCCCCCCTCAATGGTCCGGGGGCGCCCAGCCACCACGCACTCGAAGTCGTAGGAGCGGTCCGGTTGGCCGGGAATCGCTCGGATGAGGTGGTCGTCGGTCCCCTGGTTGCTCAGGAACATGAGCCAGCTAGCCGGCGGTTCGGAGCGCAGGCTGAACACTGCGGACATCAGCTGCCGGGGGTCGTCCCCCCGGACCCCGAAGAGCACCGGGCAGGGGGTGTGCGGGGATATGGCCCTGCGGCCGGTGCGGTGGTCGAAGTTGTTGAAGGTGCTGGGGAAGTTCAGGTCCATGTCCCGGACCGAGGCATCGTCCAGCTCCCGGGGTGTGCCCCAGCGCTCCCGCTGACGGTAGGTGATGATCTCGTACGTCCGGTCCATGGGCCTCCAGGCCATGGCCGCGGAGGCGCCGATGATCCCCCGTCCGCCCTCCCATCCGACCATGTCCGCGGAGATGCGCTGCAATTCCCGGAGAGTGTCCTCCTTCCGCACGATGCCCCGGACCGCCTCCCAGTACAGGCGCTGCGCGGGCTTGACCTGGCTGACCACCAGGCCTGGGCTGGCCCCCTCCCCCACCCGGGACCATCCGCCCACGACCTTCCCGGCCACCTCCAGCACCAGGTCCCGGTTCGCCTCCTCATACATCCTGCGGTAGCTGTAAACGGGTCGGCCGTCGATCTCCCCGATCATCTGGCATTCCCCCTTGCCCACCCCGAAGTTGAGGCAGAGGGCTCCATTGCCCCGGGTCTTCCAGGGAACAGCGGGGTTGAGGCGGACCAAACGGGGAAGCCCGATCAGATCGTACACCCCCAGGGCCTTCACCACTTCAGTGGCCAAGAAGGTGGTGCACATCGATTCCAGGGAATCCGTGTCGTCGAAGGCTACGAACATCTCGTTCCGGCGAGCGGATTGGGTATAGATGTAACTTTCACTGCGTGAAGTCTTGAATACCTGATTTTCGATTTCCTCTGCATGTCCAAGCCTGTGACCGTGGAATGGGGGTTGGAGATCTCCGCAGTCACGACCGTCTCTGCAGTGGTCCTGCTTCTGATCGGCCTTTCTGATGTGCTCGAATGGTGGTTCGACCTGGGCGGATGGGGCTTCTATCTGCTTGCGGTCGGCGTTCTCATGTTGATTGTCGGGATCGTCTGGTTCTTCTCTATCCTGAGTCGAATCAAGAGGTTCAAGGCCCTAATGCTGGAGAGGAGCAAGGCCGCATTTGTGCGTTCCTTGGACGATCTTGAGTATACCGCATGGCGCCTTCCTTCAAAATATGAGAACATGGTCCTTGAGAAGGAAAGGGATATGGGGATTCGGTAGAGGGGGACCCCAACGTTTCCATTGGAGATTGTTTTTTCCGGATGGGGCCTGGCCTTGGTTGATTTCCTGTCTGTGAAACTATTTTCATTATTTTTTCATATATATTAATTATAATAAAAATCGATTATCAATCATCATGGTCAACAATCCTCTGCACTGGAAACATTACTCACCCCCGGAAGGGAAAATATGTGGTCCATAACCTGTTCCAAGTCCTCAGACGCACAGCGGAAGATCACCTTCACCACCTCGGAGTATTCAACCGACTCAACGTAATGACGTTCATAGAGCCTGGACAGCTCCACTGCCGTCGCATCGGTGTTGTCAGCGGTGAAACGGACCACCACCGGAGGACGGAAGAACTCATCCACCGCCTTCAGCAGGGGATCCACCCCTTCGCCGGTGAGGGCGGAAATTATGATGGTGTGATCGGGGTCAAGCACGAGGTTGACCATGGACACGATATCTCCCAGTCCGTCAGGGTCCCTGTCGACCTTGTTCAGGGCCACAACCAACCCTCCATCCATGATGCCCTTTCCCAGAATGTCCCTCACCGCCAGAACCTTCGATCCAACCTCCTCCGGAGGCTCAGAGCAATCGACCACCAGGATGACCAGGTCCGCAGTGAAGACATCTTGGAGGGTGTTGCGGAAGGACTCCACCAGATAGTGGGGAAGGTCCTTCAGGAATCCCACCGTATCGGTCAGAAGGATCTTGCTGGCCCCCATTCTGCGGGTGGTGGTGCCCAGTGTGGAGAACATCCGGTCGGCCACCAGCACCTCCTCTCCGGTGAGCCTTCTCATCAGCGATGACTTTCCAGCGTTCGTATAGCCAGCCAGGCAGACCGTTCTGAAGCCCTTGAACTTGCGCACCCCCCGGCGAAGGTCCCCATCCCTGGCCATCGAGCGCAGCTCCTCCTCGATCTGGGCTATCCTCCTCCTGATGAGATTGTAATAGACATCCACCGCGTACTCCCCGCCCCCCAGGAATCCAGGGTGCTCCCCCGCCTTGGCGCTATGCACCCACTCCTTCATCAGCGGCACCTGGTATCTCAGCCTGGCCAGCTCCACCTGCATCCTGGACTCCCGGCTCTCGGCCCTGCTGGTGAAAATGTCCAGTACCACACCGATGCGGTCCAGGCACTCCACCTTCAGCCCGTTCTCCAGATGAAAGTGCTGTGAAGGCTTCAGATCCCCGTTTATCACCAGGACGTCCACCGGCGATTCCGCCAGCACCTCCTTGAGCCCCCCGTACCTGCCCTTGCCGATAAAGTAGGTCTGGTCCGGCCGGGGGCGCCTCTGCACCACCTCGTACAAGATATGGATGTCGGCCGATCGGCACAGCTCCTCCATCTCCGCCATGTTCCGATCGAGACCTATGAGCGCCCCCTTACGCATCTCGGTGACCTCGCACCGCTATCCCCTATTGCTCATTTACCTTATTTGGTCACAGACCTCCGGGGCGTTCCACACGAAACGAAGGGGTGGGGGACATTGCTGGAACATCGAAGGGCAAGTTCTCTTACTTCCTCCTGCAGCTATAAAAGTAAGGTTCTAGTAAATAGAAGCGCAATCCCCTTCTCTCGACCGGGTCGGGACCTGTTGTTGACGCAGAGGGGCATCATGGAAACCAACATCTTCACCCAGCATCTGGACCGCAAGCAGATCTTCAAGAAGAACAACCGGGAGATCCTGCGCCCCTCCTACATTCCGGACGTGCTGCCCCACCGCCAGGAGGAGATCAACTCCCTGGCCTCGGTCCTGGTGACCGCCCTGAAGGGGGAACGCCCCAGCAACATACTGATATTCGGCAAGACCGGGACCGGGAAGACCGCCTGCGTGAAGTTCATCGGCAACGAGATCAGGAAGGCCGACGGGGAGGACCACCGGGTGACCTTCATCTACATGAACTGCGAGGTGGTGGACACCCCCTACGGGGTGCTTCAGAACATCGGCAACCAGTTCGTAAAGGACTTCGATCAGCGCATACCCTTCACCGGCCTGAGCATAATGCAGGTGTACAACATGCTCAGGGACAAGCTTGACGAGCAGAGCCAGGTGATAGTGATCGCCCTGGACGAGATCGACAAGCTGGTGTACAAGAGCGGGGACGACGTGCTCTACCACCTGTCCAAGATAAACGACGACCTGAGGAACGCCCGCGTGTCCGTGATAGGCATATCCAACGATCTCCTGTTCACCGAGATGCTGGATCCCAGGGTGCGCAGCCGCATGGAGGGGGAGAAGATGGTCTTCCCGCCCTACAACGCCGACCAGCTCAAGGACATCCTGAGGCAGCGCTCCTCACTTGCCTTCGACGAGGGGGTGCTGGAGGAGGCGGTCATCCCGCTGTGCGCGGCCCTGGCAGCCCAGGAGCATGGGGACGCCCGGCGGGCCCTGGACCTTTTGCGCATAGCCGGCGAGATCGCCGAGCGGGAGAACGCGGAGAGGGTCCAGGAGCTGCACGTGCTGAAGGCCAAGAACAAGATGGAGCTGGACTGCGTGAGCGAGGCCATTCGAACTCTGCCGACGCAGTCCAAGCTGGTGCTGATGTGCATCGTGGCCAACGTGGAGAAGGGCACCGGCCGCCTGACCACCGGGGACGTTTATGAGACCTACAAGGAAACGTCCCGCATACTGGGGATGGGACCCCTGACGCAGAGGAGGATAACGGACCTCATCTCCGAGCTGGACATGCTGGGCATAATTCACGCCCGGGTGCGCTCCTTCGGGCGCGGCGGACGCACCAAGGAGATAGACCTCAGCGTGCCCATCGCCGAGACCAAGAAGGTCCTGGAGGAGGACGAGGTGTTCATCGGCCTCAAGCATTACAAGCAGAGGAACCAGACCACCCTGATGTGAGGTCACCGGCCCTTCCGCACCATCCCGATCAGCCTCTCCCGGACCGCCTTCCAGGGCCGGATGCCCCTGTCCTCCATGTAGTTGAAGGCCGCCCGGGAGGCCAGCAGGGCTCCCAGCAGGGTCACCATGGTGACTATGAGCGCGATCTTGCTGTTGTTCGGCGCGTAATCGGGCAGCTCCGCGTTGACGTAGAGCCGGATCAGACCCAGCCACGGGATCTCCAGGGAGGCCTCCCCCCTTATCCACTCGTCCATCACCGGCTCGCGGCAATAGGCGGTGATCTGGTCATACTGGCAGATCCATTGCCCGTCCTCAAGGACCAGGTTGTTGTCGCCCATGGTGATCAGCCCGTCATGGACCAGGCCGTTCTGGTGGTAGTACTCCACCAGGGAGGTGAGGTTCAGGCGGAGGGTGGCCGAACGGTAGCCGACGTCGTATATCTCCACCACTCCGTCCAGGGCCCACCAGCGCCCCTGCTCCAGGCCCATGTTGCTCCATTTCTCCGGGGGCAGCTTCAGCAGGGACGGTATGTCGAACGCGTCGCTGCTCACATTGTAATCCACATGGACCATGGCCCTATGCGCCAGGGGGGTTAGGGAGGACAGTCCGTACCTCTCGTACACGATCACGTCCCCATAGTCCCCGAAGCTGCGATGCCCCTCGGAGAACGATTCCACGTAGGTGCTCACGCTGTTCCAGTTGGTGCTCTCGATCAGCACCAGGTCCCCGGTGTCGATTATGCCAAGGGCGCTGACGGTCTCGCTGTGCTGCATGCTGTTGGAACGCACCACGTACAGCGGGGGCCAAACGCCGCTGTAGGCCAGCAGGATCAGCTCGATAGCGACGACTCCTGCGGCTATCTGGAAGAGTATGCGGTAGCGCCGCAGGAAGGCCAACAGCTCGCTGTCCTCGTCGAACAATGCTGTTTCATACGCAGCCTCCGCTATAGAAAAGATACGCCTATTTCCCCCGGCGCAGCCTCTCCCTGAGCGCGGCCCACGGGTCGATACCCCTCCGCTGCAGCACCAGGCCGGCGAGGTCTATGGCCAGGGGCACCACGATGAGCAGGGCCAGCAGCACCAGCAGGTTGGTCTTGCTGTTCTCCGGGGTGTTCGCCGGCATGTCCCCGTTCACCCAGAGCTTGACCAGCCCCAGCCAGGGCAGCTCCAGCTTGGCCTCGGCCACGATCCACTCCTCGCGCACCGGGTCCCGGCAGATGGAGGCGCTGGGGGATTGGTCGTACACCCCCAGGTACCCGCTTCCGGTCGGCTGCAGATTGTGGTCCCCCATGGTTATGATGCCGTCGTGGGACAGCCCCTCCTGCGAATAGTGGGTGAGCAGGGAGGCCAGGTCCACCCTCAGCAGGGCCGAGCGGTAGCCGACGTCGTAGACGTCCACCCATCCGCTCAGGTTCCACCATCGCCCCTCCTCCAGCCCGCCGTTGCCCCACTTGGACAGGGGAAGGGAGGCCAGCGAGGGCACGTCGAAGCTGTGCGCGGTCTGGTTGTACTCCAGACGCATCATCGCCCTGTGGATGATGGGCGTGGCGTCCGGGTTGCCGTACCTCTCGTAGACGATCACGTCCCCATAGTCCCCGAAGCTGCGATGCCCCTCGGAGAACGATTCCACGTAGGTCCTGACGCCCGTCCCGTCCGAGGAGCGGACCAGGACCAGGTCCCCGGTGTCTATGATGCCCAGCTTGCTGGTGGTGTCGCTGTGCTGCATGCTGGCTGACTCCACGACGTAGACCGGGGGCCACATGCCGCTGTAGGCCAAGGTCCCCAGGAGCAGGATGGCCATGATCAGCAGGCCTCCCACCAGGACCTTGTTGCGTCCAATGAAACCCTTGACCTTTCCAGAAAGCTCGGACAACAGGGTGGCGAACCGCCTTCCGTGTAAATAATGGTGTTGAACAAGAGATTAATATCAAGCGGCGCAATCCCCGAAGCGATGAGCGACCGGCCCGACAATGACACCTACTTCATGCGCATGGCCGAGCTGGTGGCCAGCCGTTCCACCTGCCTGCGGCGGCACGTGGGCGCGGTCATCGTGAAGGAGAAGCGGGTGCTGACCACCGGATACAACGGCGCGCCCCGCGGGCTTAGGCACTGCGAGGAGGTGGGCTGCGTCCGCCAACAGAACAACGTGGCCTCCGGGACCAGGCATGAGCTCTGCCGCGGGGTGCACGCGGAACAGAACGCGGTAATACAGGGGGCGTACTTCGGGGTGAGCATCAAAGGCGCTACGGTCTACACCACCAACTTCCCCTGCGTGCTCTGCGCCAAGATCCTGCTCAATGCCGGGATCGAGGAGATCGTGTACCTTGACACGTATGTCGACGAGCTCTCGAAAAGCATTTTGGACGAGGCGGGGATCAAGGTTAGGCAGTACTCCCGGCATTAAATATAACTATAATTATTATATATCATGAAACATGATAATAAGCGCTTTCGATTCCTATGCTAATTTTTAGCATTGAAGGACTGGCCGCGTTAGTAAAATTCCCCAGGATAATCAATTTTTTTCTGGGTCGGGGCATTTTTTACATCGAACAGGGCGTAAATCAGCAAATGGTTTATATACTTTGATTAAATTCCCAGACTAACTTCCGGGGAGACGCCTGTGAACAGATCTGACATTCTTCTTCAAGTAAAGGACGCCGAGTCTAAGGCGCAACAGATCGTCAAGGAGGCGGAAGAGAAGCAGAGGGCCACTGTGACCTCTGCTCGGAGAGAGGCCGCCACCCGTGTGAACGAAGCCGACGAGAAGCTCAGGGCCGAGTACGACGCCAGGTTCGCCAAGGAGCGCGAGAGCATCGCCTCCGAGAAGCAGGCCTACCTGAACAAGGGAAAGGAGGAGGCCGCGGCGGTCAAGACCAAGGCCGACGCCAAGATCCCCAACGTCATCACCCATCTCATGAAAAGCTTCGAGGGGACTTTAGATGTTGCTGCCAAAACAAATGACTAGGGTCCTCCTGGTGGGGTCCAGAAGCGCATTGAAGGACACCATAGAGGTGCTTTACCAGCTAGAGGCCGCTCATCTCATCGACTTCAACGCCGAGGAGGAGGGTTTCCGCCTGGGGGCTCCGCTGCCCGCCTCGTCCGACGCGTCCAAGAAGCTCCTGAAGCTCAGGTCCCTGGAGAAGGACCTTGACCTGGAGTCCATGGCCGTCAGCGAGCAAGTTGACGTGGCCAAGATCGACGAGGAGATCAACAGCACCATCAACGAGCTGGAGGCCGAGATAACCGGCGCCACCCAGACCAAGAACTCCATCCAGGCCCGCATCAACGAGCTGGAGGCCGAGAAGGCGGTGCTCATGAACTTCATGAGCATCCCTCTGGACCTGGAGCTATACCGTGATTACGATTCTTTGAAGGTCTTCACCGGAAAGGTGCGGGCCGATCCTTCCGCGGCCATAAGGGCCGCGGTTCCCAAGAGCGAGGTCTTCCTTTCCACCGACGGCGGCTTCGTGGCCGTGTTCGTGGCCAAGGAGGCGGCCGACGAGGCCCAGAAGATCCTCGTTCAGTTCGGATACACCGAGATGCCCGCGCCATCCGGCAAGGGCTCACCGCAGAAGCTGGTGGCCAGGGCCGACGAGGAGCTCGCTACCCTAAAGGGAGGGCTGGAGGACGCCGTGAAGAAGCTGGAGGGGCTCAGGGAGAAGCACGCCGCCTTCGTCAGGGCCGCGGACGAGCACCTCAGTATAATCGTCGAGAAGGCCGAGACGCCCCTGCGCGTCGGGACCACCGACTACACCTTCGCCATGGACGCATGGGTGCCCACCTCGGAAATGCCCAAGGTGGAGAAGGCCATATCCGAGAAGCTCGGCGGCCGGGTGCACATCGAGTCCCTGGAGGTCATGTCCCGGCGCGAATCCCATGCCCATCACGACGATGAGCACCAAGAGGCCAAGGTCGAGGAGATCCCCTCCAAGACCGAGAACGGAAAGACGGCAAGCAAGTTCGAGTTCATGGCCAGGATGCTGTCCACTCCCAAATACAGGGAGATCGACCCCGCCGTGACCATGATGATCACCATACCCATCTTCTTCGGCCTTATGGTCGGGGATATCGGCTATGGCATTCCTTTTATGCTTCTGGGCTGGATCGGGCTGAAGAAATGCGTCTCCGATGAATGGAGGACCATCTCCACCCTGCTGGTCTTCGGAGGGTTCTGGGCCACCATCTTCGGGTTGTTCATGTTCGGAGAGGCCTATGGTATCCACTTTGCAGAGCAGCATCACGACCTGAGCTGGTCGTCCCTGCTGGGCGTGCACCTGCCCCACGAGATAGCCATAGGCGGGTTCGAGATACCCCTGGGCATTTACAGCAAGCTCCACAATGTGAAGGAGATCCTGTACATGACCCTGTGGATCGGCATCGCCCACCTGTTCATCGGGTTCTGCATCGGGTTCTACAATAAGAGCATCAGGTACGGGCTGAAGCACGCCGTGATCGAGAAGGTCAGCTGGTTGATGATCCTTGTCGGTGGCTCGCTGCTGTTGCTCTTCCTGGTGGACGCTATGATCCGCGGTGTCGAGGTATCGCTGATGGACATCCGCATGCTCATCGCCATCCCCCTGCTTCTGATAGGGGTCCTGATGGCCTACAAGGGCGAGGGGTCCGGGGCGATACTGGAGCTGCCCGGTCTGATGGGCAACATAATCTCTTACACTCGTTTGGCCGCTATAGGCATGTCCAAGGCCGGACTGGCATTGGCCTTCAACACCATCGCCTTTGAGGTGATGTGGGGCCATGACTTCCATGTCCTGGGGTCCAACAGTGGTGACGTTGTCATGCTCATCGCCGCATTGGGAATATTCCTGATCGGCCACCTGACCATATTCGTGCTGGCCATTATATCGGCCGGATTGCACAGCCTCAGGTTGCACTACGTGGAGTTCTTCATGAAGTTCTACGAGGGCGGCGGTGTGGAGTTCAAACCTCTGAAAGTGATTCGTAAGTATACGATAGACAGAAATGGAGTAAGTGAGTAAAATGGCAGACGCAGGACTGATAGCAATAGGTGCTGGAATCGCAGTTGGCATAACCGGTTTGGCCTCCGCCTGGGCGGAGAAGGAGATCGGTTCCGCCGCCATTGGTGCCATGGCCGAGAACGAGAAGCTCTTCGGTAAGGGTCTTATCCTGACCGTTATCCCGGAAACCATCGTCATCTTCGGTATGGTCGTCGCGATTCTGCTCTGGCTCAACATGTGAACAGTGCGGAACGCACGGGAACGTACAAAGGACAAGAGGCCGACGCATGGCATTGGATGAAGTAATCGAGAATATAACGGAAGGTGCCCAGGCGAAAGCTAGGGAGCTTCTCCAAGAGGCGGAGAAGGAGCGGACCGCCATCCTCAAGCAGGCTGACGACAAGATGGCCGCGAAGAGGCTGGCCCAGCAGAAGGAGCTGGAGGCCGCCCTGAAGCGCCTGAAACAACAGGAGATATCCAGTGCCGAGCTCGAAGCGAAGAGGATCGTCCTGAACGCCAAGAAGGACGTCATGGACAGATCTTTCCAGGTGGCCCTTAGCTCACTACTCGACATGGACGAAGGCAACCGGAGTAGGATGTACCGCAAGATCCTGGAGGGCGGTAAGACCGTCATCCAGTCTCCCAAGGTCTTCTGCCCCCGGGGGGAGTCCAAGTTGATCAGTAGCGTGGCGGGCCTGGGAAAGGTGGAGGAGACCGACATGGAGACCGGGCTGATCCTAGAGGACGCCACGGGCAACGTTCGGTTGGACTACCGTTTCCGGGTGCTCCTGGAGAGTGTTTGGGACAAGGAACTGAAGAACGTCTCAAACATATTGTTCGGGTGAAAGGATGTTGTCTATTTGGGGTAGCAAGGGGAATTACGCCTACGTGACCGCCAGGGTCAAAGCGAAGAAGAGTTTGCTCATCTCGAAGGACAACTACCCCAAGCTAATGCTGATGGACCTGAACGAGATCGGCCGCTTCCTTGGTGAGACCCAGTATCAGGTCGAGATGACCGAGCTGGCCACCAAGTATGATGGCGTCAATCTCATCGAGCTCGGCACCAGCAGGAATTTGGCCAGGGTGTTCACGGACATCCTGGAATACAGCAAAGGGGACCTCCGCAACATGCTGGAGCGTTACCTGATGCGCTGGGACATATGGAACATCAAGACCGTTCTCCGCGGCAAGTATTATGGCGCCTCCACAGAGGACATTCAGGAGGACATAGTGGCCGCGGGCAGGTTCGACGAGGGATATGTAAACATACTGATATCCCAGGAGAACGTGGAAGCGGTCCTTAAGGAGCTCAAGAGCAGCGAGGGGCTGGTCATCCCTGATGAGGTCGTCAAGGAGTACCAGGAGACCCAGACGCTGGCTCCCATCGAGGATTACCTGGACAAGCTCTACTACGCCGATGTGCTGGCCTGCGTGAAGTGCCGGGACAAGGCCGAGAGGCTGTTCAAGCAGTTCCTGCGCAAGGAGGTGGACGTCACAAATCTGATGACCCTCCTCAAGCTCAAGAAGGAAGGACTGACCCCGGAGAACCCGGAGAAGTACTTCATCGAGGGCGGCGAAGAACTGCTGATCAAGAACCTGGTCGATCTGAGCAAGGCGGAGAACATGGACCGCCTGGCCGGGGAGCTGACCAAGTTTTCATTTTACGCGGACATAAAGGACGCGCTGGAGGAGTACAAGCAGACCGGCTCGCTGAGCGCGGTCGGACTGGCAATGCAACGCCACCTCCTCCGGAGTTCGGAGAAGTTCTCGCACATCTATCCACTGTCCGTCTTGCCCATCATGGACTACATGCTCCGTAAGAAGCAGGAAGTGGACAACATCAGGATAATCGCGAGATGCAAGGAGAGCGATCTGGCACCGGACCAGATAAAGAAGCTGTTGGTGATGTGATGGACATTGCAGTATTAGGCAGCAACGAGTTCGTGTTGGGGTTCCGGCTGGGCGGGGTGAAGCGCATTTACACCGCCAAACCCAACGAATACGAGGCCAAGGCGCTGGAGCTCATCAGCGACAGCAGCATTGGCGTGCTGGCGATCGATTCCTCCGACCTGGAGCTCTTGAGCCCCAACGCCCGGAGGAAGGTCATGGAGAGCATCGCCCCCGTCGTGGTGATGGTGGGCAAGGCCGAGAGCGACCTCAGGGAGAAGGTCAAGCGGGCCATCGGTGTTGATCTGTACAAAACTAATTGAGGGGTTTGACATGGGAAAGGAAGGCGTGATCTATAGAGTTGCAGGGCCTGTCGTTACGGCGGTCGGCATTTCGCCTAGGATGTACGACGTTATCCTGGTGGGCAAGGAGCAGCTCATGGGAGAGGTCATCAAGATCGTGGGCGAGAAGACCGTCATTCAGGTGTACGAGGATACCTCAGGCGTGCGACCGGGAGAGAAGGTCGTCGATACCGGACAGCCCCTCGTGGCCGAGCTGGGACCCGGCCTGTTGTCTAGCGTTTATGACGGAATCCAGAGGCCGTTGCCGGTCCTGATGGACAAGATGGGCAACTTCATCGAGAGGGGCGTCTCCGCTCCTGGCCTGGACCACAACCTGAAATGGCCGTTCACCCCCGTGGTGAAGCAGGGCGACACCGTGGCCGAGGGACAGGTCATAGGTACTGTGCCCGAGCGGGCCATCACCCACAAGGTCATGGTGCCCCCGGGAATCTCCGGCAAGGTCGACATGATCAAGTCCGGGGAGTTCACCGTTGACGAGATCGTGGCCGTCATCGACGGTAAAGAGGTTCGCATGATGCAGAAGTGGCCCGTCCGCCGCGGCCGGCCCTTCGCCAAGAAGATGGCCCCCGAGGAGCCGCTCATCACCGGGCAGCGCGTGCTTGACACCCTGTTCCCGCTGACCAAGGGCGGTACCGGCGCCATCCCCGGCGGTTTCGGTACGGGGAAGACGGTCACGCAGCAGCAGCTGGCCAAGTGGTCCGACGCGGAGATCGTCGTCTACATCGGCTGCGGCGAGCGCGGCAACGAGATGACCGAGGTGCTGACGTCCTTCCCGGAGCTGGTGGACCCCAAGTCCGGAAAACCGTTGATGAACAGGACCGTTCTCATCGCCAACACCTCCAACATGCCCGTGGCGGCCAGGGAGGCCAGCGTCTACACCGGCATGACCATCGCCGAGTACTTCAGGGACATGGGATTGAATGTCTCCTTGATGGCCGACTCCTCCTCCAGATGGGCCGAGGCCATGAGGGAGATATCCTCCAGGCTGGAGGAGATGCCCGGTGAGGAGGGCTATCCCGCGTACCTTTCCGCCAGGCTGTCCGAGTTCTACGAGAGGGCCGGGCGCGTGGTCTCTCTCTCCGGCGGACTGGGCTCCATCTCCGTGGTGGGCGCCGTGTCCCCTCCGGGCGGAGACCTCTCCGAACCGGTCACTCAGAACACCCTGCGCATCGTGCGCGTCTTCTGGGCCCTGGACACCAAGCTCAGGGAGAGGAGGCACTTCCCGGCCATCAACTGGCTTACGTCTTACTCCCTGTACTCCGGCCAGCTGGACGGCTGGTACAAGAAGAACGTGGCCGAGGACTTCCCCGAGCTGCGCAACTGGGCCGTGGGGCTGCTCCAGAAGGAGGCCGAGCTGCAGGAGATCGTGCAGCTGGTCGGTTCCGATGCGCTCCCGGACGAGCAGAAGCTGACCCTGGAGATAACCAGGATGATCCGCGAGATATTCCTGCAGCAGAACGCCTACCACCCCGTCGACACCTACTCGCCGATGAGCAGGCAGGCCACCTACCTGCGCTTGATCAACCGCTTCGCCATCAACGCCGCCAAGGCCGTTGAGAACGAGGTGTCTGTAGAGACCATCGCCAACATGGATCTGCGCAACACGCTTGCCAAGTCCAAGTTCGAGGACAACATCGAGGAGATCCTCAAGAACATAGCCGAGACCATGGACAAGGAGTTCGAAGCCCTGGGAGGTAAGTAAATGACATCCAAGGAATACCGATCCATCACCCAGATCGCCGGGCCGCTGGTCTTCGTGGAGAAGACCGAGCCCGTTGGATACAACGAATTGGCCGTGGTGACCCTGCCCGACGGCAGCGAGAGGATGGGACAAGTTCTCGACAGCTCCGACGAGGTCGTGGTCATCCAGATGTTCGAGGGCACCACCGGGATCCCCAAGACCGCCGGCGCGCGCTTCCTGGGCGAGACCATGAAGATGCCGGTGTCCAAGGACATGCTGGGAAGGATCCTGTCCGGTTCCGGAAAGCCCCTGGACGGCGGGCCGGCCATAGTGCCCGAGGACCGCCTGGAGATCATCGGGGCGGCCATCAACCCCTGGGCCAGGGACAACCCGTCTGAGTTCATTCAGACTGGGATTTCCACCATAGACGGGATGAACACGCTGGTCCGCGGACAGAAGCTGCCCATCTTCTCCGGTTCCGGTCTGCCCCACAACGAGATCGCCCTGCAGATCGCCCGCCAGGCCAAGGTGCTCGGAGGTTCCGAGGACTTCGCCGTGGTGTTCGCGGCCATGGGCATCACCAACGAAGAGGCCCAGTACTTCATGAAGGACTTCGAGAGGACCGGCGCGCTGAAGCGGGCCGTGGTGTTCCTGAACCTGGCCGATGACCCGGCCATCGAGAGGATCATCACCCCGAAGCTCGCGCTGACCACGGCCGAGTACCTCGCGTTCACATTGGACATGCACGTTCTGGTGATATTGACCGACCTGACCAACTACTGCGAGGCGCTGCGCCAAATAGGCGCCGCCCGTGAGGAAGTGCCCGGTCGCCGCGGCTACCCGGGGTACATGTACACCGACCTGGCCGGTATCTACGAGCGTGCCGGGAGGATCAAGGGCAAGAAGGGAAGCATCACCCAGATACCCATCCTGTCCATGCCCGGCGACGATATCACCCACCCCATCCCGGACTTGACCGGTTACATCACCGAAGGGCAGATCGTGGCCAAGAGGGAGCTGGTTAGGGCGGGCATCTACCCGCCGGTCGATGTCGGTTCGTCCCTGTCCCGTCTGATGAACGAGGGTATCGGGAAGGGAAGAACGAGGGAGGACCACAAGGCCGTCTCCGACCAGTGCTACGCCGCATACGCCGAGGGCCGCGACCTCCGCGGACTGGTGGCCATCGTAGGCAAGGAGGCGCTGTCCGAGAGGGACCGCAAGTTCCTGGAGTTCGCCGACGAGTTCGAGAAGCGCATCGTGCAGCAGGGCCGTGAGGAGGACCGCACCATCGAGGGCACCCTGGACCTGATGTGGGAGCTTCTGGCTTCCCTGGACGAGAGGCAGCTGACCAGGATCGACCGCAAGTACATCGAGAAGTACCACCCGAAGTACCGCAAGAAGGATTGAGATGCCAACCGCTGACGTCAAACCCACCCGCTCCGAGCTCCTGGAGATCAAGAAGAAGATCAAGCTGACCAAGTCCGGCTACAAGATACTCAAGATGAAGCGGGACGGTCTCATCCTGGAGTTCTTCAAGATCCTGGAGCAGGCCAAGGACATCAGGGAGAAGGTCAACCACGATTACGAGGAGGCCATGGAGCGCATCGCCGTGGCCAAGGCGGTGGACGGGGCCATAGCGGTGCAGAGCGCCGCCTTCGCCCTGAAGACCCATCCGGAGCTGTCCCTGCGCTCCAAGAACATCATGGGGATCGTGGTACCGGAGATCGAGGCCAGCTCGATCCGCACCCCCATGGACAAGCGCGGTTACGGCGTCATCGGCACCACCGTCTACATAGACGAGGCGGCCAAGGCCTTCGAGAACCTGGTGGAAACGATCATCGAAGCGGCGGAGATCGAGACCACCATGAAGAAGATCCTCGAAGAGGTGGAGAAGACCAAGCGCCGCGTGAACGCGCTGGAGTTCAAGGTCATCCCCGACCTTCAGGAATCGGAGGCCTTCATCCGCCTCCGCCTGGAGGAGATGGAGAGGGAGAACACCTTCAGGCTGAAGCGCGTCAAGCAGAAGGCGGAAGCGCGCGGATGATCCTAGAAACGCTTTCAGGTACGCCAGAGAAAAGGGCCCGCCTGGTAAGGTGGGCCTGGCTCATTTCCCTTTTCATGCTTGTTCTAGGTTATGTCCTGATATTCTTGTTCTGGGACAACTGATCGCAGCATTTCCAAGTGCCCGTCGTCCAGGTCGTAGAGGGCGGCGTACACCCTGACCGGAAGAAGGGGCATCACCTTGCGCAGCAGCTTACTGAGATCCTCTGCCTGCCGAACGGCCCAATCCTCCTCCGAGCGGTCGTGGAAGCCCAGCCATCGGCTGAGGTCTCCGATCTCCGCGCCGAGGTACGATTCCAGGGCTTTCTGGTCCACGGCCTCCGAGGCTCGTTCGTCCAGGTCCCCCGACGAGTGCATGCCGCATCGGCTGTGCCCGACCACCAGGACCTTGCGGCACTCCATGACCGTCAGGCAGATCAGCAATGAGCGCAGGGAGTCCGGGGTCACCGCGTTCCCGGCGTTGCGGATGATGAAGACCTCCCCCGGCTCGAGCCCGAGCATCTCCAGCGGGGGGATGCGGGAATCCATGCAGGTGAGCACCACGGCCTTGGCCGAGCCGTTGACGGTCGGACTTCCGCGGTATCTGGACATCCATCGCGCGTTGCCGCGCATGACGCTCTCTATGAAAAGGTCGGCGCCAGCCTCGTCGAAGGGCGGGGTGGTGGACATTACCACCCTAGCCCAGGAACGGATATTTTAATATTTCCTAGAAGTCGGCCTGCGAGGTGCGCCCCGTGCCCAGGTGCACCATGATGAGCTTGGCCGGGTCCGGGACGAAGTTGTGCGTCTTCTGGAAGGAGGTCTGGTCCTGCCAGGTGGAGGCGTTGATCATCCTGATCCCCTTGTAGGAGGTCACCCCTGCGCCGTGCACGTGCCCGGTGACGAAGATGTCCGGGACGGCGTCGATGAGCAGGTAGTCCTGCTTCTCCCAGGCCAGCTGGGTCTTCTTGCCGTATGACGGAGCGAGATGCCTGCGCTTGAGCATCTCCTCCATGGCCTTCAGCGGCTGGGTGTACGAGAGCCCCTTGATGCTGTTCACCCAGTCGTCGAAGCTCTTCCCGTGGTAGGACAGGATGACCCGGCCCTCGATGCGCAGGTAGGCGGGATTGCCTATCTGCAACACGCTGGAATCGAAGAGATCGGAGACCTCCGAGGGCATGGCCGGCTGCGGCTCCGGGGCCCGGGGCACGTCATGGTTCCCCGGCTGCATGACGATCCTTATGCCGTCCGGAATGTCCTTCAGGTACTCGGCGAGCATGTGGTACTGGTCCAGGAAATCGTCCAGGACCAGCTCCTCCTCCTGCCCCGGGAAAACCCCAACCCCGTCCACGCAGTCCCCCGGGATGACGATGTAACGAATGTCCAGCTCCTCAGCCTCGTCCTTGAGCCAGGCGATCATGTTCTTCCAGCGGTTCTCCAGGAAGGTGTTGCTGCCCACGTGTATGTCGGACATGAAGGCCACCCGGGCGGTGGAGTCACTCAGCTCCATGCCCGAGGAGAAGGGCACGTCCGGACGGTAAAGCTCCTTGAGCAGCATCTTCCGGTCCCTGCGGACGATCTTGCCGCTCACTCCTATGACCTCGTCCTCCACGATGGAGTCCTTGGCCGCCTTGTTGTCCTTGGGGACCATGACCCGCATGGTCCCGGTGTCGTCCTCCAGGGTCAGCACCTTGTCCCCGGACCTGGTCTCGTTGACCGCGAAGACCATGCCTATCACCTTGGTCTCCCCGTCCCCCTGCAGCCTGTTGGGGTCCAGGGCCTTCTCGATGCTGGTGGCCCCGGCCATGTCCCGACGACGCAGGAGCATGGCCTTCAGCCTCTGGAAGCGGTCCTTGAACAGCCTGAGGTTGCCGTCGGGGGTGGCCAGGCAGCCCGTCGCGGATGTCACGTCCACCAGCACCTCCACATCCCCCGCCCGGCGCACGGACGGGCGTTCCGCCGACGTTCGAACTTCTGGGGCCAGCGCGCCCTCCCTCATAACCGAACGCACCTCTCCCATGGTGATGATGTCCCTGGGCTCGGGCAGGTTGGAGGCGATGTGCCTGACGAACTGCAGCGGGGAGCCCTGCCTCTCCGCGAACTGCTTCACCTCGGTGTCGATGATGATGCCCTCGCTGAAAAGGGTGGAGATAAAATCGTCAGCCATCCAAGCATCCCATGCCGCCCCCATTTTAAATAGTTTCTTCAAATATCCATTGTCCATGCTGACCGTGGTAGCCGTTGCCAGAGTTCATCCCACGGAGGACCGCGACAAGGTGCGGCAGGCCCTTCTGAACATCTTCCCGCGGGCGGAGGTCTCGGAGACCGAGGAGGGACTGTCGGCGGAGACGGATGACCTCTCCCGATTCAAGGAGCTGCTGCGCAACCACCGCATCCTGGACAGCGCCCGGGCAGTGCTGCTCCGCGGGATGGAGGTCGACAGCACCGCCTTCATGCTCAACAAGCAGGCCGCTGCGGTGGGCAAGATATCCTTCGTGGAGGGCCGCCCTCCCCTGGGCCCCATTGATGTGACCGTGACCTCCGATGGGCTGGAGGCGCTCATCGACGAGGTGGCACCACGCACCGTGGACGGAGAGATACCATGATAGCCATCTCCTCCCCGCACCTGTCCCGCTGGGACTTCTCCTACGCCATCGGGCGGGTGGCCGAGCATTACCGGGCCTGGGAGATAGTGGCCGAGGGAAGGCATCTTCTCCGGGACATCGCAGACGATTTCCTTAAGATCACGCCGTCGTACGATCTGGAGTACTCCATCCACGCCCCCCTGAGCGACGTGAACATAGGCGCCATCAACCCCCGCATGCGCGAGGCCGCCCTGAGGGAGGTGTGCGAATGCCTGGAGCTGGCCCACCGGATGGGCGTGGACCTGGTGACCGTGCACCCCGGGTTCCTCTCCCCCCTGACCCGCCTGGACCGCGAGTCGGCCGTGGAGGCCACCAGGGCCTCATTGAAGGCCATCGACGCCCTTCGCCACGACCTGGGGTTGGCTGTGGCACTGGAGAACATGCCGGAGATGCCGGTGGCCATGGCCAAGACCCCCCAGGAGCTGCTGGGGTTCCTGGAGGGCACCGACCTGGGCGTCTGCTTCGATATCGGGCACGCCAACACCGTGGGGAACATCCCCGACTTCCTGAGCATCAGGGAGCGCTTCATCAACATGCACGTGCACGACAATGTGGGGGACTTGGACCGGCATCTGGTGCTGGGCGAGGGCAACATCGACTTCCGGAGGTGGCTGGGGGCCTTCCGACCCTATCAGGGGCGATATGTCATCGAGGCCCGGGAGCTGGAACGTTCGCTGACCTCTAGGGACCGCCTGCAGGCCGCGCTGTCCTCGCTGGATTGATTCAGTTCCTGCCGCCGCATCGGGAGCAGATGAACTGACCGTCGACATACCTGGCCTCGGTCCAACCGCAGTGCCTGCATATGTATCCGAAGGACGGCGAGGTCATCGGTCCGTCGTACGGGCGGTAGGCGCTCTGCGGTACAGGGCGATAGAAAGCGTTCGAAGGCCGCCTGCCCTCCCACCTGACCATCCTCCTCCCGCTGAAGAGCTCCGCCGCGCGGACGGTGTAGTATAACAGATACACCGACCCCACGGCCATGATGGCCAGGATGAAGAGGCCCAGCGCTCCGGCGGCCGCATCCCCCGTCCAGACCTGCAAGGGCATCGAAAGGTAATCGATGAAGAAGTGCAGCATTATGCTGGCGTAAACCCCGTACTTCAGGAACAGGTACCCCAGGGCCAGCCCGGCCACGAAGGTGGGCGGGACCTTGTACAGGTCCCAGCTGAACACGTGGGCCAGGGCGAACATGGCCGAGGAGAAGATCAGGAACGCCTTCTCCCAGGGTCCGAAGCTGAACCCCCCGCCCAGAAGGTATCGGTGATAGTTGCCGCGCTGCCCCTTGAGGGCGTAGACCACTCCCAGGGGCAGCCCTATGTACAGTATGCGGCAGATGACCTCCTCCCACACCGAGGCCCTAAGCAGGCTGTACAGCATGGCCCACAGCTCCCCGGACACTCCTCCGGAGGAGGGATCGATGCCTATCAGCCCCAGGAACAGTATGTACGCGGTGTTCATGGTCAGCACGGCCATGAACAGGGTGGAGATGACGTAGGCCGGGGAGTGCGCGGTGGGCTTGAAGGTCAGCTCCCTGATCATCTCACGGCGTCCCTTGAAGAGCATGTAGACGTACGAGAGCAGCACGGCCGCGATCAGCAGCAGGTAGTAGGCCACGAAGGCCCAGCCATGCAGCTGCAGGAAGGTCCACAGCCAGGGCAGGGCCAGGAACAGTGAGGTGTAGGTCTCCAGGGCCTCCGGGATGACCAGTCCCATGCCCCAGAGCATTATCCCCAGGTTGACGGCCACCAGGGCCAGGATGGCCACGGTCATTATGGCCCCGATGCCCCTGCCGATGTCCATGGCGTTCTCCAGGGAGCTCTTCTGGACATAGAACACCGGTGGTGGGGCATAGTAGCTGTACTGCCTGGCGATATCCTCCTCTCCCATGGTCTGGGGCGCCCCGCAACGGGGGCAGAAGGCCGCATCCTGGGGCATCGATGCGGAGCAACGGGGGCAGGTCCTCCCCGGGGCCGGTCCATCCATGCCCTCTTCCATCCCGCCGGTTCTATTTTTACCTGTCGATGATAATAATCCTGCGTTACAGGCCAGAACTGAATTCATGTCAACTCATAAAAAAAGCCAGCAGGGAACATCCATAAGGCAAACCTTTATAATTTTACCGATTGTTGCATACCTACCAAAACGGAGGCAACTGCAATGGATGAAGACGCGCCAGGAAAGAAAGTGGATTTTATCACCCTGAGCTCCGAAAAGATACCTTTCGGCCGCAACAACTTCATCGAGGTGGCGCGGAAGAAGGCCATCACCGAAGAGGGAGAGAACGAGTTCATCTCCCTGTCCCGGGGATACTATCTGCCCGACGGCACCGAGCGGTTCAAGAAATCCGTGACCATACCGGACGATCCGGCCATAAAGGACTTCGTGATCGAGAAGATTCGCTCGATGTGAGCGTTCATCCCTTCTCCAGGAGCAGCTCCAGATAGGAGCGCCTCTCGTTCCCCTTCAGCTCCAGCTTGGTCCTCAGCTCATTGATCCTGCGCTTGCCCTCCCCCAGGTCTTGGCCTTGGTACTCCATCTCCACGAAGTCCCCTAGCCCTTCCACGCGGTCCAGGCAGAAGTGCACGCCCTCCAGCTCCAGAACCCGGCGGCGCTTGACCACCTTCAGGAAGGGTCTGAATCCGACGCGCTCCAGGAGCATTGACATGCGTTCCAGGTCCTCCACCTCCAGCTCGATCTCCTCTCGCATCTTGGTGTCCTGGTCCATCTTCGGTCCCTTGTAGGTTATCCGGGAGCGCCGGTTCTCCCGGCGCAGCCGCAGGGCCTCGTCAGTTGCTCCGAAGTCGCGCACGGGGTGGGAGAGGTACATGTCGACCTGCTCCAGATCCTCCAGGTGCCTGGCGCCAAGGGAGAGCAGCCGGCGCTCCAGTCCCGCAAGGTCCCTGCAGGGGGCCTTCACCTCCAGCTCGATCATCCATTTCCCTACCGGGGATTGCAATATATAAAAACCTGGAACCGAATGAAGGATATGGTAAGATGGCCGAGAACGAGCTGGGGCTGCTGCACGTCTACACCGGGGAGGGCAAGGGCAAGACCACTGCCGCGCTGGGCCTGGCACTCCGGGCCTGGGGGCACGACCTGCGGGTGTGCGTGATACAGTTCATGAAGAAGGGCGAGGATTACGGGGAGGTCCTGGCGCTGCGCAAGATGGGCATCGAGGTCTTCCAGTTCGGTTCCGGGAAACTGATAGCCAAGGGCCATCACTGCCAGGACGACCTGGACTGTGCGCGGAGGGCCCTGGAGTTCTCCCGCTGCATCCTGGGCTGCGGGGAGTACGACCTTATCATCCTGGACGAGGTAAACGTGGCCATCTACTTCGACCTGCTGTCCTGCTCCGAGGTCCTGGAGGTACTGCGCTCCCGGGCCAACGGGGCGGAGGTCATATGCACCGGAAGGAACGCTCCCGAGGAGCTCCGAAAGGAGGCCGACCTGGTCACCGTCATGACCGTGGAGAAGCATCCTTACGACGATGGGCTGGAGGCCAGGAAGGGCATAGAATACTGAGTGCCCCAATGCGCATTGCGTTAAAGGCCACCCCCGCCGTTGGAAGGGGCGTATCCCATCAGCTCGCACGACCCTTCATCATCCCATCGATCAAAGGGCCCGGGGGCCGCCATCGTCAATTTTCGTTTCCCGTCCATCGCGCTCGTCCCAGCAGGATCGATGCTAATCCCCTCTTAAAGAGGATATTTATAAATACATAAAAAGCCCCACACTAATGGGTAGAAGAAGAGGCCCTGGTAATATTAAATAGATAACCGTCCCATTATTTATTCACAAAATATTTAAAAAATGCCCGTCCGAGGGAGGCAGGTCATGGTCCGATTCAACAAGCAACTTAGGAAATGTCGCAAGGCGGTATCCGAGATAATCGGGAACCTCCTGATACTTGGAATCACCGTCACGTTGTTCTCAAGTATAATGTTCTATGTGGTATCCATGCCCCAGCCACAGGAACAGACCTACGCCGAGATGAGCTATCAGCTATCGGACCTGTCCGACGGAGGTCGATGGATAAATGTGACCCACAAAGGTGGCCAGGTCCTGAATAATTGGTCCACCAACATATATCTCAATACCGGCAGCAACTACATTCCATTGAAGATTTCTAACTCGACCACTTCCCTGGGTGATGATTGGGCGACAGGAGAGACCTGGTCGTATCGACTGACCGGGATCGATCAGAACACGCCGATCGAGATGATGGTCATCGACAGCGCCCATAATGTGATCGTCTGGAGGGCGTTGATGACCGGAGGGCAGACCCTGGATTCGTATGCTCCGATCATCACCACCCGGGGAACAACCCCCTCCATCATCGTCCACGAGTCATCCTTCGTCTTCTATGCATCTGTTATCGACCCCAACGGCGACCTTAACATGTCCAGCGTTATCATTAACGCGACCTCGATCGGCCTGGGGAACATCCCCCTCCTTGACGGCAACAACGACGGGGTGTTCGTCAGCGCGGCGAAGACGGGCAACATCGCCATGAACGACAAGGTGGTCGTGATATCTGCCAAGGACCAAACCGGAAGGGTGAGCACCTCTACGCTGACCCTGAGGGCCCAGTACTCGGGCGGTGGAAGCTCAGATAACTATTACGGCCCCTTCAACAACTATTCCAGCTACTTCGTCAACGGCACATACCCGCCTGATGCCAGCGGCGGTCAGAGCGGCGGACAGGGCGGACAGGGCGGAACGATATTCTATTACATCCGGAGGTCCTCCGACAACGTGATCACCAGGGCATATGAGCCCGGGCAAAAGCTGTACATCGAGGTCTACAGCGACAGGCTGACCAACCTGGCCCTGGAGAACTCGTTCTATATGACCAACCCGACAACCGGGGGATTGATCACCCCTCCGACCAAACTGGTGAACGCCTTCTCATATGGTGGGATATTCGCCACGTTCTATCGGTACGTGATCAACCTGACCGCGCCCGATCAGCCCCTGGTCTTCCCGCTGCAGATTGCCCTGAGGGACAACACCGGCACTGTGGTCAACATCGCCGACTCCATTTCGGTATCCGGGGCGGCCTATCCGATCATCATCACCTACAAGTTGAACGAGACCAGCAATAGGCTGGAGCAGTGCAGGTCCTTCAACCACACCGATGTGGTCTACCTCAAGATATTCACCAAGGACGTGGACTCCACGGTTACCGCAGTGGTGATGAACGACCTTCAGGTCAACGATTACACCGGCAGGTACATCATCAAGAAGGCTCCACCGGCGGCCAACGCATACCCGCCGACCATAACGCTGGCCCTGGACCCTCCGCTTTCCCAGGTCTACAAGACCTCCAAGGTCACCGGGGATCCGACGCGCCTTCCTGACAGCGATACCGCCAACAGCGCCTACACAGTCCAGATCAACCTGCTTAGGGCCAATCAGGCCTGGTGGCTTCCGGGAAAGAACCACTACAGCCTGTTCATCCCCGTGTTCACGGACTCCGGCAACAGCGGCACTGGCGAGACCTACTACAACCTGAACTACCAGTTCAACATCACCGCCCCCAAGACCACCACCGATATCGTGGCCAGCATTGGGTCCGGCTCCTACACCTGGAGCGCTTCCGGGGCAACCTGGGACGACAACGGTCTGGCCTGGTTCAAGAACGGGGAACGCTTCGATCAATGGGACCGCATCAACATCGACACGAGCACCTATGACGGCCCCATCGGCATGGAGCTGGTGGATGTGGATAACGACGGCCGCAAGGACCTGGTGGTAGGGTACCAGGACAGCACCGTGGCCATCGCCTGGTACCGGAACGAGAAGGTGGACGGGTCCAAATGGTCCACGCTGCCATACATCATCGCGACACCCTTCGACGCTCTCTCTGGGCAACAAGCATCCATGCAATCTCATTCATTAGGAACATGGTACGGAAATAGTGATAAAGGAACAGTAAATGAAGATGTAACTGTGTGGTCCGAAGATCGGACCAGTTTTGTCTCAAGATATTCTGGTGATGATTACATATCATTGAATGAGATAGTGGGCGCCATCAAGTCTGGCGACTTCAATGGCGATGGTAAGTTGGACCTGGTGGCCTCCTTCATGCACCCGGTCGTTTGGACCACCGCGAGCAGCGAGGGAGGTGCCAACTATCAGAACTCCCAAGGCATGTTCTTCAACCGGGGCATCTACGTGTTCTGGAATGACGGGTCCTGGACCAAGACGCAAATAACCGGGACCAACCTCTACACCAACCAGGATGCCAATCCCGCGGCCCTTGATCTGGCCGTGGGCGACCTCAACCGGGATGGCGTGGACGATATCGTTGCCGTGTACGAAACCGGCGTCACCAAGATATGGCTGAACCAATGGAAGCAGGTGATCGGTAACTCCGCGAATCCCAAGAGCGATGCCTTCGGCGTCGGATCCCTGGTCCCGTCCAGCAACGTACCGACAATTCCGGGAACAGATCCGTGGGACCACGTTCAGAGGTCCCCCTCTGTGGTCCTGGCCGACGTGGACCGCAATGGTTACCTGGACATTGTCAGGACATCAACAGCGATCGGCTCGGGGGTCAGCTCAGTATACATGATCCGCACCATGCCCACAACCCCGACCGAGGTGGTGGCCACCCCCAACGACGATTACGTCGTGGGGTCCGAACCCAGCGCCTCGGTGACCGGCACCCTGTCGGACATCAGCTCCTTGGACGCCAATTACATGGCGCTGAGGGAAGTATACAAGAACACCTCAGTCATCCTGGGGCTTCCGAACGCGAAGCAGGTGACCAATCCCAACCCCGATGACACGTTCCAGAACCTGAACGATCTGACGTATGACGATGGAATCACCTACAACGTCAATGCCCTGCAGACCATGCACATAAGCAGCTTCCTGACCGATAGCACCTACTCGACGAAACCGATCACCGAGGTCACGCTCAGGGTCAAGTATTCGGCGACCGCGGACTACAGCGGGAACAACTACGTGCGCTATTCGCTGGATGGAACGACATACGTAGATACGTCCTTCCAGCCCAGCAGCTCTTCCCTCAACGTCAACGCCACGTTCGATCTTCTGGCCCAAGGCGTCGACACCTGGGGCGAGATATCCTCGTTCCGCGCCATGTTCATCAACAACGGAGCTGTCGGCACGGTCCAGTTCGACTACCTGCGCTTGGAGGTGAGGTTCGCCGAGACGCGCTGGTTGGAGTACATATTCGAGATACCGAACGCTCCCACGCAGATCACCCATCAGATGAGCATGTCCGCGTACACGCTCACGGCTGGCGAGGACTTCGAGGTCTGGTACTCCACGGATGGCACCATCTGGTATCCGGCCTTCATCTTCAATGAGACCGTTGAGGCACTTAACCAGATCATGCTTCCGCACACCACCAATTCGCTATACTATGTGAAGGTCATAGCGACCGATTCGTCCCTTGGAGATGTCACCAACGACACGCTGATGGTCAACCTCCTATCGATAGCCCACAGGACGGACCGCGTATACTGGCCTGGGCCGTTGATGTCCGTCTCGTTCACGGTCGGCTCCGGTGAGCACATCACCTGCCTGGCCGTGGCGGACGTGGGGAGCGGCGCCATCGATCCTAAGCCGGACCGGTGGCCCGACATCATAGTTGGCACATCGAACGTGGGCAGCGGGACCAACACCAGGACCCTGATGATCTCCACCAACAACGGAGGGGTAAGCTTCGACAGTCCGATCTCCGTGATAACCACCCAGCTGGCCGCGGCCGTGGGCAACAACAACGGCATCTACAACTCCCAGGCGCTGGCCATCGGCGACTTCAACGGGGACGGCTATCCGGACATCGCTCTGACCATAGGCTTCGCACCGGGACGTAGCGGCGGGACCGCGCCATCCATCTGGCTGTACCGCAACGATCCGCTGGTGGGAGGCTGGCAATGGGGCGAGCAATCCCTGAACCAGCTGTCCGGTAGCGAGTCTGTCATCAACATACAGGCGGGCAACGTCGATCTGTCCATACTGTACCCCATATTCGGGGTGCTGGGACTGGTAGCCATGGAGGGCGCCATAAGGAGGGTGGACCGTAGGCGCAAGTGAGGGCGGTCGAGCGCGATTCGACGTGGCCGTCTCCGGGGGCGGTCCGGCCGGCTCCTACTGCGCATATCTCTGCGCCCAGGCAGGCCTATCGACGGTGTTGATAGAGCGGGAGGAGCTGCCCTGGACCAAGGTATGCGCCGGAGGGGTGCTGATGAGGGCGGCCTCCAGGCTGGATTTCCCGATCCCCCAGGGGCTGATCGAGAAGGAGGTGCGCGGCTTCCGCATCATCGGAGATGATTTCCAGGAAAGGTTCCGATTCGATCGCTGCCTGACATATACTGTGGACCGCACCAACCTCGACCGCTACCTGTTCCAGCAGGCTGAAAATGCCGGGGTGGTGGCCATGTCCGGGACCGAAGTCCAGAGCATCCATGAGAAAGAACTTGTGGAACTGACCACCACCGCCGGGGCGGTAAGTGCCAGATGCGCGATCATCGCCGAAGGGGCCACCAGCGGCAACGCCAGGCGGCTGTTCGGTCCCCCGCCCCGCCGTAGCATGGCCATGGGCGTGCGCTCCATACTGCGAACGGAGGAGGAGCCCCCTGACGAGATCGAGGTGCACATGCTCGACGCTCCACCCCGGTTCATCAAACGCTATCCCATGTTCCCGCTCATGGGATGGATGTTCCCCTATCATGGCCGGGCCAATTACGGGGTCGGAGGGCATGGGTACTCCAAGGCGGCTCTTCACGATGGGCTGAGCAGGGTGATAGCAAAAAGTTCGGCCAGGGCCGCGGAGGACCTGCCGCCCGCCTCGCATCCCATACCCATCCTTCCCCGCTCCCGGATATCCTCGCGCAGGATCATGCTGGTGGGGGACAGCGCGGGGCTGGTGAGCCCTCTCAGCGGAGAGGGCCTGTCCCACGGTCTGGCCAGCTCCATCCTGGCCAGCCGTACGGCGGCGGACCTCATCAGCGGGAAGGCCGGTTCAGCAAGCGGTTACGAGCGGGCGGTCAAGGACACCATCATCCGCGACATCATGGCCGCGGCCGCAATATCTCCGGTGCTGCATTGGCTGCTGGGAGTGGTGGACGCCGGGGCCTTCTTCCGGATCATCAAGGACGAGGTGCCCTACGTGGAGGCCTGGACCAGGATGGCTTCCGGGGAGGAGGATTGGCGCAAACTGCTGTTGATGACCATGACCCGGTTCCATCGCCTGTTCTTCCGTTCCCTGCCCTAGAGCGTTCCCAAGAACCGCAGCGCCGCATAGATCATGCCCACAAGGGCGATCGGCATCACGGAGATCGAGCTCCTCCTCTTCCTGAACCGCATCGCCGCCCCGATCCCCAGGGCCGGAAAGACCAACAGGTCCAACAGGTCATTGAACAGCGCCAATGGGGCCAAGGCGGAGAGGAAGATGAGCACGGAGACATACCCCGCCCCCCTCTCAAGTCCGAAAACGGTGTATATGGTCCTGACCTTTCCCGCGGCATCCTCCTGATACCCGTCGACATCGGTGATCATCGATCCCACCACCAGGCCGATGAACATGAAGGCTCCCACGATGACCGTGTCCAGCACCAGGGCCGGTTCGATCACCTCGCCGGTAAGATATGCAACGTCCCCCACCATGCCTATCTCGCTGTAAGGGGCGGAGGCCCCGTAGAGGAAGGCCAGGAAGGTCCCCATCCCGATGAGCAATGGGCTGAGAAGGGCCTGCTTGAAGCGAACGGGGGAGAAGGAGTAGACGAAGGCCATGCCCAGTATGGCCGCCATGATCGCGAACTGCTGAAGGCTTAGCAGCAGGGACACCCCCAGCACCACGATGGCCAGCACGGCCGAGACCTCCTGGAGCATCCTGGGGGAGATCAGGCCGGAGGCCAGCACCCGGCCCCGCTTGAGGGGCGAATCCCAGTGCCGGTCGCTCAGGTCGTTCCAGATCACGCTCACCTGCCAAGCGAGGACCGCCGTGATCACGGTGGGCAATGCATAAGCTATGTTGACCCAGAACGGGCGGTCCAGTATACGTATGATCAGGTCCCCGCCCCCAGAGCTCTGCCAACCGAAAGCGATTCCCGCTGCCACTATCGCGGCGAAGAATGCGGTCTGATAAGGGCGGAGGGCCCCCCTCTCCTTCCAGAACCTACCGTGAAGCGCGATAAAGCTCAGCGCCAGGACCAGGACCACCGATGCCATGTAGAAATAGGAGAAGATGAACATGTGGAACTGCACGTATCTGGTGCTGTCAAAGTTCGGGAACACCGGGATCCCGGCCTCCGAACCCACCGGAAGGTAGGTCCCGGGGGTTCCCAGCACGAACATCGAGGCCACGGTGAAGATGGCCATTCCGCCCAGCCTGAGGGCCAGCACCCCCCGCCCCTGAACATCCACCAGATCGCCCCTGTGCCTCCAGAACACATAGGCGAACAGGGCGAAGAGCACCACTATGACCTCGATGCCCTGCCCGGGATGGAACGAGTCGCCCCCCAGCAGGAAGAATGCGGCAAGGAAATCCGTCCAGGAGAAATAGGCGTAATTGACGCTCTGGCCAAAGATGAAATGATCGATCCATGGGGGTATGATGATGATCCAGTAGTAGCAGTTCGTATAATTGATGCACTTGCGCAGGCCGGAACCGGAGAACACCTTGAGGATGATGACCAGCCCAAGGTAGGTCAGTATGAAGAAGGCCACATGGTGGGCGATGCTGAAGATCCACGGATGAGGGGTCCCCACGAAGGCCTGGTCCAGGAGGAAGTACTCCGACAGGTCCCTTGCCAACGCCACCAGGGCCACGTATAGGAAGGTCTGCCACAGGTTCAGACGGTCCCTCTCCAACCATGCGGATAGGGCGTCCACCTTTTCGGTGAACGATCGACCAAGAGTCATCCCCTCCCCCCCATCCATATCCTACCAAACACTATCCGGGCTATTTATCGTCTCGCGTGGAATAATGCCTCTCCAGCTCAGAAGCGAACCCCTCGCAGCGCTCCAGCTCCACCGCGATCAGGAGGGTGCGGCGCGAGCCCAAGGCGTCGATCGATGCCGAGGCCATGTGGGCCTCCCTCTCCTGGTTGAGTGTGGACAGCCCCCTCCCCCCGTTCACCTTGCGGTCATAATCAAGAACGAACGATTCCGCGCTCTCCATGTCGAAGCGTTTCCTGGCGATGCGGCGGGAGAAGAACGACTCCTTTACCAGCTCCAGTCCGCCGATGAGCTCGCAGTAGCGGTCGGAGAACAGCTCCTCGTTCATGTCCAGGGGGATGATCGGTATGCCCAGCTCTCCGGCGACCTTCAAGGCCTCCAGATAGCAGGGCGGAGGCAGCTGCACCTCCCCGAACTCCTGCAGCCCTGCGCTATAGGCCTCCTCCAGCTCGCTGAGCTCGATCTCCTCTCCGGCATAGGCCCTGAGGCCCTCCAGCTCCTCCCTGGATATGGAGATGCCCACGGCCTCCGGGCGGACCTCCAGGATCGCCGAGCGCACCTTCTCGCGTTCGCTGACCAATCCTTTGATCACAGGCAGAACGAAAACCTTTGAACCGTTCAGCTCAATCTCTTGCATCCACTTCGCTCCGGGCGTTGACCATCTTGCGCAGGCGCTCCGATTCGTGTATCTTCTTCAGCTCGTCGCGTCCGATGAGCGCCGTGCCCTCGATGCTGTGCCTGGTGTGTAAACGCTCGATGAATATAACCGATTCCTTCCCGGTGATGCGCGAGATGTCCGAGACCACCTTGGCCTTGTCCGCCAGCTTGGCCTCGTCCTTGCCCAGGCCGGTGAGTATCAGCAGGTCCCTGTCCACCGTAAGGGCCTCGAACGGGCACTTCTCGGTGGGCTTGACCATCAGCCCCAGCTGCATCAGCATGGAGTAGATGTTCTTGCTGAAATCATCGCACCTCTCCATGTCCAGCGGCCTGGCGCCCTGCGCCGGGGGCCGGTAGCCCATGGGGTCCACCGGCACCACGATCTGCTTGCCCAGGTACTCCTCCAGGCGCAGGGCCGCATCGATCATGGCCCCCATGCCCGCCTCGTACATCTGTATGGTGCGTCTGGAGACCCCCGCCACCTCCGCCAGTGTGCCCAGGCTGACCCCCTTCTCCTCCCGGATAAGGTGCAGCAGCTCATTGTCCAGGCGAACATACAGGCCGCCGGGGGCTGCGAAGATGAACGGAGGTTCATCCTCCATCAACAGGTCCTTCATGGTGGAGAGGGCGATTATGGGGATGTCGAAGCGTGAGTACACTATGCCCTGCTCCAGCTCACCGGAGCCGGAACGCTCCCCCACCAGCATGATCGATCCGCCCAGCGCCTCGGCCAGGACCTTCAGCTCCTCGGCGTTCTCCTTGGAGAACGCGTCAATGTTCGTCAGCACCTTCACCAGCATCAGGCTGCGGTCCCTGCGTGCAACTATGTCGAAGGCTATGCTCCTCAGCTTGAGGGGCATGGAGGCGTGGAAACCCGAGCGCAGCAGAAGTTCGCGCACGGACCGGATCAGCTCATCGCGCTGCACGTGCTGTAATTCGCTATAACTTCTATATAACCATTGTCAAGAAAAAGAAAGGGGGCCAGGGTCCCTCAGCCAATGCTTATCTTCGTACCCCTGGGTATCGGAGGCGCCTTGTCCATCAGCACCGTCAGCACCCCGTTGCGATACTCCGCGGAAGCGCTGTCGGCCCTCACCTCGCAGGGCAGGTCCAGGCTCTTGCAGAAGCGCTTGCGCTCCGTGTCAACGGAGATGCTCAGCTGGCGGTCCTCGGCCCGCAGGTCGATGTCCTCCTTCTCCACCCCCGGAAGCTCCACGATGACCCGTACCCGGTCCTCCTCCTCCACCACGTCCGTAAGCGGCTCGCGGCAGCTGGTGTCCGGAGGGAGCCCGCCGGCCCTGGGCACGTTCCCGAACTCCTGCACCACCGGGCGCCCGTCCGCGCCGGTGCGCATCGAGAATCCGTACACCAGCGGATCGCTCCCGGTCCCGCGCAGGGCGGCCTCCATCAGACGGTCCATGCGCTCCCGCATGACCTCGAACTCGTCGTCGAAGGAACGGAATAGCCCGTCCCATTCGTCGTCACGTCCGACCTTCCTCATCTCATCACCTCACGTACTCGAAATCCTTGGCTATCTTCTGGAACTTGCTCAGCTCCTGAAGGGAGATGGGGCGGTGCTTCTCCACCGCGTCCATCACGTGCTTCATTTGCACCTTCGTTTCCTTCATCGCCTCGGGGTCCTCCCCTTTTCCGGAGGCCACCGCTTCGCGTATGGCGGTCATGACCGCCTCGTTGGCGATAGCCGCCAGATCGGCACCGGTGTACCCCTCGGTCTTGTGCGCCACCTCGTCCAGGTTAACATCGTCCGCCAACGGCTTCCGCTTGAAGTGCACCTGCAGGATGGCCTTCCTGGTCTCCAGGTCCGGTGCGCCCACCTGAATGAGTCGGTCGAAGCGTCCCGGGCGCAGCAGCGCCGGATCGATGATGTCCGGGCGGTTGGTGGCCGCGATGACCACCACGTTGTGCAACGACTCCAGGCCGTCCAGCTCCGTCAGCAGCTGGGAGATCACCCTCTCCGTCACGTGCGAGTCGGAATCGCCGCCCCGGGTGGGGGCGATGGAGTCGATCTCGTCCATGAAGATTATGCACGGCGCGGCCTGCCTGGCCTTACGGAACGTTTCGCGCACCGCCTTCTCGCTCTCGCCCACCCATTTGCTCAGGAACTCCGGCCCCTTGATGCTGATGAAGTTGCTCTCGGACTCGGTCGCCACGGCCTTGGCCAGCATGGTCTTTCCCGTGCCAGGCGGTCCATACAGCAGCACGCCCTTGGGCGGCTCGGCGCTCATGTGCTCGAAGAGCCCGGCGTACTTCAAAGGC
>JAXGRO010000009.1:0-52877 GCA_040765825.1 Methanomassiliicoccales archaeon
AGCTGACCATGGGCGCGGACCGCGACTCGGACATCCTGGGAAAGATGGGTTACTTCGACGAGAGGAACGAGGCCATCAAGCGGGCCATAAACATGCTGATCGAGGCCGCACACCGCAAGGGATGCACCGTGGGCATATGCGGGCAGGCCCCATCGGTCTACCCGGAGTTCACCGAGTTCCTGGTGAAGGCGGGGATCGACACCATCAGCCTGAACCCTGACACTGTGGTCAGCACCCTGAACACCATCGCCTCCGCGGAGCAGCGCATCCTGCTGGAGGCCGCCCGCAGGACCCTGCGGTGAAAAAACCCTTCCCCTTTCTCACTGCTCGCTCTTCAGCAGCCTGGTGGTGATCTCCACCAGGGGGTGGTGCGAGCCGTCTATTATTTTAACATCATCGAGGGTGAACAGCCCCATCTCCTCCGCGCTGCGCTCCATGCCCAGCTCCACGTCCCGCGACGGCTCCAGCACGAAGGCCGAGAACTGACGCACCCCCATCTGCTTGGATGCCAGGGCGCGATGGTGCCCGTCCACCAATATGAAGTGGTCGTTCTTCTGGATGACGATGATGGGTTCGACCAGCCCGCGCTTGATCTCCTCCTTCCTGCCCAGCAGCTCGTCGGCGTAGACCTCCTTCTGCGTGGGGCGCAGGGACTCCACCGGCACGATGCGCCTGCGCACCATGATGGATATGCCGTGCTTGGCCTCCAGGAAGTTCTTGATCATGGCCACCTTGTTCGGGGTCGCCCTCTCGATATGCGAGCGCACGATGTCCAGGTTGGAGATGATGCCCAGCAGCGTCCCGCTCTCGTTTATTACCGGCACGTTCCTCAGCCCATAACGGAACAGGATGCGCGCCGCGTCATCCAGGTCCATCTTGGGGTTCACGGTCACCGTGCCCTTGCGGATGATCTCGGATATGGGCATCTTCGGAGAATTGTAATTGCGCAGCAGCTCCTTGGCGGTGATGAAGCCCACCAGCCGGCCGTCCTCGGTCACGGGCATCCCGTGGAACTCGCTGGATATGAGGGTCTCCACCGCCTGCTCGACCGTGAAATGGAGGGGCACATGGACCACCTCCCGGATCATGTAGTCCTCCACCTTCAGCTTCCGTTCGGCCATGGGATCGTCCGAACTAACCGCCCCCGGCTTATAAACCTTTAGCAGGGATCCCGGGTCAATGCTGGCAGAAAGTTCCAGTGCCCGGGTCGTGAGGGCGTTCAATTCTGCGAACGGGCTCCTGGACACGCACGCGTGCAGCGGTGCCAGCAACCCCGGTCCACCTAAGGATTAAATATTACGACTCGATAAGGGGAAAGGCCGCAAGCCCCGGTAGTGTAGCGGCCTATCATGAAGCCCTGTCGAGGCTTCGACTCGGGTTCAAATCCCGACCGGGGCGCTTTTCTCATCCCTTCCTTCTCAGCAGAAGGACCATGGCAACGGCCGCCACCAGCACCGCTCCCGCTCCCATTACCCAAATTGGCAGGGGGTCGTCGTGGGACGCCGTTCCCGTCCAGGTGTTGTCCGAGAGGTCCGCGTCCCAGCCCTCCGGGACCAACAGCCTGACCCGGACCTCTCCCTCATCGAGGCCCTCCAGCCATATCCCATCCAGGTCCAGCAGGGAACCGCCCTCCACGGTGTGCTCGTTCACGTAATCGTTCCCGCCGGCGGTGACGATGATGGTAATGTTGAGCGGAACGGCCCCGTCGTTGACGATCCCGGCGATCAGCCTCCACCCCCAGACCTCATCGTGCACCAGGTGGGGCCCGTACAGGGAAACGTTAACCTGGCGCACGGTGACCAGGGAAGAGGTCTCCGCCATTCCACCCGCATCGTCGATGACGGTGAGCCGGACCTCGTATTGTCCGGCATGGTCGTAGCGGTGCACCACGGCATCCCCCTCCGCGAAGCTGCCGTCCCCGAAGCTCCAGTTGATTCCGGCGATCCGCCCGTCAGGGTCCGAGGAGTCGGATAGGAACATCAGCTCCAATGGATGTTCGGCGCTCTGCTCCGCACGCATGGCCGCCAGGGGCTGGAGGTTATTTATCAGGACCCGCGTTTCAATGGAAGCCATGCCTCCGGCGTCATCGGTGCAGGTCAATACCAAGGTGTAGTTACCCGGCGCGGCGTAGGCATGTACGATGCTGCTGCCAACGAGAACGTTCCCATCGCCCATGGCCCATTCGATCCGTACCACTTCCCCGTCCTCATCACTCGCCGCAGCCTCGAACTCCAGGCGCTCCAGGGACCGATGCTCTCCCGGCGGGGCCGTCATGGTCAGCTCCGGAAGCCTGTTCAGGACCTTCAGGTCCCGGACGGTGGTGGAAGAGGCCATCAGGTTGTCGGTGACGGTCAGCGTTACTGAGTATGTCCCAGGGCGCATGTAGGTGTGCACCGGGGATGAGGACGATGAGGAGTTCCCGTCGCCGAAGTCCCAGTTCCAGGACCTTATCTTCCCGTCCGGGTCGAACGAGCGGTCCTGGAACTGGACCGCGGTCAGGCTCAGCACCTCGGTCGGGGAGGAGAAGGTGGCCACCGGCCGGGAGTTGACCACGGACACCACGGCCGTGGCCGAGGAGGACGCGCCGTCATCGTCCATCACCGTCATCCGCACGGTGAAGGAGCCCATCGAGGAATACCGGTGCCTGACCTGGGAGCCCTCCCCAGACGTTCCGTCCCCGAAGTTCCATATCATGGAGGCGATCGTACCGTCCACATCGTAGCTTGCTGAGATGAAGGTCACGTCCTGCAGGGTGCTCACCGTGGTGGGTGAGAAACTGAAGTTGGCCACCGGCGCCTGGTTCCCGACCGGGACCTTGCGCACGCGCGTATCGCTCCCACCGTCCTGATCGACAACGGTGAGCGAGACCATGTAATCCCCAATCGCCGCGAAGGCGTGGTGCGGCGAACGCTCAATGGACGCGCCTCCGTCCCCGAAGCTCCAGCTCCAGGTAACGATATGCCCATCCAGGTCCGAGGAGAGGTCGGAGAAGGACACCACCTCCCCGGGGTCTGGCTGCGAGGGGCCGTATGAGAACAGGCATTCGGGCAGCAGGTTGAGCACATCCAGGGTGCGTTCGCAGGTATCCTCCAGGCCGCGGTGGTCCCGCACGGTCAGGCTGATGAGGACGGTCCCCAGGGAAGCGTAGGTGTGGGAGACCTCAGGACCGTAAGCGACCGTTCCATCGCCCAGCTCCCATGTCCAGTTGGCGATCCCGGACCCACTCGAACCGGCGGAGCGGAGGATGATCGGTTCCGCACGATTGGCCGTTCCCGCGCTCATGCTGATGTTCGCCCACAGCCGGTCGTGCACCAGGCTGCAGCGCTGCGCCTTGGGATAGCGGTCGTACACCCCGTCGAAGGAGTACGGGACATCCACGATGCCATCGGCCCCCGGCAGGTCCTGGGAGGGGCCGCTCAGCTCGTCTGTACCCTCCAGGTCCGACCAGTGGTTGCCCCCGGCGGGATAGTCCTTGCCGTATGTCATCCCAGCACCCTGGGCCTGGACCGTGTTGTTCAGAAGATCGTTGCTCCATACCAGTCCGGTGGATTCCAGGGAGAGCAGGCCCACGCTGCAGTTCTCCATGGCGTTCCCCATGACCTCCATCCCCTGGCAATCGATCAGGGCCAGTCCATTGCTGGCGTTCTGGAACCGCGACCCCTTCACCAGGACGTCCTGGCAACCGATCAGGTAGAGGGAGCCCGCAGCCTCCTCCACCGTGGCCCCGTTCAGGCCGGCCACGACCCTCAGCTCACCCCAGGTGAGGTTGACGTTAGAGACATCCAGTGGGAAATGGTGAGGTCCGTCGCCGAACAATCCGACGTCAATGAGGTTCCCCACCAGGGAAATGTTCTCCAAACTCAACCCCGGGCATCGCTCGATCATCAACCCCTGCTCCCCTCCGGACCATGTGGTGTTGCTCAGGATGCCCATGGAATCCAGGCAGCGGATGCCGGACCCTCCGGTCCCTGTAATGCCATCCATGATCATGGCGCAGTCGTCGATCAACCATTCCGAGGTCGGTCCGGTTAGGGAGCAGTCCGTCATGTTCAGGGCGGCTCCCTCAATCATCCATCCCGGTCCTCCGATGACCGCGGTGCGTTGCATATCCAGCCGCCCGCCGGTGAAAGTGCTGGGACCGCTCTCGGCAAAGTCGGTCAGCATGGCGTCCCTGAAGGACACCCATCCTCCCAAGGAATCGATAACATAGGAGGCGTTGCCGAACGAGGCATTCTCCACCATCATCCCTCCAAGGACGGTGATGCGATACGCATGGCCGATGTCCCGGAAGGTCACATCGCAATCGCTTATCCACAGGGTCGCCCCGGGGTCCACTATCAGGCCACCGAGGAGCTCGCGGTCCAGGTCCCAGTGCTCATCGGATATCAGCCGCCTGTCCACCACCGAAGCGAGGTCCATTCTGTCGTTGCCCGGATTCTCGTCCTCGGAGCAGAATGACACCGCCGACAGGTTGTAGGGGCGATGTTCCGTCGGTATCCACGTCAAGTTCACCCAGCGGCTCTGTCCCGGGGAGAGGGTGAGGGGAACCTCGTTAGCCTTCCAGCCCTCCACCTCGAGGGCCACAGACCCGGTGGTCTGGTTCTGTCCCAGGTTCTGTACCCGGACCGATACCACCGAGGGCTCGCCCATCACGCTCCTCTCCGCTCGAACCTCCACCACCGACAGGTCGTGATCCCCCAGGCTGCGGGTCAGCACCCGGGTCTCCGGGTCCCCCAGCAGGTTGAGCTCCATGTATACCCAGCGGATGTAGTCGTCACTGGCGGACTGCCCCACCCACTCCTGCTTGGAGAGGGACAGGGCCCTCCCGAGCTCGGTCACCCCGTCGTCGTACACCTGGCTGAAGAAGGATATGTCGAACTTCTGCGAGGTGCCCCCGGTCCCCCCGGGCATGTACCATCCCGATCGGGAGTTGCCGATGAAGGCCACCGCACCTCCCGGTCCCTTCACGAACTCCTCGGCTATGCAATCCCCGGGATTGCCGGACCTCTCATCGAACCCGGCCACGTTGCAGGCCTGGGTGTAGAGCACGAAGGGCAGCTCGTTCTGCAGCCCCCTGACCTCGGATATGCTGAGGTCCGCGAACCCGGTGTAATCCCCGTGGCCCATGTGGTTGATGACATGCACCCCTGATCCCATCCAGTTCAGGAAGGCCGCATCGGAGAAGTTCCCCTCTCCCTCGTACAGGGTGACCAGGCTGAGCCCCTCATCGGCCAGGACCTCGTTGTAGACCTCCTTCTTGTAGGCATCACCGTACGTCGGTCTGGCGTCCAGATAGTTACCCACGAACAGCAGGTCCTTGGAGTACTCCTTGACGTAGCCCCTCTCGTAGCGGACGGTCTTGTTAACGAAGTTCCAGGCCTCTGCGGCATTGGAGACGGTGGCCCGCCCCACGAACACCTCGGCGAGCAGGTCGGCCTCCTCTCCAAGCGCTCCGGGTCCTCCCTCGAAAACACGGTACGGCTCCCCATACACGCCGTCATTGTCCTGGTCCCAATTGCCGTCAAGCCCGGTGTAGTAGACATCCCCGGGGATCAGGATGCTGCTCAGCGCGGTGAACATCTTCCTGACCGGGATGATCTCGTCATCGCCTCCCAGGAGGACGTACCTCACCCCCCATTCCTCATAGGCCGCCTTGATGAAGTTGCGGACGATGGTCTGGGTATCGTTTCCGCTGCCCATGTGCGAGGCGGGGTCGCCCCAGAAGGCCGGTTCGGCCATGATCTCCTGCACGGTGACCAGGACGCTGCGGATGTTCTGATGCCACGAGCCCTGTCCGTTCCTTTCCGTCTTCCATCGGGCCAGCTCCTGGAAGGGGTCCACCAGGGTCTCGTCCGTGATAACCAGGTAATCGTACGTGCCAGAAGGGAGCAGGTCGCTCAGCGGATAGGATGCCCCATCTTGGACCTCCAAAGGATTGTCCACGACCTCCCTGACCCTGTCCATGTCCCCCCGGTAGGACAAGGGGGCGTCCTGCAGGTTCACCTCAATGGAGAAGTCGAGCACCGAGTATAGCTTTCCCGTGCCCTCCTGCCATTGCAGCGGACGGAGGTTGATGCATACGATATGCACCCCCTCCAGGACATGCGTCCCCGCCAGCTCCCAGGCCCGGCCGTCATAGGTGGCGGCGACACCCTCCAGGCCGTCCAGGGTTTGTTCCAGGGGGTTCTTGGGATAGCGTTCCACTATCTCCAGGACCCTTGGTTCGGAATGCTTGACGACAACATCCCTGACCGTGGTGCCATACGGAAGGGCCAGCATTACGGTCCGCAGCGGAAGGGACGGCACCCCAGGCCTGGTGTCCAGCTCCGCTCCCTGAACGGTGAACTGCCTCTCCTGTGATTCCAGGTCCACCTCGGGCTGGTGGAAACCGAGGTCAAAGTGGACGGTCATGGCTTGATCGGCCCCGACCGTTCCCTGGCTGAACGAGGGCGCCAGAAGTAAGATGGCCAGGAAAACCATCACTGCGGTCCGGACCATGTGGCATCCTCTCATGACCTCATCCAGAGGTTAGCATAGGGAGAGAACCGTATTTAATCGATTCACCGGGTCCTTCTTAAATGGTATTAATGATAATAATACCGTATTAAATAATTGAAATAAACGGAACGAACTATCCCGATACGATATCATATGGTCGCGATACTAGGCACCCTGGGATTCCGGGCCAATTCACTGCTCCCGACCCTGGAGTCCACCCCCTCTGTGGAGAGGGCGGTGGTCTTCTGCAACGACCACCCCCGGGCCCTGGAGGCGCTGGCCGAGGTCGAGCGCGTATGCTCCATAATGGGAATAGGGATGCAACGGGTGCGCATCCCGGACGCCTTTGACCTTCTGGAGGCCGCCAAGGCCATGAGGTCCGAGGTCAGGAAGCTGCGCGAGGAGGGGTCGGAGATCGCGGTGTTCAACATCGCGGGCGGGACCAAGATGATGAGCGCCGCCGCCCTGCTGGTTTGCGCCATGGAGGGGCTGAGCTCGGTGTACGTTCACGACGAGACCTATCGGGAGATCCCCCTGCCCCTTCTCAAGGTGGACTACTCCCATCTGCTCACCCCGGCCCAGAGGGACATTCTGGAATTCCTGTGGGACAACCGCTCCACCCCAAAGACCCAGGTGGAGATAGCCGAGGGCATGGGCAAGCACAAGGCCACCATAAACCATCACATCAGGCTCCTCGAGGAGAAGGGCATCGTGCGACTGAGGGAGGACTCGGGGGACCGCCGCAGGAAGGTGGTGTCCGTGGATGAGGCGCTTGGCCTGATCCTAGGGGTGGATTGATGAGGGAACGGCGCTCACTTCTCCTGAGCACATATGGCGGGGAGGTCCGGGAGGTGGTGTCCGGTCTCCGCACCCTGCCACACGACCGGCTCATCGTGATCAGTGAGAAAGAACAGGCGGACGACGGCCATCTCTCCTCCCTGCTGGACCGTCTGGGTGTGAACCACTCCACCATGAAGGTGGACCCCGCGGACCTCATGGGCACGGCCATGGCCATAAATATGGTCATGCAGGAGTTCAGGAGAAAGGGGTGGCAGACCCTGCTGGACATCACCGGCGGACGCAAGCTGCTGAGCGACGCGGCGATGCTGGCCGCCCTGAGCACCGGCACGGAGATATGCTGCTTCGAGGTCGAGCCCAGGAGGTTCCCCATGCTGACCGGGATGGGGGTGAGCGAGGCCCTGCCGCCGGATGTGGCGCAGGCCCTGCGCACCTTCAAATGGCCGCTGCCTTTGGGGTCGGTGAAAGGGCTGGAGGCCAAGGACCCCACCGGGCGGCTGCTGCGGCGCATGAAGGACATGGAGCTGGTGCGGTTGATGGGCAGCGGAGAGGAAGCGGTGATCAGCCTGACAGATAGGGGCAGGGCCTGCCAGGATTGGGTGGCCAGAATGCAGGACCAGATCACCGTATCTTGGGTATGACCTCGTCAAAGAGGTAGTCCAGGCGCTTGTGGAACTCCTCCTGCTGGACCTTCCACTTTCGGTTGAGCCCCGAATCCCTCAGCATGTGCATCCCCTCTGGATTGAGGGGGAAGGAACCGGAGATGGTGCACACCGCGATGCTCCATATCCTTCTAGCGGCGTCCACGGAATAGCCGCCCCCGCCGGTGACCAGATACCTCCCGTCGCAATGTTCGTGGGCCAGGCGGTGGGTGATCTCCGCCACCTTCTCAAAGGCCCTGGTGGTCAGTCCCATGCCCACCAGCTGGTCGCTGTAGTGCGCATCGGTTCCGAACTGGTGTATGATGATCTCGGGACGATAGGCCTCCAGGGCGGCCTGCAGCACCCTCTCGTAGGTGGGCACGTACACCTCGTCCGGAGTGCACCGGGGCACCGGGACGTTTATGGCATAGCCCTCTCCATCGCCCTCCCCGTAGTCGGTGGCCGCTCCAGTTCCTGGATAGAACCCTGCCCCATATCGGTGGAATGATATGGTCAGTATCCTCTCGCCGTTGAATATGGACTGCGTTCCGTCGCCATGATGGCCATCGATGTCTATCACGGCCACCCTCTCGTAGCCGTACTTCCGCTGCAGCCTTCTCACCGCCACGGCCAGGTCGTTGAACACGCTGAATCCCGCGGACTTATCCCTGCGGGCATGGTGCAATCCTCCGCCAGGGGTCATGACGTGGTCGTACTCGCCACGGGCTATGCTCTCCGCACCGTGAAGGGTGGCCCCCACTGCCGCCAGGGCCCCCTCGAACAGGCCTTGACAGACCGGGGTGTCGCCCATGTCCAGGTAGCCGGTGCCGATCCTGCTCAGCTCCTTGACATAGTTTATGAGGGACTCCTCATGCACCTCCCTCAGGTCGTCCTCGGTGGCCGACGGAGACTCCACGTAGACCAATCTGTCGTCGAAGACGTCCATCTCCCTCAAGGTGTCCCGTATCAGCTGGAACCTAATCGGCTGGTACGGATGGTCCGGACCGAACTGATATCTGAGCAGCTCATCGCTGTAGAAGAAGGCAGTTGTACCGCACATCAGGCTGACCTGTCCATTGGCCTTTCCAGCTTAGGGTCTAGTGTAAGCATATATTTTTTGGAACGTCAATCGATGAAGTGGACCGCTATGGGCCCCTCCTTCACCGCCAGGCGCTTGGATATCATGCCCGCCTCCACCCAGCAGGCATTGAAGACCGCGATGGGGACCAGGCAGGTGGGGGTCAGGATGCCGCCCTCGGCCTCGGTCAGGATCCTGGAGCCCCTGATCTCGTTTATGTCATCCATGGTCACGTTCCTCAGCTTCTCGGCGTAGTCCATGACGTTGCTGCAGTCCGATTCGATGCGCACGTTGATTCGATCTTCCCCGTCCATCTCCGCGACCACCCAGGTCTCGTGGGAGCATATGGGGGTTACGACCTTGACCCTGGAAGCCATACAGTTACGCCAATTGGCAACAGGATATATTTATTTCCTCCAGGGGCTGGCCGAGCTCTCCTAGATAAAAAACCAGTAATATTACGAATGAAATAATACTTTATACTCTCATAGTATTACTAGGCGTAAACCAAGGGCTGATGTTGTCATGAGATTCCAAAGAACGCTCGCCATGTTGATGGTCCTCGCCCTGTTGACCGTCATCGCACCAACTGCCATCCAGGGGGATGGCCCAAGCAGTGGAACGATATCCATCACCGATTCGCGCGGGGTCACGACCAACCTCTCCGCTCCCGCGGTACACCTGGCCTCCTTCGGGGCCTTCGCCACCAACACCCTGGTGGACATAGGGATGCTGGAAAAGGCGGTCATATTCGACGCCACCTCCGAGTTCAACAAGAGCGGCATTCCCGAGATGCAGGGCATGCCCGCGGACAAGTTCATCACCGTCTCCAGCGGGAACAAGGATGCGGTGGTGCAGAAGATGCTGGACCTGGCGGACGACGGTGTGTGGAACAAGAGCACCGATGTCATCTTCGGCTATGGGTATTCGTACCTGTCCGCGATCTGGACCGAGCTGGAGGGCTACGGCTTCAAGGTGATAACCTTCTACCCAGATTCCTACGACGGGATCGTCCAGGTGGTCAGGGACATCGAGGCGGTCACGGGGGCTGACCACGAAGTGTCCGATTGGATGGCCTTCGTCAAGGTATACGTGGCCGAGACCCTGAGCCTGAACGGGGTTGACGAGGCTGCGGAGTTCACCACAGCAATCTACGCCAGCTACAGCAGCAACACCCTCAAGCTCGGCAACAACGGCTCGGTCACCGTGGACTTCATCGCCTCTGCCGGCGGTGTGAACCTGGCCGAGGATGCCAACAAGACAAAGCCCACCTACGCCGCGGACTTCTCCGCCATACTCCAGCTCAGCCCCGAATACGTCCTGCTGGACGGCTACTATGCCGGAACGGTCCAGGACTTCTCGGACATGATCAACGACGACAGCATCCAGGTCTACAAGCTCAACAAGTCCTGGAACTCCTACTGCCCCGACGCCACGGAAGGGCTGTGGACCATAGCCTGCCTCTTCTACCCTGACATATTCAGCGGCGAGGCGCCCGTGGAGGGCCAGCCCACGATCGGCCCCATCTCCATAACCGACTCCCGGGGTAGGATGACCAACCTCACCGCCCCCGCTGAGCATGTGGCCGCCTTCGGGGCCTTCGCCACCAACACCCTGGTGGACATCGGCATGCTAGAGAAGGCGATCATATTCGACCACCTGTCGGAGTTCAACCAGAGCGGCATACCGGAGATGCAGGGGACCCCTGCCAGCGAGTTCGTGACCGTATCCAGCAGCAACAAGGACCAGGTGGTCCAGAGGATGCTGGACCTGGTGGACGATGGCAGGTGGAACAAGAGCGGGGATGTGGTCCTGGGCTTCGGCTACTCGTACCTCTCCCCCATATGGGACGACCTCGAGGGCTATGGTTTCAACGTAGTCACCTTCTACCCCAGCTCCTACGACGGGATCGTCCAGGTGGTCAGGGACATCGAGAACATCACTGGGGCCAACCACAGTGTCTCCAACCACATGGTGTTCGTCAAGAACTACATAGCTGAGACCCTGGCAGACGAGGGCATCATCGACACCGAGGACAAGGTCAAGGCGGTCTACGTCAGCTACAGCGGCGACGTCATGTACCTGGGGAACAAGGGCTCGGTCACCGTGGACTTCATCAACTTCGCCGGTGGAGTGAACGTGGCTCAGGATGATTCCATCTCCCAGAACAGGTACTCGGTGGATTTCTCGGCCATACTGCAGCTGCAGCCTGACTTCGTGCTGCTGGATGGCTACTATCCGAACACCGCGGAGCAGTTCAGGTCGGACCTGGGGGACGATGATGTCACCGTCTACAAGCTCAACAAGTCCTGGAACTCCTACTGCCCCGACGCCACGGAAGGGCTATGGGCGGTGGCCTGCCTGTTCTATCCGGACCACTTCGAGGGGGCCCTGCCCATCGAGGGAGCGGTGGACGGCGGAGGGGATGACATGACCATGGTGTACGCTGTCGTGGGCATAGCGATCGTCCTGATCGCCGTGGCCATGGTCCTGTTCCTGCGCCGGAAGGACCGGAAGGATTGAGGTGGTCCTCTTCCAAACCATTTTATCATCCTTTCCTTTCTGGTGATGGGCGATGGAAGGCGCCGCGAAGAGAAGAAGGAGGACGACGACGGTCTTTGCGACCCTGTTCCTAATCCTATTCTTCTTCATGGTCCTGGACCTGACCCAGGCCTTCATCCCGCTGACCTTCCAGGAGGCCTTCTGGGCGCTTCTGGGCCGGGGGACAGAGATCAACGAGATAATCGTCTGGAGGATGAACCTGCCCCGAGTGATGATGGCCATCTGCGTAGGGGCCGGACTGGGCATTGCCGGAGCGGTGATGCAGGCCCTTTTCCGCAATCCCATGGCCTCCCCCTACATCCTGGGGCTTTCCTCGGGGGCTTCCGTGGGGGCGGCCATCGGGCTCACCTTCCCCCTCCCCTTCCTGCCGCCGATGTTCGCCATACCCCTGCTGGCCTTCGTGACCTGCATGGCCACCCTGTTCCTGGTGTACTCCATATCCAGCGTGGGCGGCAAGGTGCCCACGGAGACCCTGCTGCTGGCCGGAATCGCCGTCGGCTCCCTGCTGTCCGCGCTGGTCTCCCTGCTCACCTACATGGCCGGGGAGCAGATGGCCGGGATAGTCTACTGGACCATGGGCAACCTGACCAACGCCAAGTGGGAGAACTTCTTCGTGGTGGGCCCGCTGATATTCGCGGGCAGCATGATCATGGTCTCCTCGTCCCGGGACCTCAACGCCATGATGCTGGGTGATGCCCACGCCCAGGACCTGGGGGTGGAGGTCAAGAGCGTGCGGCTGCAGCTGCTGGTGGCCTCGGCCCTGGTGACCGCGGCCGCGGTGGCCTTCGTGGGGGTGATCGGCTTCGTCGGACTGGTGGTGCCGCACATCCTGCGCATCGTCATGGGACCGGACAACCGGGCGCTGCTGCCCGCCTCCATCGTGGGAGGGGCGGCCTTCCTGCTGATGTGCGATTTCATCTCCAGGGTCATCGCCCCCAGCATCGGGATACTGCCCATAGGCATCGTGACCGCACTCATCGGCGCCCCGTACTTCATCTACCTGCTGCGCAGAAGGCGCAGCGAAGTGGGGTGGGACTGATGCTCACGGTCAAGGACATCTGCTTCTCCTACCGGGAGAAGCCGGTGCTGGAGAACATCGACCTGGAGGTCCGCAAGGGGGAGATAATCGGCATCCTGGGGCCGAACGGCTGCGGCAAGACCACCCTGCTCAAGCTCCTGAACCGCAACCTGCACCCCCGCTCCGGCCGCATCCTGATGGAGGGCAAGGACCTGGAGGATCTTTCCAAGAGGCGCATCGCCCGGCACATCGCGGTGGTCCCGCAGAGCAATGAGATACGGTTCGCCTTCTCCGTCCGCGACATCGTGAGCATGGGCCGCATGCCCTTCCTGGACCGCTTCCAAGGAGAGTCCTCCGAGGACATGAGGATAGTGGAGGAGGCCATGGAGAAGACCAATATTGCGGACTTCGCCGACCGTCTGATCAACACCATGAGCGGGGGGGAGCGGCAGAGGGTCATAATCGCCCGCGCCCTGGCCCAGCGGCCGGAGGTCATCCTGCTCGATGAGCCCACCCTGCACCTGGACATCAACCATCAGTTCGAGGTCCTGGACCTGGTGAAGAGGCTGTCCAAGGAGGAGGGGCTCACCGTGATCATCGTCTCCCACGACCTGCCCATGGTGGTGAAGTACTGCGACCGCATGGTGCTCATACACGACCACCGGGTGCACGCGCTCGGGACGCCCGAGGAGGTGCTCACCACCGAGAACATGAGGACCGTCTTCAACATCGACGCGGTGCTGGAGTACGATGACCTGCTCAAGGCCAACTGCGTGAAGATAATCGGTTCCTGCCGCCGGTGAGTCTTTCATCACGCCCTTCCGACGCTTATCGGGGAAAGCTTCAATAGGGTGATTTTCTTGCTTAGTTCCATGCGACAGCTCCTGAGGGGCAAGATCCACCGGGCCACGGTGACCGCCGCCGAACCGGACTATGTGGGAAGCATAGTCATAGACCAGGACCTCCTGGACCGGGCGGACATCTGGCCTGGGGAGAAGGTGCTGGTGTCCGACGTGGACAACGCCTCTCGCTTCGAGACCTACGCCGTCTCGGGGAAGCGCGGGTCGGGCATCATCAGCGTGAACGGCGCGGCCGCGCACCTGGTGAAGGTTGGGGATAGGGTAATAATCATGGCCTTCGAGCTCACGGACAAGCCCATCCCCTCCAAGGTGGTGCTGGTTGATCAGGCCAACCGCTTCCTGCGCAACCTTTGAAGCTGGCACCCGAATAAGAAAGCTTTATCTCTAACCATCTAATACTCAGGGACAAGGGATCAAATGGCTACCGGCGATTTCGACAAGCTGATGAAGGACGGATACCGGCTCATGGACGAGGGGGAGTACTCCCAGGCCCTCGCCAAGTTCGACAAGGCGATAAAGACCGAGCCAACCAACCCCTCGGCCTACCTGGCCAAGGCGGACGCTGGAGTGCTGGTCCCCAAGGTCTCCCAGGAGGAGATCATCGCCCTGTACAAGAAGGCCGCCGAGATGGACCCGGAGAACCCCTTCATCTACCAGAGCTGGGGCGCGTTCTGCATGGACATCGGCCTGTTCAATGACGCCGAGACCTGCTACAACAAGGCCGCCCAGGTGGACCCCGAGAACGCCACCTATTATTATTCGGAGTTCGGGGTGGAGTACTACAAGCGCGCGCTGGTGGTCTACGAGCAGCGCCTGGACGAGCAGACCAAGGGCATAATCGCCAAGAAGTCCCTGAAGTACCTGCTGAAGTCCATAGACCTGGACGAGGCCTCGGCCAAGAAGCTGCTCTGATCTCAGCGCAGCATCCATCTGTCCTGGGGGGCCTCATGACCGAGGTCCCTGCGGTCCGGGGAGCAGTGATGGCACATTCGGTTGTGCTTGTCATAATGCTCGGCGCATACCGGACGTCCGCACAGCGAGCAGCTGTACCTCGCCGGCCTGGCGCAGATAGAGCAGAGCCCCAGGACCTCCATGCGTTTTCATGTCCCCGGGGGTAAAAATAGATTGCCCTAGATGAGCCCCAGCCGGCGCAGCCCTTCCTGCACGCCCTCGGCATGGCTTCCCTGGGTGACCAGGTCCGCCGCTGCCTTGGCCTTATCAGAACCGTTGGCCACGGCCACCCCGTGGCCGCATTCCCGGAGCATCTCCTCGTCATTGTCCGCGTCCCCGAATGCGGCCACCTGCGAGATGTTAAGGCCGATCAGCTCGCAGGCTTTGCGCACCCCGGCCATCTTGCTGTGCCCCCTCTCCATGAGGTGGATGGCGAAACCCGTGGCCACCACCTCCAGGGGCCATCCCCTGAGGGCCTCCCTCACCTTCTCCAGGTCCGCGTCCCTCACCAGGCAGACCTCGGTCAGGCGCCACTGGTCGGTGTAGAGCCTCCGCACCTCGGGCATGACCTTGCGGAGGTGCTCGAAGGCTTCCAGCGGCACCTTGTTGGAGAATAGCGTGTGGACATGTTCATCGTAGGACACCACTCCCCCGTTCTCGGCCACCATCGGGCCCCGGAGGCCGATGAAGCTGCTCAGCCCGTACACCACCGGGAGAACGTTGCCGGAGGCCAGCATGACCACCGCGCCGTTGGCCTGGGCCTGGCGCAGGACCTCTATCCCCAGGGTCTGGATGATCTTCTGGCGGTCGGTGATGGTGCCGTCCACATCGCACACCACCGCCCTGATCACCGGGCTCACTCCGCGTCCCGCCTCAGCTCGCCCAGGGTGGTGACCCTCTCGGCCATGGCGTTGTGCTTGTGTATGGATTCCTCGCTCTCGCTGCTGACCGTGACCACGGTGTCGTCGGGCAGGTGCGGGAAGCGCTTGAGTATCAGCGCAAGGTTGTCCCGCACCACGTCCTCCACGAACTTGGGGTTGCGGTGCGCGGTGATGACCACATGGGCCTCCTCGGCCCTCTTCAAAATCTCGAAGGTGGGGCTGGAGAAGGAGGCCTCCACGATCTCGATGAGGTCGTTGGCCTCCACCTCGAACTCCTCGGGCACCTCCAGCATGGCGGTGGTGACGTTCCTCTGGTTGTGGGATATGGTCGGAAGGCAGCCCGGCTGCTTCAGGGTGCTACCCTGGATCTCGTCCACGGTCTCCATGGCGCAGGGGCAGGCGGTCATGCCGATGACCCGGGTGCCGATCATCTTCATCAGGCCGTCGCCGCGCTTGTTGGTGGCCTTGGCGATCAGCTTGTAGGATTCGATGCTCTTGCGGCCGGTGGGCAGCGAGCGCTCCAGGAAGTAGTCCGCGTTGATGTGCACCTCTGCGTAGGTGGCGTAATCGTGGCGGTCCAGGAGCCTGCGGCAGATGTCCGCGGCCAGGACCTCCAGCCCCTTGATGGGCTCGGCCACGCTCTGCTCCACGATCTCCGCGATGACCTCAAGGTTGCGGGAAAGGTGCGAGCCTCTCTGGGTGGAAGGCAGGTCCACGAAGACATCGATCTCGCAGTTCAGGCAGGTGTCCTTTCCTTCCCGGTGCACACGGACCGGCTTCTTGACCCCGGTGACCCCCACGCGGGTCAGCTTGAACCCGTTGGTCAGGTGCCGGTTCTGAACATCACTTTTGGAAATTCGCATCACCGCTCCCCCATCAGGGAATGCTCTTTATATCTTCGCCCATCAACAACTTTTTTGGTAAAACATGTTAGACTTGGTGGACATCCTCCTCAACATCCATTTATACCCAGGACAAAATCCCGTGCTGATGATATGCGGCCTTGACGAGGCCGGCAGGGGGCCGGTCATGGGACCACTGGTGGTGGCCGCGGTGCTGGTGGAGGACGACCGCCTGTTCCGGGAATGGGGGGTCAAGGACTCCAAGATGCACAGGCCGGAGGAGCGCGAGCGCCTGGCCGACCTTATCATGGCCCATTCGTCCTGGAGGGTGGTGGTCATCGGTCCCGACTCCATCGACGGGCGCAAGGGCACCACCTCCCTCAACACCCTGGAGATCAGGGCCTTCGCCTCCCTGATCGACGAGCTGCGCCCGGAGAGGGCCTACGTGGACGCCTGCGACGTCAGCGAGCGCAACTTCAAGGCCGCCCTGGCCCGGGCCACCCGCTGCAGGGTGGACCTGGTGTGCGAGCACAAGGCCGATGAGAACTATCCGGTGGTGTCCGCCGCCTCCATCGTGGCCAAGGTCCGGCGGGACCAGGAGATGCGCCGCATAGGCGAGGAGCTGGGCGACGTGGGCAGCGGATATTCCTCAGATCCCAGGACCCGGGCCTTCCTGGAAAATTGGATAAGGGAGAAGGGGGATTTGCCACCCTACACCAGGAGGTCATGGGCGACCGCCAAGGAGATGCTGGGCGCGTCCAAGATTTCTAAGTTAAGCGACTGGGAGTGACCCATGACAGCCAAGGAACACCTGCTCAACGCCATAGACAAGTTCAACCAGAAGATGCATTGCGACGCCCAGCTCAAGGAGGAGGTGGGCCCGATGGTCAAGAAGGTCAACATAGACCTGGGCACTGAACACTACTCCTTCCTGCTCAAGGACAGCTGCATCCTCGGTCTGGACGATGGATTCCTGGAGGCCCCGGACATCGTGATCTGCTCCGACCCCCGCACCATCGAGGACCTCTTCACCGGGAGGATGAAGCCCATGAAGGCCTGGGCCCTGCGGAAAGTGGTGGTCAAGGGCTCGCTGGAAGACGTCATGAAGCTGCGCAAGTTCTTCTGAACCAGCATCCCCCATAAGGTAGAAAGGTTCTTCTACCATTATGGAACCGATCGCATCTAAATCGCATGACTGGATCAATAATCGCAAATAATGATCATACAAATTCTTTTTAGAGGTCTGTTACGAATTCGCTATCGGTGAGTTGGTGACGGGCAACTATGATTATTTCATGGGATTAGATGTCAGTCCTTATGTCGGCAATTGGGTTGCCATATGCGATGAGAAGGTCGTAGCCCACTCCAAGTCCTTTAAGGAAGTCTATGCTCAGGCAAAAGCCAAGTGTGGTAGATCCAAACCGTTCATCGCAATGGTTCCAACTGATGAAACCATGATCTTGTGATTGGCATGGTCCTGAATTTCAAATATAAAGAGGTCTTGAATCCCGATAAGAACAAGAAGAAGAGACCGATGGTCCCAATCACATTCAGCAATGGCGACGAATCGTTCGAGGCGCTGGCCCTTCTTGATTCTGGTGCCGACCAGACCGCGATGTCTCAAGAAATGGCCGAAGCATTAGGTCTTGATCTAAACGGAAGCAAAAGCACGGCTTTTGGAATTGGCGGTAAGGTTGATTGCGTAAACAGCAAGGTCAATATTTCAATTTAAAAAGGACATGAACATTATGATATGACCGTTCCAGTTAAGGTCATACTCGTGAGGGACCTGCAATTTCCTCCCTTGCTTGGAAGACTTGGCTTCTTCGATGAATTCGAGATCACATTCAACGATCATAAAAAGAAGATGATCTTGAAGAAGATCGATGTGGTCAATAGGCGTTTTGATAAAGAGAAGTGATTTTTTTATTCGAACCGCCCCGAAAGTTATTGGCGTGCCCTCACCCAGGCCGATCCATCCATCAGATCGAAGGTCCTGAGTTGATCACCACGATCTGTAACTCATGGGCCGCTTATTTCCGGCCCACCGCCCTAACTCCCCTGATGTTAACCAGAAATTGATCAAAGGTAATCGTAAGAGGGCAAATGAACGGTTTGAAACACGCCAGTCCGAATGGGCAGTACTCGTCCGGTTGTGGAGAGCTATATCCATCCCCCAAGCTTCACCTATAATCCGTTTCCGTCCTCGTTTTTCAACGGGACAATCCAACGAGCTCCATTATCCTGGCAGTTAAGGGGGGCATTTTTCTGCTCTGGAAGCTATCCTCAAGGACCTGTCCAGATGGACCCGCCAATCGAAAGGTTTATAACCGGCCTACGCATGATGGGGAAATACCAGAGCGGGGTAGGGTAGCCAGGACATCCCGTCGGGCTCATAACCCGGAGACCGGTCGTTCAAATCGACCCCCCGCTACTTCTCTGTTATTCCCTCACTCTCAACTTCCATATACGTTCTCCCGCATTCCTCTTTCGAGGCCATGAGGAAGGAGGTGCTGGTCATAGGGGGCGGGGTCACCGGGGCCGGGGTCGTCCGGGACCTGGCCCTGCGCGGCGCGGACTGCGTCCTGCTGGAGATGGGCGACTACTGCCACGGGGCCAGCGGTGGCAACCATGGCCTTCTGCACAGCGGCGGCCGCTACGCGGTGAAGGACCCCTCATCCGCCAGGGAGTGCGCGGAGGAGAACAGCACCCTGCGGCGCATAGCGCCCTTCTGCATCGAGGACACCGGGGGCCTCTTCGCCTCCCTTCCCGGGGACGATCCCGAGTTCGGCGACCGCTTCGAGAGGGCCTGCCGCGAGACCGGGGTGCCGGTGGAGGAGCTTTCCGCCCAGGAGGCCCTCGCCGAGGAGCCTGGACTTTCCACGGATGTCACCAGGTGTTACCGCGTGCCGGACGGTTCGGTGGACCCCTTCGCCCTGGTGCAGGCCAATGTCGACGATGCGCGCGCCAACGGCGCCACGGTCCTCAACCACTGCCGGGTGACCGGCATGGAGGTGGACGGGGGCCGGGTGGTCCGCGTGGATTACGTCAATAACAGGAACGGGGAATCTGGACACGTCTTCCCCGAGCTGATGGTGAACACCGCCGGGGCCTGGGCGCCCCAGGTGGCCAAGATGGCCGGGGTGCACCTGGCCATGGGCCTGGACCAGGGCAGCATGCTGGTGGCCGACGGCCGCCACTGCCGGCACGTGGTCAACCGCCTGCGACCGCCGTCCAACGGGGACATCGCTGTCCCCAATCACACCTCCACCATACTGGGCACCACCTCCCGGCCGGCGTCATCCCCCGAGGACTCCGGCGTCTCCGAGGCGGACCAGGGCCTCCTTTTGCGGGAGGCTTCCCGAATGCTTCCCGGATTGAGGACAGTGCGGGTGATCAGGTCCTACGGCGGGGTTCGCCCGCTGCTGGGGGGCGGAGGCCGCGAGGCCAGTCGCTCCTTCGCCGTGCTGAGGGACGAGGGGGCGGAGAACATGCTCACCGTGTCCGGGGGGAAGCTGACCACCTACCGGCTGATGGCCGAGAAGGTCAGCGACCAGGCCTGCAGGGTCCTGGGCATCAGGGCGGCCTGCCGCACGGCCTCCGAACCCCTCGGTCCGCCGGCGGAGGGCGGCGGAATGAGCATCGCCGAGTCCCGCCTGACCAGGAAATACGGCTGGCGTTCCCGGGACATCGATACCGGCGATGCGCGGGTGATATGCTCCTGCGAGCAGGTGCTGAGGTCGGAGGTGGTCCATGCGCTGGGGGGAGAGGACGTCCTGACCATGGCGGACGTGATGCGCCGCACCCGCGCGGGCATGGGCTACTGCCAGGGCATGGATTGCTCCCTGGGGGTCCTGGAGCTCATGGTCCGATCGAAGGGGGTGGATCCCCGCCAGACCCTGCTGGAGTTCCTCTCCGAGCGGGAGAAGGGGCTGGAACTGGCCTCTGGGGATCAGCTGCGGCAGGAGCTGCTGCGCAGGCACGTGTTCCAAGGGGTTTACAGGCTGGGAGGCGGGGCATGAGCAGGGCGCTGGTGATTGGACAGGGCGCCGCCGGCCTGTTCGCCTCGGCGCTGCTGGCCGAAAAGGGCTGGCAGGTGACCCTGGCCGGAAGAGGGGCTCCCGCGGCCGCCATGTCCACCGGCTGCCTGAGGTCCCCGCCGGGGAATTGGAGGGGAAAACTACTGGATATTTTGAACAGGGCCGGCCTTCACTCTGCCGCGGGCCGCCGCGTTGGGGTCAGCAACCTGGGCACGCTCTTCGAGTGCGCCCTGGCGCCCGACATCTGCACCTGGGAGGAGGGGAACGGCCCGAAGGGGCTCAGCGTGATCGGGGTGGAGGGGCACCCCTCTTTGCGGCCTTGCCTGGCCGATGCCATGCTGGAGCGGCAGGGTGTTCGCTCCGAACATCTGCACCTGCCCTGGAAGGTCCCCCCGGACGTCCCCCTGGCATCCCGCTTCCTTGATGAGGGTGCCTGGGAAGTACTAGCCAGGTCAATGAAGGAGGCAAGGGAGGAGACCGTACTGCTGCCCTCGCTGTTCCCCCTGTCCGATCTTCATCGCGTCCATTGGCTGGAGGGGCATAGCGGAAGGAAGGTCCTGGAGGCCATCACACCTCTCGGCATCCCCGGCCAGAGGTTCCTGGAGGTCCTGGCCGGCCACGCCATGAAGGCCGGGGTATCGATGAGGCCCGGAACGAGGTTGGTTTCTCTGGAGATGGAGGGCGATCGGTTCCGGGGGGCGATGCTGACCGGCGGATTGGAGACCAGGCGACTGGAGGCGGACATGCTGGTGCTGGCCACCGGAGGGGCGCTACCGGACGGAATGGCCATCTCCGGCCGGGGGCTTGCCGATCCTCTTACGACCTTCCAGGTGTCCACGGCCGGAGGCCCGCTGCAGGGAGGTTACGCCCATCGGGGCCGACGACTGCTGCTGCCCTCAGGACGCGAGGCGGCCAACGTCTTCGGGGCCGGCGATTGCCTGGCCAGGTCAGATCGCGGGTACGGTGGCGGGCTCTCGGAGGCCCTGAACGACGCCTGGGCGGCCGTGCAGGCCATGGAGGGGCCATGAACTCCGATCGCTGCATCAAGTGCGGGAGCTGTCTGAGGGCCTGTCCTGTTCTGGGCGATGCCAGGGGAGCGCTCTTCCCGGGCCCCCGCGCCACCGGGGTGGACGCACCCAGGTTCCCGGAGAGGGCCGATGCAGGCCCATCGGCGCTCATGTGCACCATGTGTCACGCCTGCGAGCTGGCCTGTCCTTCGTCCATAACCCTCACCAAGGCCATGCTGCGCCTGCGCTCCGAGCTCAAGGGGCCGGGGCCATCGGGACATCTGCGCATGCGCGAGAACGTCATGGCCACCGGCCGCACGGTGAGCGCGGATTTCGATGAATGGGTGGAGGAGGGGAACGACATCCTGTACTTCCCGGGCTGCATAGGTTTGGGAAGGCTCACCTCCATGACCCGGGCGGCCTCCTCTCTGCTGACCTCCCTGGATATCAAGCACGACATATCCAGCAGGGCCCTCTGCTGCGGTTCGCCCCTGCTGAAGGTCGGGGCCCTGGAGGAGGCGGCCAACGTAAAGAGGTCCAATATGGAGGTGCTCTCCGCCTACCGGAAGGTGGTGGTCTCCTGCCCTGGATGCGCCTATCAGCTGCGCACCGAGTACGGCCTGGAGGCCAAGCACATGGTGGAGGTGCTGAGGGACCTCCCCCTCCGCTCCCGCGCGGAGGGCCGCTGGGCTCTGCAGATGCCCTGCCACCTGAAGCGGGGGCTGGGACCGTGGACCGCCGAGGACCTGGTGGGCATCCTGGAGCGTGCCGGGGTGGAACTGGTGCGCATCCCCGAGGAGGACGTGTGCTGCGGCGGGGGCGGAGGGCTGCCCTCCGGCTTCCCCGAGCTGGCCGCCTCCATGGCCAGGTCCAAGGTCCGGGCCTACGAGCGGGCGGGGGTGGATGGAGTGATAACCGCCTGCCCCTTCTGCTGCCTGAACCTGCGCCGGGAAGGGCTGAGGGTATTGGACATCTCGGAGGCGGTCTCGCTGAATGAATGAGGAACAATCTTATACACCATGCTCGTTAGAACGCGCCGGATGAAGAAGGCGCTCTGTTTTTCCTGCCTGCATCGCGAGAACCGCCCCGAGCTGGGCCTGAGCGATCAGCTAGTGTACTGCCGTAGGAAGGAGATGGTGGTCAGCCCCAAGATGGAATGCTCCCTGTACTCCAAGGCCACAGCCAGGGCGGTGCAGGAGCTCAACCGCGCACTTTACGGGGTCATGGAAGAGGCCGAGGAGTGATCATCTCCACTCCAGCACCTGCGCGCTGGGCTCGTCCCTGGCCGGGGATATCTCGAAGGGGATCCACCTGCTGGAGACGGACATCCCCCGCATGTGCCTCACCCTGAGCACCCGGTTCAGGTCGCTGTCGAAACGCAGTTCCAGAACCCCGTCGGCCAGGGCCACCAGGTGGTTCAGGGCCTTCTCGTCGTGCACCCCGTCATACACCGAGACGATGGCCGTCCCGTACTGGCTGCGTATGTTGGAGGTGGATATCTGGAAGAACTTCAGCACCACGCTGGGCTGGTTGTACAGGAAAAGGGTGGAGAGGGTGTATATGAATATGCGCAGCGGCCGCTTCTCCTCCTCGAATATGGAGGCCACATTGAACATTATGCCCTCCAGGTCGTGTATCCTGCGCACCTTTCCATCCTTGGGCGTTCCCCGGTCGTCGGAGTTGCCCAGCAGGCTGGAGTGGTAGTCGATGATGTGCAGCCCGTTCCCCAGCCGGTCCACGGGAACGCCGAAGCGCCCCATCACCTCCAGTAGGTCCTTGGGCAGCATGTCCATGGTCACGAAGACCACCGGCTCCCCGGCGTCCACGTACTCCTTCACCATGCCCATCTGGAACTCCAGCACGCCCACGCCTGGGCTGCCCAGCACCAGCACCGAGGAGTTCTGCGGAATATTGGTCTTGAACATGGCTCACACCAGCGGGGTGAGGGACACGCAGCCTCCCTCGGGGCGCTTTTCGATCTTGAACGCGTGGCACTCGGTGAACGGTTTGATCCCGTAGAGGACCACGGTGCCGCCGATCCTCTCGGCCTTGAGGTGAACGGTGGCCAGGTCCGAGAGCCGTTCGGTGGACCGGCTGGTGGGCGAGGTGAATCCCACGAAGGCCCCCCCGTTGCGCTTGACGGCCGCCAGATGCTCGACCAGCCCCTCCATCACCTCCCCTCCGTATATGGACTCAAGGGAATCGAACCCCATTATGGAGAGGAAGGGCTGGGAGGCCCCGTCCAGGCTGTAGGCCACGTTCTTCCACTTCAGGTCGTCCTCGACCTTGCTGCCCTCCACGGCCATCACGTATCTCCCGCTCCCCATGTCCATCTGGGAGGCCGGTTCTACGATCCTCACCGCCCGGTCCATGGCCTCGTCCGGGACCGCGGTCCCCAGCAGGGCCCGGGCGCCAGCCCCGCTCTCCTTGCGCATGGGCACCCAGAGCACGCCCCTCCCCGCGGTGGCGAACCCGGATACCAGGGACCTCTCCAGCAGGCCGCTGACCCGCGGCGGCAGCCCCGTGCCCAGCTCGATCAGGACCACGTTCCCTGGCGCCAGGCCCCCGGTCATTACGTCCAGGTCGGAGATGCCGTAGGAGTAGCGCCCCTCCGGATCGTTGATGCGGTTCCATTGCCCGTCGGCGCATCCCCGGTCCCAGTCCACCCCGAAGCATTGGAACCGTCCGCCCCGCAGGGTGTACAGGTACAGGGGCTGCTGGATCTCGCATCCCCTGAGCTTGAGCAGGTTCATCTCCCGCACCAGGCGCCGGTCACGCTCGACCCGCACGCACTCCACCACCCCGTCGCCGAGGTAATCCAGCATGTGATCGTTGCTCTCCAGCACGAATATGATGTTGGCCCCGGAGGCCTCCACCAGGTCCCGCTGCAGGGCCAGCAGCAGCTCCCTGGTCTCCAGTTCGTAGCGGTCGGCCAGGGCGTCTATGCTGTCGATCACGATAAGCACGCGATCGTCAGCCTCCACCAGCTCGTAGAGCATCTCCAGCTCGGGCATGGTCCTGCCGATGGACACGGTCATCTCCGGCCGGCTGGACATCATGTCCCCGGAGCCCATGCCCTTCAGCCTCCCCAATCCCGAGCGGCGTCTCACCGGTGCGGCGGCGTCATCCCTCTTCAGCAGCCGCTCCTGCAGCCAGGGGAACTGCCTCAGCAGGGCTGAGTCGGACACCCTGGTGGACAGGTAATGCGCGTGCTGCAGGTCCTTGAACTGCTCGGCCACCTCCAGCACGAAGGTGGTCTTCCCCGTTCCGGCGTTCCCCCTGATGATCAGGGAATGCCCTCCCGGGTTCTGCAGGAACTGCACGACCTCCCTCGGCAGGGTTGAACGGACCTCCGGTTCCATGGCGCTCTCCATCTCTGACAATACCTGCGCATGCTCTTAAAGGATTTTCTTTCCAGTTATCAATCCCTGATAAATACACCGGCCGAAAAGTTTAATCTATAGCCATAGGGATGGCTATGACCAGAGGAGAAGCGATGAAAGCAGTCATTCTCGCCGCAGGGGAAGGCACCAGACTACGTCCGTTCACCGTGTCCCGGCCCAAGGTCATGATCCCCATCGGCAACCGCCCCATCCTGGAGTACGTGGTCCGCGCCCTGGCGGCCAACGGCATCACGGAGATCGTCCTGGTGGTGGGGTACATGAAGGAGCGCATAATGTCCTTCTTCGGGAACGGTTCGCGCTTCGGGGTCCGGATATCCTACGCCATACAGGAGAAGCAGCTGGGCACCGCGCATGCGGCCATGGCCGTGCGGGACCAGGTCAGGGAGGACTTCATAATGGTGGCCGGGGACAACATCATCGACGCCCAGGCCATCGCGGACCTGCTGAAGCACAAGGGCAAGCTCTCCATGCTGGTCACCGACTCGGAGATGCCATCCAAATACGGGGTGGTGCAGATCGAGGCCGGTAGGGTGGTAGACATCATCGAAAAGCCGGACAAGAAGCTGGGGAACATCATCGCCACCGGGATATACCGCTTCCCTCCGGAGTTCTTCGATTACCTGGAGAGGGGGATAATGGCCGGGAAGTCCGGCATCACCCATGTCCTGCACAGCTGCATACCCAAGCTGGACATCGAGGCCGTGCGCTCCACCGGCCGGTGGATGGACGCCGTGTATCCCTGGGACCTCATCCGCCTTAACGAGTACGCCTCCAGCCTGGCCGGGCAGGAGACCAGCGGGACCATCGAGTCCGGGGTCACCATGCGCGGACCGGTGTTCGTGGGCGCGGGCACCAAGATCCGCGCCGGGACCTACATCGAGGGGCCGGTGTCCATAGGCGAGGGCTGCGAGATCGGCCCCTACGTCACCATATTCCCGACCACCAGCATAGGCAACGGGGTGCATATCGCGCCATTCACCGCCATCTACAATTCCATGATCATGAACAACGTCTCCATCGGTTCGCATTCGCACATCTCCCGGGCGGTCATCGACGACGGCTGCCGCATCGGGACCGGGTTCTCCGCGCCCTCGGGCCTGGCCCAGGTCCGGGTGGAGGACGACTTCTTCAGGGTGGAGAAGGCCGGAAGCATGGTGGGCGAGTTCACCCAGATAGGCCCCAAGGTGGTGCTCTCCGCGGGCACCATCGTGGGAGCCAACTCCCGTCTGGGCGACGGGGCCAAGGTCAGCGGAACTCTGGAAGACAGGAGCATCGTGGTCTGATGTGCGGCATAGTTGGTTACTCCGGACACCGTCGGGCCTCCGAGGTCCTCATGGACGGCCTGAAGCGCCTTGAGTACCGCGGGTACGATTCTGCGGGGATCGCCATGGTGGAGAACGGGCACATATCCCTGGTCAAGAAGCAGGGCGAGCTCAACGTCCTGCAGGGCATCCTTCCCCGCTTCGAGGGCCGAACTGGCATCGGGCACACCCGCTGGGCCACCTGCGGGAGGCCCTCCGACCGGAACGCCCATCCCTTCATGTCCTGCGACGGTAAGCTGGCCGTGGTGCACAACGGCATCATCGAGAACTACGCGCCCCTCAGGGAGGCGCTGGAGGGCAGGGGGCATCACTTCACCTCCGAGACCGACACAGAGGTGCTGGTCCACCTCCTGGAGGATCACTTCAAGGGCGACCTCCGGCAGGCGCTCTCCGATGCCGTGCGGGAGGTGCAGGGCACCTACGCCATAGCCGCGGTCCTGGAGGGGAGCGACGAGATAGCCGCGGCCCGCAAGGAGAACCCCCTGGTCATCGGCCTGGGGGTGAAGGAGAACTTCCTGGCCTCGGACGTCACCGCATTGCTAAGCTACACCAGCAAGGTCCTCTATATCATGGACGGGGAGACCGTCTCCCTGACCCCCGCCAAGGTCACCGTGCATGATGCCGACGGGGCGGTGGTGACCAGGGAGCCGTCCATGGTCTCCTGGTCCGCCGAGGACGCCCAGAAGGGCGGCTTCGAGCACTTCATGCTCAAGGAGATATTCGAGGGGCCCAACGCCATACACAACACCCTGCTGGGGGCGCTGGACATGATCGAGAACGGGGATATCCTGCCCCGGGTGGAGTTCCCGTCAGTGAAGCTGGTGGCCTGCGGTTCGTCCTTCCACGCGGCCATGGTGGGCAAGTACGCCATGGAGGAGTTCGCCGGCGTGCCCACCACCCTGGAGCTGGCCTCCGAATACCGCTACTCGCCAGGGGCCAGGGAGGCCCCATTGGTCATACTCATCACCCAGAGTGGAGAGACCGCGGACACCCTGGCCGCGGCCCGGGAGGCCCGCCGCCGCGGGTGCCGCACCCTGGCGGTGACCAACGTGGTCGGTTCCACCATCACCCGCGAGGTGGACGAGGTGTTGTACACCCGCGCGGGTCCGGAGATCGGGGTGGCCGCCACCAAGACCTTCCTGACGCAGCTTCTGGCCATGTATCTCGTGGCCATACGCATCGGCTATGGCAACGGGAACCTCAGCCACGATTCTATGCGCAGCGCGCTGTCATCGCTTCGCCAATCATCCAACATGGTGCAGTCCGTGCTGAACCGGGTGCAGGGCATAGAGGAGGCCAGCCGCATGGTGGACCGCGCGGTGCACTGCTTCTTCATCGGGCGCAACATCAACTACCCCACCATGCTGGAGGGCGCGCTCAAGCTCAAGGAGATATCCTACATCCATGCCGAGGGGTTCGCCGCCGGGGAGCTCAAGCACGGCCCCCTGGCCCTGCTGGACTCCAACACCCCGGTCATCGCCGTGGCCATCAAGGGTGACCACACCTACGACAAGATGCTGGCCAACATCTCCGAGGTCGCCGCCCGGGACAGCCCCGTGCTGGGGGTGGGTGTGGAAGGCGACACCGACCTGGCGCGACTGTGCGAGAAGGTCATCTACGTCCCCAAGGTCAAGCCGGTGTTCTCGCCCATCCCGGTGACGGTGGCCCTTCAGGCTCTGTCGTACTACGTGGCCAAGAGGCGCGGCTGCTCCATAGACAAGCCCAAGAACCTGGCCAAGAGCGTGACCGTGGAGTAGCTCAGACCAGTCGCTCAGGGCAGGAGGCCCGGCGGGAGCAGGAGGCGCACTTCCCGGGGCGGTTGTGATTTCGATGGACGGTCCCGCTGCGCAGTATCCTACGCATCTCCTCCAGCTTGTCTAGCAGCAGGCGTTCCAGCTCCGGGTCGAACTCGATCTCGTGCTCCTCCCGGCCATATCTCAGCAGTCCGTATGGAGGTCGCTTCCCCGACGATTCGGCAATGAGCAGGCAGTAGGCGGCCACCTGCAGTATGTGCGAGAACAGCGGCCCCCGGGGGGTGCGGCCGGTCTTCAGCTCCCCGGGGATGAGATCGCCATCGATCTCCAGGACGAAATCCGGGCGCCCGGTCAGACCGTATCTCTCCGAGCAGTAAAGGGGCGAGGAGTCCGTGCCCACGTAGTGCACCTCCCCGTCCAGCCCCTCCTCCTCCTTCCACTCGTCAGCCCTCTGCGCCGCCGCCAGGGAAAGGTACAGGGCCAGGGATGCTCCGATCAGCCACACCAGGGCCAGGGCCTCCAGGATCATGGACACCATCTGGTCCACGCTCATCAGGGTGCCCAGGTTCATGGCCACGGCCATGGCGAAGAGCCCGGTTATTGCCAGGATCTGCGTGCGGCGCACGGTGATCATGGCCTGACCCCTCTGGGCGGATAGGTACAGCATGGCGATGACCGCGAAGAACCAGATGACGCTTAGCAGCGAGATGACCCAGATCCCCCCGTTGCCCCCCACGGCCCTCATCAACGAGAGGCCGGTGATGGCCAGGACGGTGGCGATGACCGAGAAAAGGAACACCATCCGCTCCCACTCCCAGGCCGACTGCTCCATGTGCCTTATGCGCCGGTACTCGTCGGCCTTCTCCCGGTGGGCCCGATCGCCCTCCTCGGTCTCCGGGGTGATCGACCGGGCCTGTCTCCCCAGCCACCAGCTCAATGGACAGTAGCCGTACCGCTCCAAGTCGCTAGCGGAGATGAAGTCGGCCCGGTCCATGCACAAAAATAAAGATTGTACCTATTTAATTTATAAGGTGGCACTCCCCATCGACCGGCCGGCAGTTCAGACCGGTCAGGGAGGAATCGGTGATGAATATCCCGTCCTCCATGGTTATCTCGTCCACGAAGCCGAACCAGTAGACCACCAGCCCCTGCCCGAACAGGTTGACGTACGGGGATAGCTGCTTGCGGGTGTTCTTGTTGACCTCCACCCGGTCCCCGAAGGTGGCCTTGGACTCGATCCAGTTGACCTTCCATCCGTTAACCACTATGGGCTTGTCCAACAGCGCGTCCGGGGTCTTGGGGAACTCCCCGCGCAGGTCGTTCTCGGTGCGGAAGCCGATGCCCTGTTCGTTCAGCCAGTCCTGCAGGTTCTTCTCACCCCACAGCCCCCTCTGGTGCTGCTTCTCCGTGCCCTCGGGCGAATAGATGATGTCCTCCCTGCAGATCTCCTCTATCTGCCCTCTGAGGTCCCTGTCAGGGATGGCCTCCGGGTTCCTCACGATGGACCAGAACTGCTTCTTGGACCTTCCGGACTCCTGGAATATCATCAGCCCGGTGAGTATGGGCGGGAACTCGTAGCGTCGGGATATCTCCAGCAGGGTCTCCCCGCTCTGCCAGGACTTGACCATCCTGGCACCGTTCCTCTGCACCTTGTAGAACTTCTTGGTGGTCTCCCGCACGGTCCTCTGGGTGTAGATGACGGTGAGAAGTTCGCGGTCCAGGCTCAGTTCCTTGGAGAGCGCGTCGATATCAGAGGGTTCCTTCAATCGGTCGTATAGGTACTTGAAATCCTCATTCTTCATCCATTTCAACCTTGACGCCTTTCGTAGATGGAGGATACTATTTAATCGTTGTGCGAGGTCCAGATGCTTGGCCGGATGGGAGCGGACCTCTGCGATAGATTGAATATCGCAGACCTCATGTACACCATCCAGCAAATATATTGTTCAACGGAGGAAGAAAATGGACCTCAACGATTTCCTGGCCTCGGAGAACGGCCCGCCCTGGCTTCCGGCCAGTGTGGCCGAGGCCCGCAAGCTGGTCTACATCGGACAGCTTCTGGCCCTGGTGTTCGCATTGATAGGCATGCTGGCCGGAGTGATAACCATAGTCACCGGCAACATTCTGGGAGGGATCTACCCCCTGGCCGCCGCCGGATTGGGCCTGGTGGTCATCCTGATGCTCAAGGACAATGTCTTCGCCAACATCGATCAGGGGCGCTTCAAGCAGGCCAGCGATGCCCTGCTCATCTGGTCCATCGTGGGCTTCGTGGTCCTGTTCATTCCCGGGATCATCCTGCTCATCGGCTTCCTGAAGCTGCAGGAGATATTCCAGCCCCAGTATGCGCAGTATCAGGCCCAGCAGTATCAGGCCGCGCCGAACCAGCAGCAGGCCGCTCCTCCGCAGCCTCCACAGCCCGCTCCCCAGCAGCCGGCCTCGCAGCCGGCCCCCGCAGCGGAGCACAAGGATAAGAAGGTGGAGATGGCCAAGTGCCGAAAGTGCGGGGTGAACTACCCCTCCTTCATGCACAACTGCCCCAACTGCAACGAGCCCAGGCACTGAGCTAGGCCTGGAAAACCACTTCCCCCCTCCTTTCTATACGCACGATGCGATGATAGGGCACCCGCCCCTCCCCGATGCTGAAAAAGGACCTACCCAGGTCGGTGATGTCCTCCCCCCTCACGGAAAGCAGGTCCCCCGGGACGCCGCGGTGCACGTAGGTCACCACCACTCCCATCAGCGTGCCGTCTCCCCAACGCAGCCTGTTCAGCACCTCCCGGGGGTATGTCACGGTCATGAATCGGAAGGAACGGGCAAAAGGTTTTTCCACGTTCAGCGCAGAGTGGGTTCCATGAGCCGGTTCGAGGTCGAAGGTCAGCTGGTGGACGTGGTCAACGGAAAGGTGCTCCCCAGCAGGGTGGTAATCGAGGGCGGCAAGTTCGCGGAGATAGTTCCCCTGGAGGAGGCCCCCCCGCGCTACCTCCTTCCCGGCCTGATAGATTCGCACATACACATCGAGTCCTCGCAGCTCTGCCCTTCGCGCTTCGCCGAGGCGGTGGTGCCGCACGGGACCACCGCGGTGGTCTCCGACCCGCACGAGATCGCCAACGTGCTGGGCGTGGAGGGCGTGCGCTACATGCTCTCCGATTCAGAGGGCGTTCCGCTGCGCATCTTCCTTACCGTGCCCTCATGCGTCCCCGCGACCAGGTACGAGGACTCCGGGGCGGTGATAGGCATTCCGGAGATCGAGGAGCTGTTCCAGGACCGGCGCTTCGTGGCCTTCGGGGAGGTCATGGACTACCGCGGGGTTCTGGAGGACGACCCTCTGATCATGGACAAGATCAAGGCGGTCAAGAAGCTCTGGAAGCTCATAGACGGTCACTGCCCCGGCCTGGTCGGGGAGGACCTGGTCAAGTACATCAACGCCGGGATGCGCACCGACCACGAGTGCCTGACCCCGGACGAGGCCGAGGAGAAGTACTTCCTGGGCATGTGGATACAGGTGCGCGAGGGCAGCGCCTCCCGGGACCTGGGGCTGCTCATGCCCTTCGCCAAGCGGCACGAGTGCATGCTGGTGTCCGACGACCTCCGGGCCAAGGACATAGCCTCCGGCCATCTGGACGTGCTGCTCCGGAAGGCCGTGGCCATGGGCATGCCGGTCATGCACGCCATTCGGGCGGTCACCGCCTGGCCGGCCTGGCATTATGGCCTTCCAGGAGGAAGCATCGCCTTGGGCAGGACCGCGGACCTGGTGGTGGTCGATGACCTGAAGGACTTCCAGGTCCGGGAGGTGTACATCGCCGGGGAGCTGGTGGCCAGGGACGGCCGCGCGCTGTTCGAGGTGGCTCCGAAGGACGCTCCCCTGGCCATATTCCCGCAGGAACGCCGGGCCGAGGAGATGATGATCCCCGCGCAGGGGGAGAGGGCCTCCGTCCGGGTGATCAGGGTGCTGCCGGACCAGATAGAGAGCAATGCCTTCGTCACCGAGCTTCCGGTGAGGGGGGGCAAGGTCCATCCGGACCCGCAGCAGGACGTGCTGCTGCTGGCCCTGTGCGACCGATACCGCCAGGCCGCTCCGGTGTTGGGCTTCGTGAAAGGGTTCGGGCTGAAGCGGGGGGCCATGGCCACCAGCGTGGCTCACGATTCCCACCACATCCTGGCGGTGGGCGCCTCCGCAAAGGAGATGGCTATGGCGGTGAACACCGTGGCCATGCAGGGCGGTTACGCGGTGGTGGACGGCGAGGAGGCCGGATCGCTGCCGCTGAACGTGGCCGGGCTGATGAGCACCGAGCCCATGTCCTCGGTCGCCGGCAGGGAGGCCGGACTGCTGGAGATGCTGAAGGGGATGGGCTGCCCGCTCCCCGCGCCGTTCATGACCCTCTCCTTCCAGTCGCTGCTGGTCATCCCGGAGCTCAAGATCGGCAACCGCGGCCTCTTCGACACCATGCGCATGGAGTTCGTCAAGCCCCTGCTGTGAGAGTAAAAATATATTGCCCATCAGGTCGGTCCTGGGGCGTCGCAACGCCGACCGAGGGACGATCATGGAAAAGGTGGAGAGCTTCAAGTGCCGGATACTGACCTGGGATGAGATCGCCAGATGGACGGAGGCGGTGGCCTACGACATCGCGGACAACGGCTTCCGGCCCACCGTGGTGATCGGGCTCACCCGCGGGGGCTGGGTCCCCGCCAGGGTGATATGCGACCACCTCCAGATCAAGAAGCTTTACGCGGTCAAGACCGAGCACTGGGGCATCACCGCCAATCACGACGGGAAGGCGCTTCTGACCCAGGAGCTGAACGCCAGCATCGCCGGGGAATCGGTGCTCATCGTGGACGACATCACCGACACCGGGGAGAGCCTCCTGCTGGCCGAGATGCACCTGAAGAACATGGGCCCCAAGGAGGTACGGACCGCCACGCTTCTGCACATCACCCACTCCAAGAAGGAGCCCGACTACTACGAGGTCGAGGTCCCCGAGGAGGACTGGACCTGGTTCATCTTCCCCTGGAACCTTCACGAGGACCTCCGGACCCTGCTGCCCAAGACCCTGCACCAGCCCCAGACCGTGCTGGGCATACAGAAGGGGTTCCGGGACCAGTTCCAGATAGATGTGCCCGAGGACCTGGTCCGGCGCACCATCAGGCACCTGGCCGCCTCCGGCAAGATCAGGAAGAAGGGGGCCAAGTGGCACAGGGCCGATGGGGACGAGGCCTTGAAGCCGAAGTGATCTCAGACCTCAATGTAGACGTCGTCCCCCTCCAGGGAGACGATGTACACCCTAAGGTCCCTGGCTCCCGAGTGCGAGATCTTCTGTCCGGTGGCCAGGTCGAATTTGGCGCCGTGCGCGGGGCAGACCACCGCGCCCTCCACGATGCTCCCGTACATGAGATCGAAGCCGGCGTGCGAGCACTTGCCGTCCATGGCGTACAGCTGCCCCCTGTACCTGCCGACGACGAAGGAATGGCCGTCGGCCTTGACGCCCTTCAACCGCCCTTCCTGGATGTCCTTGTCCTTGCCCGCCAAGACCCGCATGCCGCAGGGATGCGAGCCCCGGGGATATAATGAATGCGGGGAGAACGCACAATTAATGTGCGCGTAAGGGATATCCGCAGCCGATAGCATGCTGGAAAGGTTGAAGGAAAGCCTGGAGCGCAGCGAGGTGGTGCGCTTCGGCGAGTACCAGTATTTCGTGCACCCCGTCACCGACGGCATCCCGGCCATGGACCCCGCGGTCCTGGACGAGGTGCTGAACCGCATCTACGACCTGATGGACATGGACGTGGACTACCTGGTGGGGGCCGAGGCCATGGCCATTCCGCTCATCGTGCCGCTGTCCCTGATGACCGGCATACCCTACAACGTGGTCCGCAAGCGCAGGTACGGGCTACCCGGGGAGGTCAGCGTGCGCCAGACCACCGGCTACTCGGAGAAGGACCTCTACATAAACGGGCTGAAGAAGGGGGACCGGGTGCTGCTGCTGGATGACGTGGTCAGCACCGGAGGAACGCTGCGGGCGGTGGTGAAGGCCCTCCAGGAGATGGGCGTGGAGGTGCGGGACATCATCGTGGTGGTGAGGAAGACCGACCGGCTGGAGGAGCTGGAGCGGGACCTGGGGCAGAGCGTGCGCACCCTGGTGAGCGTGGAAGTGAGGGACGGCAAGGTCCGTGTGCTCACTTGACCAGGCGCCTCTTCATCAGGAACACCGAGGCCAGGAAGCACAGCGCGGTCAATGCCGCCAGGTAAACGAATCCCAATGCCACGTCCATGGTGGCCATGCTGTACGACAGGTCCCGGACCATGTTGGATATGTGCGTGAGCGGAAGGGCCAGCGCCAGCTGCTGACCCCACACCGGCAGCACGCTGAGCGGGAAGAAGGTGCCGCTGAACAGGAACATGGGCGTGATGAACAGGAAGAAGGGGTAGTTGAAGGAGTCCATGTTGGGCACCAGGGCGGTGAATAGCATGGCCAGTGAGGCGAACATCAGCCCGCCCAGGAAGGCTATCGCCGGGATGATCAGCAGCAAAGGAAGCTCCGCGTACCCCAGGACCGCGACCACCGCCAGCACTATCGTTGCGTTGATGAAGCTCTTGGTCGCCCCCCAAAGGATCTCCCCGGCTATGATGTCCTCCAGGGAGAGGGGGGTGGCCATGATGGCGTCGAAGGTCTTCTGGTAGTACATGCGCACGAAGGAGCTGTAGGTGCACTCGAAGAAGGCCCCGTACATCACGCTGATGGCGATGAGCCCCGGGGCCAGGAACTTGATGTACTCCACGCTCATACCCCGGTACACGATGTCCTCCGGGATGAGGGCGCCGAAGCCCAGCCCCATGGCCAGCAGGTACAGTATCGGCTCCAGGAACGGGGGGACGAAGTTGGTCTTCCAGGTGGTAAGGAAGACGTCCCGGTTGCGCTTCCACAGGGCGATGGAGCGCCAGGATATGTTGGAGATCAGGCTCATTCCACCAGCGCCCTCCCGGTGGTGCGGAGGAAGACGTCCTCCAGCGTGGCGTTCCTGATGAGATAGTAGCTCATGGAGAAGTGCTCCTTGAGCTCCGCGGCCACCCTCTGGCCCTCCTTGGTATAAACGAGCAGACGATCGATGGTCCGCTCGTACTTCCATCCCCGCTCCTTGACATACGACTCCATGTCGTCCGTGGGCACGTCGATCTCCATGACATCGGTGCCGATGACCTGTTCTATTAGTTCCCTAGGCCTGCCCTCCAGGATTATCTTCCCGTGGTCCATGATCACCAGCCGGTCGCACAGCCGCTCCGCCTCGTCCATGTAGTGCGTGGTCAGGATGACCGTGACCTTCTTGCGCTTGAGCTCGCGAACCTTCTCCCATATGAGGTGGCGGGCCTGGGGATCAAGTCCCGTCGTCGGCTCGTCCAGGATGAGCAATCGGGGGTCGTTCATCATGGCCCTGGCGATGATTAGGCGGCGCTTCATGCCCCCGGAGATCTCCTGGATCATCTCGTCCCTCTTCTCGGAGAGCTGCATGAACTCCAGCAATCGGTCGGCGCGCTCCTCCAGCAGCTTATTGGGCAGGCCGAAGTAGCGCCCGTACACGGTGAGGTTCCGGCGCACAGTGAAATCAGGGTCCAGGTTGTTCTCCTGCGGGGCGACGCCAATGGCGGCCTTGATCTCCCTGGAGCTTCCTTCGACATCCATGCCCAGCACCTCCAGCTTCCCAGAGGTCACCGGGCTGGCGCAGTGTATCATGCGCATGGTGGTGCTCTTTCCTGCGCCGTTCGGGCCAAGGAAGCCGAAGCACTCCCCCTCCTCGATCTGGAAGTCAATGGCGTCCACTGCCTTGAACTCCCCGAAGACCTTGGTCAGTGCTTGCGCCTTGATGGCTGGCATGGACGGCCATCAATAGTCGTTCGAATATTAAGGAAAAACGATTGATAGCGTGACTGCAGCCCTATCCGTATTGCCACTCCCCTGCATTCATAATTCATGCTCGGCGCGGACCTCCTGATGGTCATCTACTTCACCCTGCTGGGCATGGGGCTGGGAACGCTGTCTGGGCTCGCCCCGGGCATACACGTCAACACTCTGGCCGCGCTGCTGGTGCTCTCCATCCCCTTGCTCTCTCCGCCGATGGAGGCGATCTGCGCATCCACCGGATGCGCCCTGCCCCCGGCCCTGCTCCTGGCCTGCGCCATTCTTTCCGCGGCCATCTGCCATTCCTTCCTGGACTACATACCGTCGCTGATCATGGGCGTGCCGGATGAGACGGAATGCCTGTCAGTTCTCCCCTCGCACCGGCTGTTGCTGGAGGGAAAGGGAATGAACGCCCTGCAGGCCGCGGCCCAGGGCAGTCTGGTGGGGGCCACTGTAGGGATGCTCTTGCTGCTGCCCCTGCCGCTGCTTCACATTCATCTTTCCGGCGCCCTCGATTCCCTCTCCCCCTTCATCCCTTATCTGCTGATCCTCATACCGTTCCTGCTGCTCTGGGCGGAGAGCGGAAAGGCCGACCCCGTGGCCATTCTGGACCTGCGCGGCGGTTCGGCGACTCCGAGCAACGCCATCTCCCTGAAGAGGCACGTGCCGGTGCACGGCGATTCCGCCCGGGTGATCGGGACGGTGGGCAGGAGGCGCTGGGGATGGGCGGTCAGCACTCCGACGCAGACCTTCCCGGTGAGGGGGCGGGGGCTGGAGGGGGGCAACATGCTGCTCATGGGCGTCTGGGTGGTGCGCAGGGACCGTCCGCCGGTCATGGGGTGGGCAGCACTCCTCTTCCTCCTATCCGGGGCGCTGGGCATCATGGCCATGGACGGCCTGGTCCCCGGGGACGACCTCTGGAAGGGCCTGGAGGGCAACATGCTCATGCCCCTGTTCACCGGGCTGTTCGGATTGCCGCTGCTCATCGGCTCCTCGCGCGGCCTCATGCCTCCGCAGGACGCGAAGGCGGGAGAACCGCCCTCGGTGAGCGGAGCGCTGCGCGGCTCGCTGATGGGCGGGCTGGTGGGTTGGCTTCCAGGGGTCACCGCCACGGCCGGAGCGGTGCTGACCACCATGCTCCCCCGCGCCCGCTCCGGGCCCCGGGAGTTCATCGCCACCGTCTCCGCGGTGGGCACCGGGGCGGCGGTGCTGGGCCTGGGCACCCTCCTCATGCTGGGCAAGGGGCGCAGCGGCACACTCCTGGCCATGCAATCGGCCCTGCCGGCGATCTGCGTGAGCGACCTGCCCTCCCTGCTCATATGCATTCTGCTATCCTCTCTGCTCTCCTACCTGCTGACCATGAGGCTGGGCGGCAGGCTGCTGCTCAGGGCCCAGGGCCGGGACCTCACCGGGCTGAACCGGGCGGCGCTGCTGGGCATGGTGCTGCTTTCCTTCCTGCTGGCCGGCCCCGCTGGGCTGCTCCTGCTGCTCCTATCCACCCTGCTGGGCATGATGCCCGGGAAGGTGGGCGTAAGCAGGGTGCACCTGACGGGATGCCTCCTGCTGCCCATCCTCCTGCACTACTTCGCCCCGTTCCTGCGGTAGAAGTCCCGCAGGCGGTCCTGGCCGAGCTCGAAGGGCGAGAGCAGTTCGCCCGCCGCCCGAAACAGTAGCTCCTCGTACCGTCCGACGTCGTACTCCTCTCCACCGTCCAAGAACTGGGCCACCTTGACCTCCTTCCCGGGGGTCATGATGAACTCCACCGCCTCACCCGGGGGTGTACGAAAGCCCTGGTCCTCCAGCTGGCTCAGCGCACGGAACTGATCGTTCCTCTGCCGGTACTCGTTCAGCTCCCGGCTGATGCGCCTGGAGAGCACCAGCTTCTCCAGCGGCGTCTCCATGTCCCTCAACCTCCGTATGAACAAGTCCAGGACATCCAGCGCTTCAGGGATGCGATGCCGGAAGCCCTCGGCGTCCTCTCCCAGGACCAAGCGGTCCAGCATGCCCTGCTGTAATTCCCTGGCCAGGGTGCAGGTGTCCCTGCGGCGCAGGGCTATGCCCCGCACCTTCATCTCCCCGTCCTGAAAAGCGCCGTAATAGCGATTCAGGGCCCCAGCGCCATTGGTCAGGTTCGGCAGGAAAACTATCCACCTGTACTCGCCCTCCCAGACCAGGGGTATGCCCATGCGCTGCCCTATCTCCCTGCAATAGGACTCGATGTCCCCGTCCCCCTCCAGCCACAGGGAGTCCACGATGCCATGGAGTATGCGGAAGCCCCGGTGCTCGGCGACGTCGGCAGCCTTGAGCAGGATCTCCCGTCCATGGGCGGTTATCGATTCGTGGCACTCGATGCGGCCGAAGCGGGCGTTGCGATATCCCGTATAACCGAAGCAGGTCACCAGCACCCACTTGAGCACCTTGGCCCTCTGGTCGTACATCTGGCTTCTCCGTCCTCCCTCGTTCTTCAGGCGCTTGAGGGATATCCTCCGGCGCACGATCGGCTCCAGCACTCTGCCTAGCAATCCCTTGCGCTTGGTGCAGGTCCAGTAGCCCAGTCCGGGAACGGGTTCTCCGCTGTCCGGGCAGCAGTCGCAGTTCAGGGTCTCCGGCGATATGTTATGGCGGACCATGATGCTGGGGTACAGGGAGGTGAAGTCCACCTCCTGGATGCGCTCGTGCAGTCCGACCTTCGGTTCGTAAATGAGCCCGCCGCGGTCGCAGGCCACCAGCTCGGCGGCGGTCTTGAAATCTTCGGGCAAATTCTTCTTCCACATGACCAGGGAGCCCATCTTCGATGCCTCGTTCACCTGCATAGCGCTTATGGCGCTCCCGGGGGACATGCGGGCCATGTCCTGCAATGATATTCGGGAAAGGCGGCAGAGGTCGATGAGCCCGGCCATCCCGCCCTCCTGGAATATGAACGATGAACCCTTGTCCAAATGGATGCGCCCGCGCAGTTTGTACGCGGGTGGTTTGTAGAGGATCCGTCCATAAGTGAAGTAGCTCTTGCCCTTCCCGCGGCGCTTTCCCCCCTCCCTTCCCAACTCCAGCTCCATCTCGTTCCGCTCGGCGCACCTCTCCAGGAACGGCAGGTGGAAGCTGTCCCCCCCGTCGGTTATGAGCACGTCGGGGTCCCGCTCCCGCAGCGCCTCCTGGATGGCCTCTAGGATGTCCGCCTCCTTGCCTTCCATGACGATATCGTCTAGCGTGGCCCGCTTCAGGCGGTCCTCCATGGTCGGCATTCCGCGGCGGGCGGAGGTCTCCAGCGTCAGTTCGCAGGTGCGCAGCTCGGGCATCGGGTAGTCCAGGCGAAAGGGGGTGTCCAGGTTCTTCCAGCATTCCACATCCAAGAGCCCCATCGGGAAGACCTTGCGGTGCAGGAAGTAGCGGGTGTCCATGCGCGTATCGACGTTGAACAGCGTATGGTCCCGGTGGCATCCCCACTTGTCGATGGTCTTGGCCAAAGGCATCAGGTTGCGGTATCCCCTAGGGGTGACCCTGAGAACGTCCTCCCGCGGTCCCGTGAGCCAGGTGCGGTGCCCCTCCCAATGGTGCTCAATGCCAGCTTCCTTTAGGCCCAGCAGCAGTGCCTGCTTCCTTTCCGCGGATGGCTTTACATAAAAGCTCGGCCGGTACTCGCGATCGGCGATGCGCTCCACGCCTGCGGAGGTCTTGAACCAGGTGACCATCTCGTTGTTGACCTCGTCCGCATAGCAGTCCAGGATCCATCCGCGCATTCGATCAGGCCTTCTTGCGCAGGCGCTCCAGCTCCTTCTCCTGCTCCAGGAGTATGGAGAGGAGGGCGCCCTCCAGGGGGTCCAGGAAGGCCGCTACGCTGCAGGCGGAGGAGTGCAGCCGGACCTTGTCCGAAAGGCGGTCGAAGGCGTCGCGGTCCTCCTGCGGAAGGGCGCGCCGAAAATCGTTCCATCTCTGGAATATCGATTCCGAGGCCATGCGGTACGTTGGAACGGTACGCCCCATCAGGACCGCCTCCTGTACTCGTCCAGGGTGGTCTGGTTCGGCGGGACCGGACGGTACAGTATCTCCCTCTCTTCCCGGGGCAGCGATATGCGTACGTGCCCGGAGCGGTGCTCCACGCTAACCACCCTGTCCACCCTCTCGTAGAAGAGCGGGCGCAGCCCCTTGCGGTACATCAGCTTCGCCAGGCCGTAGTTGGTCACCACGGTCACGGTGCGGTGCTTGGCTGTCAGCGAGCGCAGGCTGCCCATCCCCCTCTCCATCAGCTTCAGCGATTCATCCCAGTCCATGTCCGCATCCTGGAAGAGGTCCGGATAGCAGGAGACGATGACCATGCCGCCTCTGGTGCGGACGAGCGCGTCCTCCAGCGACTCCTCCACCAGCGTGGACATCTGGTAGGCGGTGAATGCACGGGACACATTGATGCTGTTCAGCACCTCCTCCGGCCGCAGCCGGAAACGCTTGCAGACGTACGTAAGGTCGTATGGATTAACGGAATTCCCGCCGTCCACCCAGATCACGTCGCGATGCCATTCTCGCACGAAGTTCACGCTGAGCATGTTGACCAGGGTGAACAGCATCCTGTCCGAGCTGTCGATGGTGGTGACGGTGCCCGCCTCGAACCCCCCTAGCAGCTCGTCCACCGGGGGTATGGCGGTGGTGGCCAGCATTCCATCCGCATCGGAACGGAACTCATGGACCAGCGGTTCGGTCACTGTCTCAGGCATGGGGCGGTACATCTGCTCACCATACCAACTTCGCCTTGAGGATATAAAGGACTGATAGGGGGAGGTCAGTGAAAATGAGGTGCTGTTAGGAAAAATCGTCTTTTGAATCGATCAACGAACTATTACAAAATGAGAACGCCTCAATCATGATTAAATATTAAAAAAAAAACATTTTTCATCAAACGCTTAAGGGGGGAAGTTGGACGAACTCTTTCGCAAAGAAATGGATCAGCGTAGCCTGTGTCTACCTGATGGTCATAGCGGCCTTCTACGTCCTTACATCGGACGTGAGCGCCGAACCTGTATCGATCGATTCAGAGGTACCATCTATTCAAAAAACAGCCCAGGTCCACGACAATGCAAGGATCACCATATCGAATGGGGCCGCCATATCTCCTAGCGTTGTCGTAGATAACGAGGGCATAATACATATCGTATGGACCGGCGTTGAGGGCGGATCCTACAGTATATATTGGAAGCGGTCAAACGATTCATTATCCACGTTCACCTCCGATAAGCAACTTTCCACGTCATTCAAAATGATATCAAACATTTCCCTTGCCTGCGATCCCAATGGAGGGGTTGTCGCCATCGCATTCGAAGGTCGAATTAACAATATCGATGCATCTGACATCTATCTGATCTATTCAACGAACGGAGGATTGTCATGGAGCGGGACGTTCAAGATAGGTGAGGGGTCCTCTCCCCAGTTAGCGATCTCTGGAACGTATATATTTATGAGCGCTTCAATCGCGTCAGAAACTGGCGAATATTTCTCCGTCCTGGAGGTGAATGTTTGCGATGAGACGAATGTTAGCTGCAGCTCGGTGATATCATTGCCGATATCGGTCTCCTCAAGCTCCCTGATGATTGCCTCAGGCATCCTGCATTATGTGGTGGTAAACAAACAGACATCTGTAATGTATTACGGCAATATTGAGCTGGATGACGGGGTGGCGATCACTCCATCTCAGGTGTGTGACGCGAGTTCAATAACGAGCGACGTACAGCTGTTGTTGTGTGATGGTAAACCCACAGCGGTCTTCTGTGAGAGGCGCGAAGGTTGGACAGAAGTAAGGACACAGCAATTGACAGAAAAATCAATGCTATGGATTAATAATGCGGAGATGATCGATCGGGCGATCATCAACGATATGTCCGCTGTATACGCCAACGGTAAATACTACATTGCTTGGACGACAGAATCCGAAATACCGATGGTATCCCTATCCATATTCGATTCTGACCTCAAACATATCGAACATCTCCCAGAGATCAATACCAGCAATCTTAGCGCTGGTGAGCCATGTATCTTTGCTATGCTTTCGGGTGTTGTTTCATGCATCTATGTGGAATCACACATAGCATCTGACGAGCTATTTCTATTCCACGATATCGAGTTCGTAATTCCCAGCATCAAGCATCTGAAAAAAGTCGTTACGAAATTGGACGCAGTCCTATTCATAAATGGAGACACCTCAAAAACAGTTTTAGTGAATAAAATCGATGAAATTAGCGAACTGATCACCAACTGCTCAAACGAAGAAACCGTGGTGGCGATAAACGACATACTCTCAAATGTTGGAAACTATTTCAATGGGGTTCCATTCTCATCAGACAGCAATGAGTTAAAAACGAAATTTTTTATTGAAAAGCAGCTGAAAGCGATCAAGGACGATATCGAGTCAGAGAATGACGAGGGATTGTCACTCCTGAATGATAACAATGCGCAAGTGAGCATACTCAGCAGCAATGTCGTCTATCCTCCGGTTTTTGAAGATGTCACATCAACTTCAGTAAGGGTCCGTTGGTCCACAAGTTTCTCAGTCAGTTCAGTTACCACCCGGAATTACGCAGAATATTCTATTTCAGGCGAGTCACAGTACACAAGAATATACGGCACCAGAACCGGCAGTCGTAGTTGCCAGGCGGAAATAACTGGACTGATTCCGGGAACGACCTATGATGTGACCGTAGCTAGCTATCGTTTAGGTATATTCTATGAAAATTATGGTTCATTCTCCACTGAATCCCTCGAGATAGGTGATATTGAGTTCACCGATGATTTTTGGGATGAAGGACTTTACATCAGCTGGTATACACCGTTTTTATCAAATTCCACGGTATATTACGGTCTCACATCATCGTATGGGAACATCATCACCGATGATACGATGGCCATGTACCACCAAATTAGCATTTCCACGTTAGAACCAGATACCATCTATCATTTCATGTTAGAATCGTCCAACAGTACAATATCGGTGACAAGTGATGATATCATTCACCGTACATCAGAGGCTCAGCTTTCGATCGAAAACCTGTCGGTCTGCCATATCAATCAATCATCGGTCATCATTAATTGGACAACTTTGTATCCTTCGACGACGGAGGTAGATTACTGGTTGGTTTCGCCAGTGACCACGGTTGTCTCGTCGAACGGAACCTCGCATTCAGTCGTTATAAATAACCTGCAGTTGAACAAGAACTATCGTTATAGGGTTAGGTCCGTATCCCTCAATGACACGAACAACACTGCCACATCTTCGCAGGCGTATTTTTCCACCTACGTTGTCCGATTCACTCAGATTAATGTTGGGGAGATTACAACAAGTTCTGCAAAAATTACTTGGCAGACAGTGCAATATTACCCAACATACCCGGAATATTCTCTATCGACATGGGGCGGTGTAGAATATGGGACCAACACCTCTTATGGTACGTTAATTGAGTATGATCATCTGGTCGTGTCACATTCGATCACACTTACTGGATTGACGATGGGTACCCAATACCATATCAGACTGCTCGCAGCAAATGGTTTAGAACCAGATTATTATTATTACAGTGATGATATTCAGTTCACAACCCTGGAGATCATCATTTCCGGGATAACAGTTGTCAATTTCAACCCGACGATGGTCAAAATCGATTGGACCACGAACATCATTGGGGATGGCGTTGTGCAATATGGCCTTACCCCCAGCTATGGATCGATGGTATCTGGAACGAGTGGCACCTCGCATACGGCATGGGTCGGGTCGCTAACCTCGGGTACATTATACCATTACAGGGTCGCCTCAACATCCCTCAATGGTTCCACGGCCTATTCGAGCGATCGGACGTTCACAACATGGTCAATCGACGATCTCGGTCAGGGCATAGACGCTGGCAACTCCATCCAAACCGCGGCCAGAATTGTCCCGGGTAATAATCAAGGTGATATCGATCCGATCTATGATACGTGCGATTTCTACTCACTGTACCTGCTCAGTGGTCAGACGCTTACGGTCGATCTAATAATACCCGCGGGAACGAACCTTGACTTGGCCCTCTACAACCCTGGGGGGACCTTGGTGGCAACTTCCACCAATGGTGTGGGCATTGCCGAGTCTATCTATAGCACGATCGCCACGGATGGAATGTGGTTCATCAAGGTATCATACACGTCAGGGACAACCCAGGCGAGATACGCTCTCCACGTTGGGCTGCCATGGGGCACTGAGGTCCTCCAACTCGATGTAGGCTCTACGGGGGACAACGTTGTGGATCAGCATATTCTCGGCTTCTGTCTAGCGGACGGAACCGGATGGTACTCACCGGTAAACGGCATGAGGGAAGGAGCAAAAAACAGTAGCTTCTACATGAACATCTATGATCTCACGTACCAGGCTACTGCCTATTATCAGATGGCGATCAGTTACACAGCAACAGCAAAGATAGGATTGGAGGTATTCAACGGATACAATTGGGTAGGCGTGGTCGAGTTGCCATCCAATTCCGCTTGGGCCCACTCATTCATTATCAAGGCCGACACACTGTTCGACGCCTCCGAGACAATGGGTTTCAATGCTCAGTTCCGTTTCGATCATCAGGTCATCGTGGACTCAATAAATGCGATTCCGTACGCCTTCGGGGCCGATCTATTTAATGTTGATTCGAACGATCGGTCAGTCATCGATCTAGAGAACGGTTGGACCATCGATGATGCCGTCGTCAACGGTACTAGCTCATCCACTATTATCATCACTCCTCCAATCTCAACCAATACGTATTTCCTGGAGTTCGTGAACCTGGACTCCTGCTCCGGTGTCGGCGTACAGCAATGGGATGGGACGAACTATGTTGATATCGGCACCTTGGAGAGTTGGGGTACGTCAGCGGTTATTCAGCTCAACCCAGCTTTATATTTTGACGCATGTGCGTCCCTTCCTGGAATAAACCTGCGCATTAGATTGACCGCATCGATCATCAATCTTACACAAGTAGTTCTGTGGACATCGATGCAATATACTGATGTCGGTACCTCTGGCGATTCCGATGTCGACGCGCATCTGTTAGGAATAAGCATTCTCGAGTGCAGCGAATGGTCTGTTCCGACGACAGTTGACGGGATGACCGTTCGTAGCACTATGTCCGGACAATATGCCAATTTCTATCTCAACGGCGCGCTCAGCGACCGATCCTATCGCATAACCATGACCTACAAGACCACATCCCCATATGCGGTGATCAGACAGTGGAGGGGGAGCGCGCTCGGCTACTATCAGCTCGGCGCGCTAACATGTAACGGCCAATGGAACACGATAACGTTCAGTACACTGTCGTCAGAGATGTTTGATTACGTAGCTGGAGGGCAACTGAATGTGTTGTTCGAGGTCACATCGGGCACGCCAGTGACGGTCGATTCCATCAAAGTCTGCGCTGACAGCGATGGCGATTCGTACAGCGATGCCTACGAAGCTCTGAGGACGACCATCGCCGATGTCGGTACGCACGTATACGACCTCGATCCATTTTCGGCCGATAGCGATTCGGACGGCCTGAACGACAACGTGGAGGTCTCCTCGTACGGCACCAACCCCTGCAACCCGGATACTGATAACGACGGGTTGCTGGACGGTTCCGAGAAATATTCGTACACCTGGTCTACGGACGACACGTACCTCATTCCAGACAACAACACCTGGCTGAATATCCCTATAAGCGTACCGGCCATCCAGGGCGGCGCATCCGCCATAACCTCCTTCTGCCTGGTCCTCGGCATAATGCATGAGTCCCAATGTCAGCTGGAGATCAAGATCGCCAAAGGCACCGGGACGCAGAAGACCATCAAGGCCGCCAACACCGGAAGCGGTGCGAACTACTTCATCCTCAGGAACCTGTTCGTTGCAGCCTCTCCGTTCACATCCCCGTATACAGCTGCCGATCTGTCAACAGGAGCGGAATGGCACATCTACGTAAGGGATGCCACTCCTGGAACGCAAGGCCGGGTGGAATACGCCCGGCTTCAGGTCAACGGAACGACGAACCCTCTGGACAGCGATTCCGACGACGACCTCATCCTCGACGGCGAGGAGGTGGAGTTCGGTGACGACGGCTGGTACACCAACCCGCGTTCCGCGGACAGCGACAGCGATGGCGTTTCGGACAGGAACGAGATCCTAGGGAACACCCTTTGCGGCTCCGTCACCGATCCAACACGCGCTGACACCGATGATGACGGCTACGCTGACAACGTCGACCGTTACATGGGTGACGCCGTGCTGCGCATCACCTTGATGGAGTACGAAACGCTTGACACCATCAACGGACAGAATAACGTCCCGGTGTTCTTCGTCATAAATTATCAGGACGAGGGGCAGGAGTTCGCCACCAAGCGTATCAGCGCTACGAAGAACGTGCTGTACACGTTGAACTGGATATACGACGTCGATATCCCTGAAACGGCGACGTACGTCAACGTGGAGTTCGAGGCGGTGGCCGAGAACTGCGGCTACTGGCCAGGGAACGATGTGCAGCTGGACATCGACGGGGACAGCACTAACAAATTCAATGCGAACTGGGAGATATCAGCGACGCCCTTTATCGGATACGGCACCGACAGCGGAGGCAGCTACGACGCGTATCTAAAGGTGAAGATGGAGCGCGCCGTCGCGGAAAAGGCCAAGGTCATCGTCATAAACGGCACCGGTGGCGACGGGGATTACGGTCTCGACACCGTCTCCGCGGGCGTGTACCGTTACAGCGCCGACGATCAGGTCTACCTCATCGATCTGAACGTCAGCTCGTCCAACGGCCGCTTCCAGCAGGGCATGAACACGATCATCCTCCCGCGCGCTATCGCCCTGCAATGCCAGCTCAACGACACGCTGTACGATCTGGCATCGCTCTCCAGCGGAGACCCTTTGTACGGCCCCGCTTTAACGTTTACAAAATAGTAATGCCTCATAGGTGGCAATAACTATATCGTGAAAACTCAATAAATCCTCGATATCTATGACGACATCCACCCGTGAATGGGAGATCCGACGCAAGAAGGCTTTCGGTTACGCCATGGGCATTGGCGTGGTGGTGCTGGTCGCGCTGGTCATCGTCCTGCTCGCCTACTGATCTCCGGATGGACCTTGACGGAACCTCGAGGCATCTTCGAAGTCCCGTTCGTTACCAGTAAATAGCCGAGGCTGTATTGTCCAGACGATGGATAGGGATGGGCCTTCCGTTCGATTAGGCAACGGCATCGAGGTCGCCTGCGGCGACACGAGATTCTTCCTCGATCCGCGCAAGGTTTCCGAGGAGGGCATATGCTGCATCTCCCACGCCCACTCCGACCATATGCCGTCGAGCTTTGACGGAGGGCCGATCCATTGCTCGGACATCACCCTGCGCTGCATGCGCGGGCGGGTCAAGAGCAAGAGGTCCAAGACGTTCCTGGAGAGCGCTGAATTAGGGAACGATCCATTGGTCGAGGCCAGCGGGGCCGGGCACATACTCGGCTCCAACATGTTCCTGCTCGACGCCGGACAAAAGGTGCTGTACACCGGCGATTTCTGTCCTCAGGACCGTCTGGACATGGAGGGCGCCCGGCCGCGGAAGTGCGACGTGCTGATAATCGAGGCCACTTACGGCAATCCCCGCTACCGCTTCCCGGACCGCCGGGAGATGATCAAGGTCATCCGGGACTGGGTGGAGGACATGTTGCACCAGGAGTACTCCGTGGTCCTGCGGGCGTATCCGCTCGGTAAATCCCAGGAGCTGATCTCCATGCTCAGGGACCACCAGCCCCGGCTGTACGGGTCCGTTCTGGAGACCACGCGCATGATGGAATCCGATGATCTGAAGTTCGATTACCTGCCGTTCGACCCGGACGACCTCGGGCCGCAGGTGGTCATCAGCCCGGGGACCTGGGGGGAGAACGGTCTGGGCGTACTTCGCAAGAAGTGTGTGGCCGATGTCTCCGGCTGGTGCCTGGACACCAAGGGACGCTCCCTGGGCAGGATGGCCTGGGGCATGGACCAGGGTTTCGCGTACTCGGACCACGCCGACTTCTACGAGATCATGGACTTCGTCGAGAAATGCGATCCCTCCGTCGTCTACACCCATCACGGCGCGGAGGACACCCTGGCGCAGGAGATCCGGAAGCGGTTGGGCATCGAGGCCATACCGTTGAAAAAGGAAAAGAAGGGGCAGACCAACCTGGGCCGCTACTGCTGAGCGCCCCACATCCTGGGGTACGTGCCTTCGGGAAGGAACACCCGGAAGGTCTTCACCGCCTTGCCCTTGTAGGCCTTGTACATGTCCCGGGCGGACATGTTCGCTGTTCCCAACGCCAAGGCCTCGCCCTTCACGGTCATCATGGCCACCTGCTGCCCCTTCTCGATGCCTTCGTCCAAAGCGACCACGCCAGGGGCGTTGAGGTCCGCGCCGTGGGCCACCGCGTCCACGGCATTGTCCTTCACGATGACCTTGGGCAGGGGTTCCAGCAGCACCTCCATGGGCTTGATGATGCTGCGCAGCCATTCCCCGTTGCCGTTCTTCCACTCCACCACGGCGTCCTTGAGGTCCTGCAGGGTGACAGCGTCCTCCTCTCCCATCGCGCCCGAGCGGGTGCGCCGCAGCGCCTTCATGTTCGCACCTACGCCCAAAGCCTCCCCGGCGTCCACGCAAAGCGTCCGGATGTAGGTGCCGGCGTCGCAGTCCACCCTGAACAGCACGTCCCGGCCCTCGATCTCCAGGATGTCAATGGAGTGCACCTTCCTTATGCGCATGGCCACCTTGACCGCGGAGCGCACCGGTGGTGTCTGGTATATCGCTCCGACGAAGGTCCCCAGGACCGCGCGCACCTTCTCCTCCGCCAATGGCCTATGGAGGTACATGTGGCAGACGTACTGCTTGTCCGAGCGGAGAACGAGGTCGGTCATGCGGATGGACTTCCCCAATGCTATGGGCAGCACCCCGCTGACGTTCGGATCAAGCGTTCCGCCGTGGCCGATCTTCTCCACTCCCAGGATGTCCTTGACCCAGGCGGTGACCTGATGGGACGTCGGTCCCTGCACCTTGTCCAGGACGATGACGCCGCCGTCCAGCAGCTCCTCTATGGAACGGTCCTCGGGACGCTTGCCGCAATCCACCATACGGGGGTCCTTGTCCCGCACCAGCATGTCAGCCGCCCCTGACCCGGGAGACGATCATCTCGACCACCTGCTCCGGGGTCAGGGCGCCGGTGTCTATGACCATGTCGTATATCGAACGGTCGGTCACGTCGATGCCATAGAACTTGCGGTACCTTAGCACTTCGCTCGCCTCGCGGGCGCGCATCTCCTCGATGGCCGCCTGCAGGTCCACCCCTTCCCGGCCGGAGACCCTCTGCACGCGCACCTCCAGTGGCGCGTCCAGGAAAATGCAGAAGGCCGGAATGTCATTCCGGCGGAGAAGCTGTCCGGCCAACCTCCCCTCCAGGATCAGGTCGCCACCGCCGTGGGCCACGTTCAGCAACCGCTCGTCTATGCGGTGGTCGAACTTGGGGTCCTGCTCGGCCAGCTTGCCGAACTCCTCCAGGGACATGCCAAGCTCCTTGGCCATCTCCCGGAACACGTGCCCGGAGATGACCTGGCGGTAGCCCAGCCGATCCCCGAGCATGCGGCACACGGTGGTCTTGCCGCTGCCGATCAGTCCGCTGATGGTGATTATCATTTCCCTTCGGCCTGCATTGCGCTCAACCGCTTCTTGAAGGAGTAGTACCTAAGTACCCTGGACAGCAGCTGCCCGAAGGGCACGCTGATCAGCGAGTACAGCAGCACCCAGGCCGGGAGCAGGTACGACGCGTTCAAGCTGGCGTTGTCGGACCAGGGCACGGTGATCATCGCGGATTCGAGATCGCCCACGAACACGGCCAGCCAGGCGAAGATGGGGATGATGATGAGCATGGTGACCGGCATCAGCTTCATCTGGGTGGTGGTCTGCTTCATGGACTCCTCCATCATCTTGGGCTGCAGCTCCATCATCTTCTTCAGCTTGTAGGTGTTGTTCTCCTTGCGGGCCGACTGCATCTCCTTGTTGAAGGCGGACATGATCTTCTGGCTCTTCACCTGCTTGACGTAGTCGGTGAAGAAGTGGCGGACCACTATGCTCAGGGAGGTCATGAACGCCCCGGTGATGAACAGGGAGACCACCGGGAAGGAGCCGTCGAAGCCCCAGAGGGGCTCCAGGCCCATCCCGACGACCTGTCCTAGGCCGGACCGGAGGTCCTGGTCGAACATGACGAAGATGGCCATGACGAAGACGAAGATCAGCAGCATCCTGCTGGTCGTGGCCTTGGCGTCCTGTTTGGGTGCTTCAGCCATGTATCATCACTCCCCTCCGAAGAAGCCCCTCAGCACGGGGTGCATCTCCATCATCTGCTCGCGCCCGATGGCCTCGTAGAACTGGATCATGATGCCCACGGCCAGCAGCACACCGGTACCGCTGGCGTTCCCCACCGTTCCGATGAGGTCCGCGCCCGCGGCGAGTCCGCCCACCACCGCACCGGAGATTACCGTCACGATGGGGATGTACCTCTCCAACACGCGCTTGAGCACCCGGGGGTCCCTGCGGAACCCGGGGATCTGCAATCCGGAGGACTCGATCTGCCTGGCGACCGCTTCCGGCCCCATGTTGGTGGTCATGATCCAGAACTTGGCGAAGAGGATGGAGCCGCCCACCATCACGCCCACGTAGATCAGCACGTGCGCCATGATCTGCCAGGGGCTGTGGCCGAAGGCCATGCTCCCGTACGCTTCGGGGTTGAGCATCGGCAGGAGCCAATCGCCCACCCCCCGGGGCGTGGACAGGTACCAGGCCAGTCCTGACGTGGGGTAATTCTCTCCCGGCGGATACACGCCCAGCCATTCCGCTCCCCCGATGAGCGGGATCCCGCTCAGGGCGTCGTTGGTGTACAGCAGCATGGTGAACATGCTGACGTTGGCCAGCAGCGCGGCCATCAGGATGACCGGGATGTTGGATGCGTAGATCAGCTTTATGGGGTACCGGCCGCGGGCCCCGCGGGCGGTGCCGTGGGCCAGCGGAAGCTCTATGCGCGCCGATTCCACATACGCCACGAACAGGAAGATGATTATCGTCCCGATCAGCGCAATCATGGGGTTGGGATTGGCTATCAATATCTGTTCATAGCCTCCCCCGGCCAGTTCTGAGGCCGAAGAGTTGGTCAGTATGAAGATGGTCTTGGGTATGGTGCCCACCGGCAGGTTGTTGCTGCCCAGCGGCTGATCCGAATCAAGACCTTCGGTGTTCAGGGTCCCGGTGAACAGCGCCTCTGCCACTCCCGCGGCAATGAACAGTGATATCCCGCTCCCGATGCCCCATTTGGACACCACCTCGTCCATCAGGAACACCAGGTACGATCCGACGCACAGCTGCGCTATTATTACCAGCCTGGCGATGTTCTCGCCCCTCAGGAACCCGGTCTCGCCGAAGGTCCCCTCGAGGTTGCTGACGAACATTTCGGACGGCACCAGGTATCCGAACACCTGGGGCACGGCCTCCACCAGTATCATGACCAGCACCAGGAACTTCTGGCTGCTCTGGTATACCGCCTTGTCCTCACGGTCGGTGAGGTCCAGCTTGATTATCTTGGCCCCCACGAACAGCTGCATGATGATGGAGGCGGTGACTATCGGGCCGATGCCCAGATGCATGAGCGAACCCTGCGCCCCGGCCAGGATGGCCCGGTACTGGGCGAAAAGGTCGATGGTCTCCCCGCTGTCCAGCCCATACAGGAAGATGTTGGTCATCATGAAATAGAAGACCAGGATCACCACGACCCACAGCATCTTGGTCCTGAAATGGACGTGTCCCTCGGGTTTGGAGACCGCCGGTAGGCGGTCAGTTATGGGTTTCAGCTTATACAGCAGGCTCTTCTGGTTATCGGCCATAAGCATCACGCGAAGCTTACTCTGGCACCACGATATGCCCGCCTGCTTCTTCAACCTTGGCCTTGGCCAGGGCAGTGGTCTCCGCTACGGAGACCTCGAAGGGCGTGCTCACGCGGCCGTTGCCCAGCAGCTTGTCGACGCCAAGGGCGGCGAGGTCGATGGCGATCTTGCCATCCTTCTCCACCGCGGTCCCCTGGGCCTTCATGGCCTCCAGTACCTGCTCCAGGTCGCCCACGTTCATGGTGATCTTTGCGGACACCATCTTCTGCGGGCGCTTGAACCCATGCCGACCGAAGTGGTCGGGCATGAACTTGAGCATATACTGGGTCTTGTGCTTGTGCAGGCCGGCGTTGCCCGTGCCGCCGCGCTTCCCCGCGCCACGCCCGGACTTCTTGCCGCGGCCGTGGGTACGGGAGCCCCTGAACTTCTCGGTTCTGCTAACCATTCATATCACCTTCAGATCATCCTGGAGATGAGGTCGTTTATCTCCTCTCCCCGGTAGCCCAGGGCGCCTCCGGCCCCGAAGCCGCGCTTGACGCCCTCATAACCCTTTTTAGGGGGGCTGAGGCGGAACAGGGGCTTCACTCCCTTTATCTCGGCATACTTGGTCTCGCCCTTGGTTATTCCCTTGGCGAGGGCCATTATGGACCCGAAGGGGGTGTTCTCCTTGACCACCTCGTCGTCTATGGGCTTGTCGCCCATCATCCTGCCGCGGAACTTGATCATGCGGGCCAGCGTCTCCTCGGACACCTCGCCCCAGGTGATATAGTCCTTGGCCTTCATCAGCATGCCCTTTATCTCCTCCGTCTCCGGAAGCACCACGCAGTGGTTGGCGCGGGTGAGCCTGAGCATGCGCATGGTGTCCTCTACGTCGCCGCGCACACCGGAGTGCCCGCGGACCCTTATCGCTGCGTATGCCATGTTCACTCCTCCTGTGCCGGAACATCGTCCTCGGCCACGTGCACCTGCACCGGCCCGCTTACGATGTGCTGCCTCTTCTCCTGCTCCTCGGACACCCTCATCTCGATGGTGTTCCTCAGGGCGTAGAAGGTCGCGTACGCGTAGTTCACTGTGGTCTTGGTGTGGCCCTTGGCGAAGCCCCAGGAGTCCTTGACGCCCGCGAGCGTCAGGATGCTCTTGGCCACGTCGCCCACGGCCAGGGATATGCCCCTGGGGGCGGGCTTCAGGTACACCTCCACGGAGCCGGACTTGCCGACCACCGTGAACGGGAGCGAGTGCGGCGTGCCGCATCCGCATTCCCAAGAACCGCATCCGCGCTTGATCTCGATGATGTTCAGCTTGGCGTTGTCGATGGCCTTGCGTATGGAGGGTCCGACCTCCTTCCCCTTGGCCCTTCCGATGCCGATGAACCCGTCGCCGTTGCCGACCACGCAGGTGATACGGAACTTGACCCTC